>CAZNCM010000539.1:1232-3217 GCA_964571155.1 uncultured Lyngbya sp. | reverse complement strand
AAAATTCATAATACTCTTGTTTAGAGGCAAAAAAGGACGTTCTTAAGTCCTGACGATCAACTTTTGTTCGCAAATCTTCAATGATTTCTAACGCTGCTTCTAGGGTCTTAACTGCTGCTTCTAACTGACCTTGTTCTCGTTGAATTTGAGCAATGTAGTAAAGACTCAGAGGTTCTTTAGTTCTGTCTCCAACTGCTTGTCTAATTTGTAGAGATTGGGTACAAATTTCTAAGGCTTGGGCTAAATTACCCTGTTTAAAATCTACATAACACAAATTATTTAACGTACTGGCTTCTCGGGTGCGATCCCCTATCTTTTGCCAAAGGGGTAATGCTTCATTATAAGTTTGTTGAGCGAGTTTAAATTGATTAGATTGAGCATAAATATAACCCTGATTATTTAAAGTAGCTGCTTTTCCACGAATATTTCTCACATCAGATCGTTCGGGTATAGCATTCCAATAATTCAAAGCTTGCTCATAGATTTCTTGGGCTTGTTCTAATTCTCCTTGTTCAGAATAAACTTGACCAATATTATTTAAAATTAACGCAGTAGTTTTTAAATCAGCAGAACTTTCTGAACGCTGTAACAGTGACTGAGCCTGTTGATAATAGTCTAACGCTCGATTGAGTTCTCCTAAATTATAATACAGTAAACCCATACTATTTAATGTTGCGGCTTCTGCCGATTCTAAGCCAATTTGTTTACGAAGAATGTGAGCTTTTTCATAGGCTTCTAACGCTTTTTGATATTCACCCCACTTGAGATAAACTTCGGCAGAAAGCTCTAAAATAGGAGCTTCCCAATATTCGGGTTGAGAGAGTTGAGGAACTAACTGTAAAACTTGACGATAATAATTTAAAGCGGCTTGATATTCTCCTAAATCAGAATGAATTAAACCTAAAAATTGCAAAGTTGTTGCGGCTTGAGTAAAATCACCCTGTTCTTGCCAAAGTTTCAACGCAATTTCTAACTGTTCAATCGCTTGATGTAAAGCGGCACTTGTTCCCTGACGATAGTGATTTAAGCCTGCTTTTAGGGCTTGTTGTGCTGGATTATTAGAATTAACTGCAAGTATCATTTCTTCCCTCAACTCCCTATCCAAGATGTTAGAGGGGTTGACTGACTGACTCGAGGCGACGGGCGCAGTTTTTCCGGATAGCAGAACACCCAATAGAAAAGTAACTTGAAGCGTTCGGAAAAATCGCTTGTTCAAGAAAATCGGGTTCCGTTTGTGTTCACAGGTCATCAGTTAACTTAAAATAGCTTTTATACCAATCTTGAGGAGTTCGCCTCAATATTTGATGTACACATTCTAGTCCTCTTTTTTAATTTTAACCGCTAAATCAGATGATGCCATTAAACTTAACTTTCCCTCACCATCCTTACCAGAAAACTATCTTGAGTCTGCTGTGTGGTTTATTTTTTGCTGTCGGGTTTGGGCTGTTAAATGTTCCCGCTTTAGCTCAAATTGATCTGGCTATCGTTCAAGAGATTTTAGATGGAGAAGAAGTCTTCATCGAAGAACAGCAAGCCCAAGTTCAAGATCAAGCCGATTTAGGACAGCTGATTCGGACTCAAGAATCCCGTGCGAGTATAGAATTTAATAACGGTGCAGCAGGACGGATTGGAACAAACTCTCAGGTTACTGTCGGTCAATGTGTCGATATTCAACAAGGTCAAGTGGTCGTTAGTGGGCCAGCAAATGGTTGTATTGGAGGGTTTTCAGTTGGAGTAAAAGGTACACTTTATATTATGGAAACGGACGAAGATGGCACCGGAAATATTAAAGTATTAGAGGGAGAAGTTGAAGTCACTTCTCAAGAAACAGGTGCCGTTCCGATTATTCTCAGGGAAGGTCAAAAAATAGGCGTTTTACCGGGTTTTCTGGGAGAAATTCAAGAGATTACCCCCGAAGGTTACGTAGAAGGTCCGTTCGTATTCCGACGCAATGACCAGTACTACTTTATGTGGTCAGAAGGCAA
>CAZNCM010000539.1:0-1222 GCA_964571155.1 uncultured Lyngbya sp. | reverse complement strand
TTGATTTTAACCGGAGAACTCTTTTCTGGCTTTAATATTCCCATTACACCAGAAGGTGCATTACAATCAATTTGTCAGCGGATTGTTCCGTCTGGTTTTAGTTGTGGGGCCAATGGAGTTCCGACTCCTAATGTTCCTTCTCCTCCGGTGCCGTCGGTTCCTAGACCTTCGATTCCCGGTTCTCCTTTCTAAGTTGAATTAACCCTTTAAAATATGAATTTGCTTGAGTCTGTTTTGAGTTCAATTGTCTTGTCGCTTTCGACCAATCTTGATAATTTAGCAGTGGGAATGAGTTACGGACTCCGAAACTGGATTGTTCCGACTTCTGCTAACTTTACCATTGCAATTCTTTCCGGGTTAAGTACCTGGATTTCGATTCATCTTGGGGATCAAATTCGTCACTATCTACCCAATAGTTTAGCGGGTTATTTAGGAAGCTTAATTCTGATTATCATTGGTATCCTCAGCATTTGGCAAACGCTCATCTCAGACTCAAGTGAAACTGAAGAATTTACCTCTCAATATTCAATCAATAGACTGAGTTTAAGAACTGCAATTTTATTAGGATTGGGTTTAACAATTACCAATTTAGGAACAGGGGTCGGAGCGGGTATTGCTGAATTTAATATCGGTTTAACCAGTTTTTTTAGTTTTGTTTCGAGTTTACTCACCATTGGCGGAGGTTACTGGTTTGGGAAACAGTTCAATCAAAAACCTCTGGGAATTGAATTAGGATTAATAGCTGGATTATTACTAATTCTCTTAGGAGGATTTAACCTCTCTGGTGAGTTTTAACTTTTTTCAAACAGGTTGATTTGTGATTGATTATAATCTTTAAATAAAAGTTTGTAACATTAATAAAACCCCCGGTAAAGTGATAAACGCGAGTAACGTTGAAACCACAACAACTCGTGCAGTTTGACTAGCATCTCCCCCAAATTCATGCACCATTAAAAAAGCAGTAATTGCAGTTGGCATTGAACTCTGCAAAACTAACACCTTTAAATCCAAATCTTCTAACCCTAATAGTTTACCAACTAAAAACGCAATTGCAGCACCTCCTAAAAGACGTAAACAACTCGCTCCCACTTCATACAAATTGAAGGCTAACCGATGACTAGCAATTTGAATTCCTAACATTAATAATGCAATCGGAATAGCCGCATTCGCTAACAAGTTTAACCCTTCATCTAGTTTCAAGGGAAGCGGAACATTAAACACT
>CAZNCM010000538.1:0-3227 GCA_964571155.1 uncultured Lyngbya sp. | reverse complement strand
GTATGAGTAGAAGCGATCGTTCCTCGGATCAATGTTTCCTTCAACGAATTAGTAGCGCGAGGTTGTTGTAGGATGGGTGCGAGGAGTTGAGGATAGCGTTTTTCTAAGTCATTAACTTTAGCTTTAGCTCCCCATTTGGCATAGCAATAGTAAGCTTCCTGCATATACATGGCAGCAAATTTTGCTTTGCCCCATTCGAGATAGAATTTGGCAGCAAGTTCGTTGGCGAGTGCTTCTTCTTGGATATATTCGTTTTCTTTTGCTCCTGATATGGCGCGATCGTACAGTTCGATCGCCTCTAATTTTTGCCCCAACACCCGACATTTTTCCGCTGCCACTAAATCCACCTTATGTTGATGATTCATGGGGGCATAATTAGCCCACTGTTGTTGCAATTTGCTTTGGTTTTGTTCTACTTTCTCCAACTCATCGGAACTTGGCTCTAATTCTGGATTTAAAGCAGCCAAAATGGTTAAAGAATCGTAGAAATAAAATGCGGGTTCTGCCAGAGTTCCTACACCAACCGTAAAGTATTTTTCTACTTCTAGGGCAGATTTTCTTGCCGCTTCCAACTCCCCAAATAAATAGCAAAGCATCAACTTATAAGCTGAAAAAATATAAATAGCAAACAAGTCGCGAGCTTCGAGAAGTTGGGGTAGCGATGTTGCTTCTTCAAAAGCGTCCCCGGATAACACAGTAGGCTTCTCAGTCTTGCCGAGCAAATTCAACATTCCTTGCCAATAAATCCGGCAGTAATTGGCAGCTGTTGATTGCTTGAGTTGCAGCAATCCATTACAGTAAGCATTAGTTTCTTTTTCCAACGTTAGCAAGGAACGACCGCACCAAAAAGAACTGAGGCAAAAGTTATGGGCATTATGTCCTGCGGTATCGGGATCTCCTATTGCGAGTGCCGTCGCATATCCTTCTTGTAATAGAGGTAAACAATCTTTGGCATGAGATTTGCGGTAAACAATTAATGCCCCTACAACTGTCAAGACTGATGGTTGAACAGCTTTAGCATCGGGTTGGGAAGCAATTTGGAGCGCTAAACGACCGAATTTCACGCCAGTATCTACATCTTGCAAAGGGTTACAAGTCATAAAAGCATAGGCGGAATAGCTATAAGCAGAAGCCGGAGTATTACCCAATAAAATCGATTCTTTGACGGCTAAAGTAATCAATAAAGGATGTATAGGAGAACCGATAAAATAAGCGGCTGGTATGATACTATTAGCAATTTTTACGATCGCAACTGTTTTTTCGTCAGTCATTCGTGGTAGACGAATTAGGTCTTCAACCTCGCGATCGCCAATGAGTTGATGAACTTCAGTCAGCGCTTGTTGAATATCGTTTTGCGTCGGGGATTCGGGAAAAGTCACTCCCAATTTTTGTAACAGTTCTAGTGCAATGTTAACAGCTTCAGTTAATTTATTTTGGGCAAAACTAGCTTGAATTTTCAGGTGATAAACCTTCACTTTTTCTACTAAAGAATTGACGTGATCGCAAACTATCTTCACGAATCGCTCCATGGCCTCAAAGTCACCACACAACATTGCCAACTCCGCAGCGAGTTCGTGAAATTCCCGCGTCTTATGATATTGCCTCGGCCAAGCCTTTTCTCCCAGCAAAGATAATCCAATCGTGGCATATTCCCGGCCCGCTTGATAGGCAGTTGCATTTCTGGCTTTGCGACAGGCTATCAGATTGAGTTGGGCGAGTTCGTCGAGTTCTTTTTGTTCGCTAATTAAAGCAGTTCCATAGTTTAGTTGATTGACGATTTCAAAAATCCGCTCTTCTCTTGCTTCTGAGGAAATCTGTTGTAAAAGCAGTTGTCCGATTTTGTAATGAGTGGTTTGTTTTTGTTCATCTGGAATCAGGGAATAGGCTGCTTGTTGAATGCGATCGTGTAAAAATTTGTAGGTAACAGTTTCTTTATTGTCTAGAGAAATTGCTTGATTTTCTGCTCCTACATAGAATTTATAAATCTCACTAATTGGTAAAACTAGCCCTTCTTGTAAGGCTTCCCATAAACTTGCTGCTGTTTCTAATTCTGAGTGTTGCCAAACAATTCCTAAAGTTTTCAGATCGAATTGATTACCAATACAAGCTGCTAATTTCAACACTTCTTGAGTTTCGGCTGGCAATTTTTGCAATTGTAATGCCATAAATTCCACCACATCTGAGGTGAGTGCTTGCCGATGTACCCGAGCAATATCGCATTGCCAACCCCCTAACTCATAATTAACTTGAATCGCTCCATCCTGATACAATGCTTTGAGAAACTGGGTCGCAAAAAACGGATTTCCTTGAGTTTTCTGAAAGACTAATTGTGAAAGGGGTAAAGCCAAATTTTCTGTACATTTAAGTGTGTCAGCAACTAATTGGTTGATTGTCTCTTGACTCAATGGTGCTAAAGTAATAGTATTAATTATTGCTTGTGCTTTTTCTATTTCACTCAATGTCAACATTAATGGATGTCCGGGGTAAACTTCATTATCCCGATAAGCTCCAATCAGTAATAAATGATCCGTATCTGCCATTAAAACTTGCATTAACTTCAGCGAGGCAGAATCTGCCCATTGCAGATCGTCTAAAAACATCACTAAGGGATGTTCTGCACTGGTAAAAACTTGAGTAAATTTTTGAAATAATAAATTAAAGCGATTTTGGGCAGCACTTCCAGAAAGTTCTTGTGCTGGCGGCTGTTTACCGATAATTGTTTCTAATTCGGGAATGACTTCAATAATTACCTGTCCGTTTTCCCCTACTGCCTCTAATATTTGATTTTTCCATTGTTGAATTTGAGCATCATTTTCTGATAATAATTGCCCCATTAAATCGCGGAATGCTTGAACAAAGGCAGAAAAAGGAATATTACGTTGAAATTGGTCGTATTTGCCTTTAATAAAATAACCCCGTTGTCGGACAATCGGTTTATGAACTTCATTAACTACTGCTGTTTTTCCTATACCGGAAAAACCTGCTACTAGCATCATTTCTGTTTGGCCGATGCTGACTTTCTCAAAGGCATTTAATAGTCGCTCTACTTCGTTTACTCTGCCATAAAGTTTTTCAGGGATAATAAATCTGTCGCTAATATCTTGCTCTCCTATTTGAAAGTTTTCTACCTTACCTGTGGTTTGTAATTGTTCTAAACAAATTTCTAAATCCCGTTTAATTCCCCAGGCAGTTTGATAACGATATTCGGCATTCTTTGCCATGAGTTT
>CAZNCM010000537.1:437-3238 GCA_964571155.1 uncultured Lyngbya sp. | reverse complement strand
GGCGTTCCCTGTTCCCTAGCGCGTAGCGCTATACCGAAAATAGGAATATGTTAAAGTTACTGGAGTTTAGACTACCCTACCTCCAGGAATTGTCCCTTGGTGCATCTGGATGAGAAAATTAAAGCTTTCAATCAATTTCCTCAAGTCCAGATGAAATTAAAACGATTGCATGAATTTCGCCAAAACATCTACGCTGTTCAAGTTTTAGTCTAAACTCCAGAATATTTACGGGGAAGAATCGACTAAAATTTCCATTTTTTCTTGTAGGGTTTGAGTCAATTTTTCCGTCACGAATTGATTACCTTGAACACTCAAATGTATATGATCTCGGTAGAAAGATTTGGGTTCATTTATTGAATTAAAAAGCGGTAAAAAATCGATATAAAAGATTTTTTGAGATTGAGTCAACTCCGTTAAACGTTGACGAGCCTTAATTTCATAATCTCTCGGGCCAGGACTGCCAAGTTCACGTAATAAAGGAGTCATCGCGAGTAAAAAAGGAATTTGGGCAAGAGTTGCAATGTCTCGAATTTCCTCAATCGCTTGGAGATTATAGCTGACGGGATCAGAAGGTTGCCGTTGAGAAAAGGAAGTAGTAGTAGACGAGGGCGGAGATGAACGAAAACGGTTCAAGAGTTCTTGTAAACCTAAAATCGGTCGATGGTCGGGATAGTTCGGATCAACCCCCACCAGGTTTGGGTTAGGAGGTTTAGTAAATAAATCATCTGTATTGATAATCAGAACCAAACAAGCCGCTTGAAACGTCCCAAATTTTCGTAAGTAAGCCAGTTGGTTCGGTGGCCCCCAAGAGTTAGCCGCAATATTCAAAACTTCTATCCGGTGTTCGGGAGTCTGTTTGTCTTGGGTTTGAGTCAGTTGTTGACTGAGCATTTCCGAGATAATATCCGATTGATCAGTCCACCATCCCCCATTGACAATCGAATCTCCCAATAACAAAATGCGTAAAGTGGTCGAGTGGGGAACAGTCGTAATCGGGGAACTTCGCATAGAATACTGGTTAATCTCGATGCGGTTGCCAAACCGTCGCGTTTTCTGATCCGGAACTAACAGATAGCCAATATCCTCATCCGCTTGATAAATTAAGGGATTACCAAAACCAAACATGACTCTTAACCCAATTTCGGCTAGAATGAGCAATCCAACCCCAACCGCTAAAGTAATCAGGACAATTTTCACGAATCAGCCTCCTGAACTTCCTGCTTCCAAATTTTGACGAACCCTAGTTATGGTGTCACTGTTACCGATAAAATCTTATGGTATACCGTCTCCAACCGTTGTCTATTCAATTGCCACTGTAGCCGATCTCCTGGCTTTAATAACTAGGAACTGGCTGTACTATTTTGGTGGTATAAGGTAAACCCTGTGGACTTAAAGGAAATTTTTCAAACATCCAATCCGATTATTGGTGTCGTACATTTACTCCCTCTACCGACCTCTCCCCGTTGGGGAGGTAATCTCAAAACTGTTATGGATCGAGCCGAACAGGAGGCGACTGCTCTAGCCTCTGGCGGTGTGAACGGTATTATTGTGGAGAACTTTTTTGATGCTCCCTTTGCCAAAAATCAGGTCAATCCGGCAATTGTCAGTGCAATGACGCTGATTGTGCATCGATTGATGAACTTAGTCACCGTCCCAATTGGCATTAATGTCTTACGCAATGATGCTGAAAGTGCGATGGCTATCGCCTCCTGTGTGGGAGCGCAGTTTATTCGTGTTAATGTCCTCAATGGAGTGATGGCAACTGACCAAGGCCTAATCGAAGGTAATGCCCATCGCCTGCTTCGCTATCGACGAGAACTCGGGAGTGATGTCAAAATCTTAGCAGATGTTTTGGTGAAACACGCGGCTCCTTTAGGTTTGGCTCATTTAAGTTCAGTGGTCAAAGAAACGATTGAACGGGCTTTAGCCGATGGGGTGATTTTATCAGGTCTGTCTACAGGAAATCCGCCGAGTTGGGAGGATTTAGAATTAGCTCGGAAAGCCGCAGGTCAGACTCCGCTCTTTATTGGCAGTGGTGCCAATTGGGAAAATATTCCGAAGTTGATTCAAGCCGCAGATGGTGTGATTGTTTCGAGTTCTCTGAAGCGACATGGACGGATTGACCAACCGATTGACCCGAGTCGAGTGCGGCAATTTGTAGAAGTGATGCAGCGCAGTTTATCCGTCTCTAACGATCCAGAAAATTGGCAGTTAGACAAACAAAAAGTTTGAGTTTTCACTTGGGCTTGGACGATCTGTCAATCACAATCGGTGTTTTTCGGTTTCAATCCTAGAGAAAATCAGAGGATTTTAGTCAATTCTCAAGAATTAGCTTCTCAAATCTCGGTTTAAAATGACTAAGATCTAAAATTGATAGTCCTCTTTTAGCTGAAATTAAGTGATGATTGCCAAACGTTCTAATCCTTGGATTTATCGTTGGTCTCGCCCGATCACGGCTGCGATTGCAAGTCTTGGTGCTGTCGAGACAACCTATCTAACTTGGGTCAAACTCACGGGCGGTTCAGCGGCTTGTCCGACAGAGGGGTGTAACCAAGTGCTAAATAGTCCTTATGCGAGTGTTTTTGGTTTACCGCTGACTCTATTTGGTTTGCTGGCTTATCTGAGTATGGGGATAATTGCCATTGCCCCGTTATTAGTTGATCCGCATTCTCAAAAATCTCTGCGGGCGAATCTCGAAGAACAAACGCGACTGCTGATGTTTGCCCTGAGTACCGCGATGGTCGTGTTTAGCGGCTACCTGATGAATATTATGGTGGTCGAGATCGGAGAGTTTTGTCCCT
>CAZNCM010000537.1:0-427 GCA_964571155.1 uncultured Lyngbya sp. | reverse complement strand
GGCGTTGTTTGCTGTGAGTTTGTTTGTTCTCAGTATTTGGGGTCACGACTGGGAGGATGTCGGACAACTGTTACTCACAGGTTTAACGATTGGCATGATAACACTGATTGGGGCTTTAGGCTTGTATGGCAGTATCAACGGTTCTCAAACCTCTGCAACTGCGGCTAATCCCTCAAATCCCTACGAGATTACCACAACTTCGGGGCCTGCTGAACTCGCACTCGCCCGTCATCTTCAGCAACTCAACGCCAAAGAATACGGGGCTTATTGGTGTCCTCACTGCCACGACCAAAAACAGCTTTTTGGCAAAGAAGCATTTGCTATGATCGATTATGTAGAATGTGATCCTAAAGGTAAAAATGCTCGACCCCAGCTTTGTAAAGAAGCAGGAATAAAGGTAATCATGGTGACTGGTGATCATCCCATT
>CAZNCM010000536.1:1657-3239 GCA_964571155.1 uncultured Lyngbya sp. | reverse complement strand
AAGACTTTCACAAATCGTTGAGACTTCCGACGAATGGATTGCTTCTCGCACGGGCATTCGCGATCGCCGAGTCGCAGATCCTCAAACGAGTTTGTGTTCGCTGGCAACGACTGCCTCAAAACAGGCGATCGCAATGGCGCAAATTGATCCGTCGGAGATTGATCTGATTGTACTGGCGACGTCCACACCTGATGATTTATTTGGGAGCGCTAGCCAAATTCAAGCCCAACTCGGCGCCACTCAAGCGGTGGCTTTTGATCTGACGGCGGCTTGTTCGGGTTTTATCTTTGGTTTAGTCACTGCCGCTCAGTTTATCCGTACCGGAGTCTACAAAACGGTTCTCCTGATTGGGGGTGATATACTTTCCCGGTGGGTAGACTGGTCAGATCGACGGACTTGTGTTTTGTTTGGCGATGGTGCGGGGGCGGTGGTGTTGCAAGCGTCTCAATGCGATCGCCTTTTGGGGTTTGAACTCCGCAGTGATGGGAGTCAAAATGATTGTCTGAACTTGTCGTTTCAAGCACAGCCTCAACCCTTAATTGATCAAATTACCGTCAGTCCAGGGACTTATCAACCGATTACCATGAATGGGAAAGAAGTCTATCGGTTTGCGGTGCAAAAGGTGCCAGAAGTGATCGAAAAAGCTTTATTTCGAGCGGAATTAACGGTTGATCAGATCAATTGGCTGATTCTACATCAGGCTAACCAGCGAATTATGGATGCAGTGGCTCAACGCCTCAATATTCCCTCTGATCGGGTGATTAGTAATCTTGCTAATTATGGCAATACTTCGGCGGCTTCTATTCCCATTGCCCTCGATGAAGCGGTTCGCTCCGGCAAAATTAAACCGGGTGATGTGATTGCGACTTCTGGTTTTGGTGCGGGATTAACCTGGGGTGCGGCAATTTTTCAATGGGGAATTTAGCCGGTTTATCTTTGACAATTTTACCTCTTTTGTGTTGAACGATTAATTTAGATAGAAATGACGAAAATAGCATGGGTTTTTCCGGGTCAGGGTTCTCAAGCGGTGGGTATGGGTGCTGATTTATTTGATTTACCCGCAGTACAACCCCAGTTAGACGTTGCTGAAAAAATACTCGGTTGGTCTGTCTCTGATGTCTGTCAATCTGATGATGATAAACTCTCTTGTACACTCTACACTCAACCTTGTTTGTATGTTGTTGAAAGTCTCCTCGCTGAACATCTGAAAAAACAAGGACGTTCTCCGGATGTGGTTGCGGGTCATAGTTTGGGTGAATATGTAGCCTTATACGCTGCTGAAGTGTTTGATTTTGCCACAGGATTAACGTTGGTCAAACGTCGAGCGGAATTGATGAATAATGCCGCAGGAGGTCAAATGGCGGCGTTTATTGGCTTTGATCGCGAACAACTCGAACAGCACCTTCAAGATACTGAAAATGTTGTTTTGGCTAATGATAATAGTTCGGCGCAGGTTGTCATTTCAGGAACACCTGAAGCGGTTGATCAAATTATTGCCAATGTTAAAGCTAAACGAGTTGTCAAATTGAATGTTTCCGGTGCATTTCACTCTCCGATGATGGCAGACGCGGCTACAGAATTT
>CAZNCM010000536.1:0-1641 GCA_964571155.1 uncultured Lyngbya sp. | reverse complement strand
GGGTTCTGTCCGTTGGCGAGAAACTTGTTTACAGCTTTCACAACAGGGAATTGAACAGGTGATTGAAATTGGTCCCGGTAAGGTTTTAACGGGTTTAGTGAAGCGGACTTGTGCCAATATTGCCTTAGAAAATATCAGCAGTATGGCTCAAGTTTCTTAATAAATTTGACAATTTCTGGTTTGACTCATTTTTCCTTCTCAATTCTCTCTCTCCAAAGGCTAGAATTGAGGAGGTTTATTAGTTTGGGGTGGTTAAGATTTTCAAGTTCGGGGCGCAAGCTTTGTACCTCTTTATATAACAACAGTCAGTTTTAATCATAAACTATGAATAATAAATTGAGTAAAATAAGTTTGTTTATTCTCATTAATAGCTTTATTTTACCGATTATCACCGCATCTTTCTTGGTTCTGTTTTCCAAAACTCAAGGCTGTGTTTTAGTTGGAGAACAATCTTCTCAATGTCTAGTTTTTGGATTAAATCTAGGGATTTTAATCGAGAAATTCATTCAACTGACTTGGCATTTTCCCTTGATGATGTCACCGCAGGGAATCGTTCCGGCTTTTATTGCCATTACGGTTATTGTGATTTTGATTCATCTAACATTACGGGGTCGCCAACAATTTTTTTGGACTTTATTTTGTATTTGGTATATTCCGATCATTCCCAGTCTATTGGGTATTCTTTTAGTCCGATTTTTAGCCGATCAGGGAAATTGTATCCTAAATGAAGGAAATGCTAATTCCTGTTTAATTTTAGGGGTGAATATGGGAGAAGCCTTTTATGGGGCGAGCGTCATGCCTTGGTTGATCTTGTTACTTGTACCGATTTGTCTGTTTATTTCGCTTTTTTATATGATTATTTATGCTTTGGTCTTGGCGATGATTCGTGAACAATCCTCTTAAGTATTAATATTAGCTCACATTTTACCCCAGATCACTCTCGACCGATTAAACTAGAAATAAATCCAAGTCTAATCATATTCCCTGATGAAAAACTTTATCTATTGGTTAATGGGAGAAAGAGCGGGAAAAGCCATGTTCAAAGTTTGGGACTGGCTGTGGGGAGTCCAACCAGAAGCCCCGGAACCCCAAATTTCTCTAGAGGCTGCGGAACAGTCCTTGCAGCTAATGCGAGAGTCAGTTAAAAAACTCGCAGAAGCGGTTTCTACTCAAACCTCTACTTACCAACGCGCCCAACAAAAGTATCAAACTAAAGTTAAAGAAATTGAAAAATTAGAGCAATCTGCCCTAATCGCTCAACAAAATGGAGACGAACATCAGGCCCGTTTAGCCCTATCTAAAGCCATTCAAATTGAGAAATTTTTACCGCAACTCGCCCAGCAAGTTAAACGAGCCGAAGACTATGTTAATCTATCTCAAGAACGGTTGAATCAAGAACGAATGAAACTCGAAGCTTATCAAACAGACTTGGCAAACCTTAAAGATATGCAAGAAATTAATCAGGCGTTAGAATTGGTTGCTAAAGTCAATGATGAGTTAAACATTAATTCAGCGCGATCGCAATTTGAGGAAATCAAAAATACAGTCGAACAGCGTAATCTCGAAGAACAAGCACTCGCAGAACTTACCATGAACGCTGAGGAAAAGCTTGGCGCAGATGTTGAACGTCTGGCGACAGAA
>CAZNCM010000535.1:1592-3240 GCA_964571155.1 uncultured Lyngbya sp. | reverse complement strand
CTATGATGGCAATCAGCCTGCAAATTATGTCAGTTGGGCGGGAAATCGTGCCTTACCGGAGTTTAACCATGATAATCCGGAAGTGCGAGAATATATCATGCGAATTGCAGAATATTGGCTCAAGTTTGGGATTGATGGTTGGCGCTTAGATGTTCCTTTTGAAATTAAAACGCCGGGTTTTTGGCAAGAATTTCGTCAACGTGTTAAAGCAGTTAATCCAGAAGCTTATATTGTTGGGGAAGTTTGGATTGATTCTCGTCCTTGGTTGGATGGAACACAATTTGACGGGGTAATGAATTATTTATTTACCGCTCCAACTCTGGCTTTTACGGGTGGAGATCGTGTCAGAATGGAGTTGGTAGAAGGGCCTTCTTATTTCCCTTATCCGGCTCTTTCTGCGAGTGAATATGGGACTCAAATTGCTGAGTTACTCAACCTCTATCCTTGGGAAATTCAACTGACTCAATTGAACTTACTTGACAGCCATGATACCGCTCGTGTCCTTTCAATTGTTGATGGAGATCAAGCCAGTGTTGAGTTATCAACGTTATTATTACTAACCTTTCCGGGTGCGCCCAGTATTTATTATGGGGATGAAGTGGGTTTACCGGGAGAACTTGATCCCGATAGTCGGCGAGCATTTCCGTTTCAACAACACTGGGATGAACCGACTCTCAATTACCATAAACAGTTAATCGCAATTCGTCATCAATATCCGGCTTTACGAACGGGCGGTTATCAAACTTTATTTGCTGAAGGATTGGTTTATGTTTTTGCTCGGATTTTAGAGGATCAAGAAGTGATTATTGCGGTTAATAGTGACACAGAATTAGCCAATATAACTGTGCAAGCAGATCGCCTAAACACTCGTCCTGAAAAGGTTTTGTATGGGAATGTAGAACTGTCTTGGGAAGGAGATAAGTTAACGTTAAATATTCCCGAACGTAGCGGTTGTATTTTAGCGTAAATCGTTAAAATTTAACGGTTTAAAGGGCGGGTTTATATCGGTTATTGATGAGTAGATTTACATCAACTCAGAACCCGCCCCGATAATACGGGTTAAGATGTTAACTCTTTGCTGTTGTTAAGTCTTGAGATTCTTGATAAGTTGGAAAATCCGTATACCCTTCCGCCTCAAAAGAATACCAAACATTCATCTCCGCAGGGGGATTTAAAGGCCAGTCATGGGTAAAACGTTCAACTAAATCTGGATTACTAATATAAGGTCGTCCAAAGGCAATTAAATCAGCATAACCTTCTTGAATAGCAGTTTCTGCACTGTCTTGAGTGTAACCACAATTGCCCATTAAAGCATTATCAAAAACCTGCCGAAATTCAGCCAATGTCATCGGTTCACCCAACTCATGGAAACCAAACCCTAAACCATCCAGTAGATGCAAATAAGCTAGTTTATAAGTATTAAGCTGTTTGGCAACATAAAGAAAAGTTTCTCTAAAATCGGGCGAACCCATATCGTTAAAATTACCGTTGGGAGACAGTCGAACACCCACTCGGTTAGCCGACCAAACTGTGAGGATAGATTCTACAATTTCTTGTAGAAAACGATAGCGATTTTCAATGCTACCCCCATATTGATCGCTACGATGATTGGTTTTTGACTGAAGAAATTCATCAATTAAATAACCAT
>CAZNCM010000535.1:0-1582 GCA_964571155.1 uncultured Lyngbya sp. | reverse complement strand
CCCCATCAAACCCGGCTATTTTAGCCCGTTCTGCGGCGCGACGATAATCTTCTACAATTCCAGGAATTTCCTCTGTTTCTAACGCCCGAGGTGTTTCGTGGGGTTGCTTACCAATGGGGGTATGAATCTCGTCTCCCTCAATTTTAATCGCAGAAGGAGCAACCGGAAGTTGATTATTTTCGTGAAAACTGCTGTGAGAAGCCCGACCACAATGCCAAAGTTGCAGAAAAATCGGTGTTCCTTGAGAATGAACCGCGTCAACAATTTGTTTCCAAGCTGCTGTCTGTTCATCAGAATAAATTCCCGGTGTTTGTTGCCATCCAATCGCCTGTTTAGAAATTACAGTTGCTTCTGTAATAATCAAACCTGCTGATGCCCTTTGGTGATAATATTTAGCCATTAAAGCATTGGGCAAACGTTCAGTTCCCGCTCTTGAACGAGTCAACGGAGCCATCACGACTCGGTTTTTTAAGGTTAAATCTTTGAAGTCAAAAGAGCTAAGAAGTAACGGTGATGAGGTTAGATTTGACATTAGAATTTTAGCCTATATTTACAGTCGGTAGTGAATCATAAACCGTCAATCCTGTTTTGAGCGATCGCAAAATTAGGACTTAGGACGAATAGTCAGGAATTAGGAATCACTAACCCCTCTCCTGAAACCGATCAATTCAAATCTATAATCGCAAATCTGTCACCTGCTCATTATAAATGATGGAGTGATTCTTTCTGCCCCTAAAAAAAAGATAATCATCAGCTTACTTTTGTTCATCTCTGGCTTTAGGTTCTGGGGTGATCCTCTTAAACTAGATCTAACGCCAGATTTTACAATACGCAATTATCCATGCTGAATCAAATTAAAGCATTAGCAACCGATCTCGCCCCTCGTTTAATCGAAATTCGTCGCCATATTCACGCCCATCCCGAACTCAGTGGTCAAGAATATCAAACCGCTGCCTATGTTGCGGGTGTATTATCCTCCTGTGGGCTTCATGTCACCGAAGCCGTGGGGAAAATTGGGGTGGTGGGCGAGTTGAAGGGAAAAAGCAATACGCCGCAATGGTTAGCCATTCGGACCGATATGGACGCCTTACCCATTAAAGAAATGACGGAGTTAGACTTTGCCTCCCGTCAGCCGGGAATTATGCACGCTTGTGGCCATGATGTTCATACAACAGTCGGCTTGGGAACGGCGATGGTCTTATCGCAGTTAGACGAGCCTTTAGCGGGTCATGTGCGGTTTCTATTTCAACCGGCAGAAGAAATTGCCCAAGGCGCGAGTTGGATGGTTGCAGATAACGTTATGCGTGATGTGGCGGCTATTTTGGGTGTACACGTCTTTCCCAGTATTCCCGCCGGATGTGTGGGGATTCGTCAGGGAGCATTGACAGCGGCCGCCGATGATTTAGAATTAATCATTATGGGAGAATCG
The DNA here is from genome assembly GCA_964571155.1 of uncultured Lyngbya sp. Lineage (GTDB taxonomy): Bacteria > Cyanobacteriota > Cyanobacteriia > Cyanobacteriales > Microcoleaceae > Capilliphycus. The sequence continues at coordinate 153 of CAZNCM010000535.1, read as the reverse complement.
GGTCATGGTGCGCGTCCTCACGAAGCAAAAGATGCGATCTGGATTGCGGCTCAAGTGATTACGACGCTACAACAAGCAATTAGTCGAACTCATAACCCTTTAAGACCTGTGGTTTTAACCATTGGTCAAATTGTCGGTGGACGGGCGCCGAAT
>CAZNCM010000534.1:0-3244 GCA_964571155.1 uncultured Lyngbya sp. | reverse complement strand
AATTCCTGCACCAACGATAATCCAGTCATAGGTGGTCATCAGATTAATATTGTGTAGAGTTGACTTCTATTTATATTTTGCCCTAATTTGACCGAGTATTGCAATCAATTTTTAGGGTGAGATCGGGTTTAATCAATGGGTTTGTATAAAATCGTTTTTCCCCGCCGCTTTCCTGAGTCTTCCCAACCTCTTTCTTGTAATTCTCCAATACGATTGAGAGTGGTAATATAAGGGGCAGAAACTCCTAAAATTTCACCTAATTCTTTAGCCGTTTTTAGAGTAAGAATATCGTTTTTTCGTTGAGGCTGTGTAGGTTGGGGTTGTTCTGGGGGTGAAGTTGGGGCTGAAGATTCACTTTTAACTGAATCACTAATATTGAATTGAAGATGATGTTCAAACGCTTGTTGAATTAATTGGTTAAGTCTATTTTCAACTTGATTTGATAGATAATGTTCTAGATTTTGTTGGAGATAATCTTCGACAAATTCCTCCATTTTTTGACTCAGAATTTGCTCTAAGTTTAGTGGAGAATATTGAGGATTTTTGTCCGTTTGTTCTAGATAATTAATGATTAATTGATTTAAAACTTTTGGTGTTGTGCTGTCTTGTTCAATGCACCTAGCTTGAAAACGTTGCCATAATTCCTGGCTAATTTTAAAGCTTGCTAGGGTTGTTTCGTTCACCTCTTGTTTGTTTGATCGCTCTACCAACGATTTTACCCTAATTTTTTCAACGGTTTATATATAAAAAGTTTAGCAAAAAATTGAGCTATTCTAACTATTAGAACTAATTTTCATTAACTTATTAATAGTTATTTCTATCTAACTTATTATTAATAACAGTGTTTCTCAATAATAAAGATCGATATTTTAATTCTACCGATGGACAGCTTCCTGAAGTTAAGAAAAGAAGTAACCCGGTTCCACAACTGTTTGACGCTGACTAGAGTTGTATTTCAGTAGATACTCATGGGCGATCGCTTCTTGTTCACGTAGGTTGTGAACTTCACTTTCACCAATTTCGGTGTCGGTTGACAGCAAAATCACCTGATGGCTAGCGGAGGGAAAATAACGTTCAATCAGATTTTGGCGGTGGGAGGAGTCGAGGCGTCCGAGAGGGGTGTCAATGGCGACGGGGAGGTTGCGTCCCGATACTCTTGCTAACCCCCACAGAAAAGCGATCGCGAGGAGTTGCTTTTCTCCAGCGGAAAGGCGATGTTTAGGAACAGGTTTTCCTTCTAGGTTATAGAGAGAGAGGCTAAAGTCATGGGTATCAATCCCAACTCGATGAACTAAATCAGATTTATGTAATAGATAACGAAAGCATTCTGCAACTTCAACTTCAAGTTTATTGAGTTTTTTGAGGGTTAGTTGTTCTTTGAAAACTTTAAGCGTTTCTTGAACTTTTTCAATTGACTTCACAATATGATCACTACTCTTATATTTAACTGTATTAGCACTATAGGTATCTAACTCTTTTTTTGTTTTTATAATCGCACTTTTAATTTGATCCCTCTGCCGTTGCCCTTCTTCGTAGGCGACTTGGGCTTTCAAAAGTTCTGTTTGAGAGAGTTTGAGTTGGGCTTCTAATTTCTGATAAACTTCTGGCGCTGCGGCGGTTTGCAGTTGGGTGTCAATCGCATCAATTTCATTTTTTAAGGCTTTAAGTTGTTCTAAATAAACTTTGGCTTGTTGGGTTTGAGTGGGTAACTGAGAGTTGAGGATTACTTGTAATTGATTGAATGCTTCGGTCTCTATCTCTAAATAAGGTTTAATTCCGGTTTCAATTTCTTGTTCTAAAACTTGATTTTCTTCTTGCAGAAAAGATTGAATTTTATTAACGGATTGGGAATCAAGGGAAAGTTGATTGATATAATTAATTAAACGGCTATCTCGTTCTTGTAAAACTTCACGGGCTGCTATTGATTGTTGACGTTTCAGTTCTTTTTCGGCTTGAGTTTCTGCTTGACGAAGTAACGGAGAAATTAAATTTAAAGGAAGGGTTTCGCCTGCTAAGTCTCGTAAGCTTTTACGTTGAGTTTCAATTGTGACTTCTAACTCTTTAATTTTTGTTTCTAGCTGAGAACGTTCTTGGGCAATTTTTCCCCCTTCTGAAACAAATTTTTCGGAGGCTTTCTTTTGATGTTTTTCGGCTAACTCTAGTTGTTGTTTTAGGGTTTGAAGTTTTTGTTCTGCAACTTGTTTTTCTTCCTGCTGTTGGGCGAGACGTTCTTCTATCTGTTCAATTTCAGCCCGTTCTTCAGCGCCTGCTAGGTCTTTTCGTTTACGTTGACTAAGAATATTCAAATCCATCGATAAACGGGTTGCAAGTTCAAGTCCAAGTAAGTTAGAAATCGCATCGATAACAGCTTGAGGAGGCTTTTCTAATTCTGCTAGTTCTTTAACTTGTTCGCCGTCAAATAAGAATAAATTAGAAATCCCTAAAGGTAAAATATTTTCGATATATTCATCCCAAATCCTCGCAATTGATTTATCCGGCCATTCTCCAATTAAAATTCCCAATTCATCTTTACCGTCTTTGGGATTTTTTGTCCAGGTTCTGACAATTCGCCATTCTGCCATTTTCGCGTCTTTGACGTGTTCAAATACCAGTTCAACCCGGGTTTTTTCGATAGGTGAGGTATTGCTATTTACACATTGGGTTAAAAAGTCATTGTAGCTGAAATTTCCCCTCGTTGAACATTGGGCGCGTTGTCCGTAGAGGGCGAGACGAATTGCATCCATTAGGGTTGTTTTTCCGCCACCATTCATCCCCCCAAACAAGATAATAGGGCGGAGGTTGCCATTATTTTCAGGACGAAGATTGATGACTTGTCTTCCTTGGTAGGGGCCGAAGTTTTGTAGGACGAGTTCGAGGAAAATCATGTTATTTTAGACCGTTTTTTCTGAGGAGTATTGCCAAATTGTTGGCGGATCATTTTTAGAGGTTGCTTCTTCCAAGGCAAAAATTAGACTTTGATTGAGATGATGTTGCTTTTGATTGTTGACGTAGGTAACGGCTTTTTCGAGTTGTTTATATCCCATTGAAAATATACCATATCCTTCTTGCCATGTAAATTTATCTGAGGATGTTGATAATACATGGTTCATGTGGTGGGCGCTACTGCCTTTTATTTTTTTGACAAATTCGGAAATTGATAGGGTTGGCGGAATGGAAACGACGAGATGAATATGATCTTCTATTCCTCCAGTAGCATGAATAATGCAGTTCAATTGATTGGCTT
>CAZNCM010000533.1:0-3248 GCA_964571155.1 uncultured Lyngbya sp. | reverse complement strand
AAGTAAGGCTCAAAAATTGATTAAGCGATATTTGGGTACTGTAACCAGAATTGATTAACCTGTTTTTGCCACTGTTTCCAATATTTGTTCATTTCTAGACGGTCTATAAAAGTAATATCGACTTCGTTGGGAGTAATTGTAATTAAAATTCCGCTATTAATTTGGACGTTATAGGGGTGGCCATAATGTCGATTTAATCCCGCCGTATAAGCCGCCAGTTGTAATTTTTGTTCGTCGTAAATGCGGATACGGTCAGAAAATTTAAACTCAAACACCATTTCATCGGGTAAATTATCAAACTTTCCGACACAATCCACCCGTCCGGCGTAACCTTCATAATAGTGGAAAATCGGACTTTCTACCAGTCGAATATTATGGATTTTGTTGAGGATGGGTAACGCTTGTTCCCAATGACGCTGAAGAATGACCGGACAAGATTTATCCCCATTGTTGAAATAATTTTCAATTTTGCGATGTCCGAGTCTGCCAATTTGACAGGCTAAATTCGCTTCATAACCTTTATTTTTTCTCCAATTAGCGAGTCGTGCTTTTTCCGCAGGCGATCGCATTTTATCTCGAATTGTTGTGAAACTTGGAAGAAAATTTCCCCGACAGTCTTGCATCCCACCCAGACCATTTTTAGTACAAGGTTTTCCAAAATATGGAGGAAGGGGGTTATTAGACCAGAATTGGTTTTTCATCATTTTTTTGCTTCTTTGTTTTAGCGTGATTAACTTTGACAATTTCCATCATCGGTTAAAATCTCGGAAGCACTGTCTAAACAATGATTAGACAATGTATAACTTATGTCGATTTTTTGTGTAACTTTTGACGAATCCGCTACAATTAATCAAAAACATTGAAAATATGGCAAAAACAAACCAATCACGTTCAGCAACTCCACAGGGTTTGGAACTCGCAAACGCAGCACTTCAAAAGGTTAGTCAGGGTAACAAGACTGTACTCGCAGGTTTTGCAGGAGTTTCACGCAGTACAGTCAGCAAGTTTTTTAATAGTCAACCAATTGGTCTGGAGAGTTTTCAAATAATTTGCAAAGCATTAGAACTTGACTGGATGGTTGTTGCTGGACTGTCTGAAGCAACGGAAGCTAAAACAAATCTCACGGAAGTTAATCAACCTGATGAGATTAACGATTTAGTAAAAAAGACACGCCAGCAAATTCAGCCCTATATTCAAGAATATTGCGGTACAATGCGGGTACTTGATATGACGCAACCCATTGAGTTAGGTAAAATCTACACGAACGTTAATATTTTAGAGAAAATTACGGGGAAAACTTGGTGGGAAATCACCCAATTGCAAGAAAAAGTCAGTCGAGAAAATTTTGAACGTTGGTGTCGGGGTAAACCAACAGAAGAAAGGATTCCCGGTATAGAAGCGGCTGAAAAGTTCTCGAAGTTGATGATATTGGGAAAACCAGGAGCGGGAAAAACAACATTTCTCAAGCACTTGGCAATTCAGTGTATTGGTGGAGCGTTTCACGCCGAACGAGTTCCAGTATTCATCACGTTAAAAGATTTTGCAGATATTAAGGAACACCCGAATTTATTGGAATACCTTCAAAATTTATTGAAACGTTATTCTGATGAAATGGAAAATATTTCGACTCTATCAATTCTGTTAAAAGCAGGAAAATTTTTGATTTTATTAGATGGCTTGGACGAAGTTCGAGAAATTGATTCTAGCCGAATCTTGACTGAGATTAAACAGCTTTCACAGCAATTTCCTCAAAACCAATTTGTAATCACCTGTCGTATCGCAGCAAAAGAATACACATTTGAAAAATTTACTGAAGTTGAAGTTGCCGATTTTAACGAAAAACAAATTGCTGATTTTTCTCAGAAATGGTTTCACAGTAAAAACGATCCAGTAAAAGCAGAACGTTTTCTGGAAAAGCTAAAACAAGATGAACCCATTCTTGAACTTGCAACCAATCCTCTACTCCTAACTTTATTGTGTTTGGTGTTTGAAGATGTGGGTAGTTTTCCCAGTAATCGTGCTGAACTTTATGAAATTGGACTTGATGTTTTGCTGAAAAAATGGGATGTAAAGCGTAATATTGAACGCGATCAAGTTTATAAAGGATTATCCCAAAAACGGAAGGAAGACTTACTGAGTCGAATCGCTCACACAACTTTTCAAGCGGGTGACTACTTTTTTAAAAAACGGGAAATAGAAGGTTATATTAGTGAATATATTCAAAATTTACCCAATGCAAAGACCGATCCTAAAGCATTAGAGCTAGACAGTGAAGCTGTATTAAACTCCATAGAAGCACAGCACGGCTTGTTAGTAGAACGAGCAAGAAATATCTATTCTTTCTCACATCTAACATTTCACGAGTATTTAACTGCTCGTAAGATTGTCACCAATTGTAATCAATATGACTTTGATGATCCAACTTTGAAAGAATTAGTTAATCATATTACAGAACCTAACTGGCGAGAGGTATTTCTTCTGACCGCTCAGATGTTAAATAGTGCTGACGGTTTTTTACTAAATTTAAAAAGATCAATAGATTTATTAGTACAGAATAATGAAAAAGTTCAGAAATTTCTCCTATGGCTGTATCAAAAAGCACATTCTATAAAAATTAGAGCTAATCATAACTTATCAATAATAATTTTTTACTTTTGTGCTGAGTTTATTTATTCATTTCGCATTTTTTACGAGGCTCAAATTTTTGATCTTGTAAAAGAATTTCATGTTGATATTCAGTGCGAGCCTGAACTTTATTTAGATTATGAGCTTTATATGTTATTATATAATGACAGTTATTGTGATTGCTTTTTTCCTAAAGATAAGATCATAACCAGCATTGATGATATTTGCAAGCACTATACTTTGAGTTCAGATATTAAAATAAAATTACAAAACCTTAAAATAGAATTGAATAATAGGCTTAGAGAGTTTCCTGACCCTCATCAAGAAAAAGAAGAATTTCAAAAATTATGGGCTTCTGTTCGTCCAATATGGTGCGAAGAACTGAGAAGCTTAATGATTATGTGGCGTAATATTGGACATAAGTGGGACTTGAAGTTAGCTGGACAAGACCTCTTAGAACAGTATTATGATGCTAATTTGTTGCTTGTTGAATGTTTAAATAGTGATTGTTATGTGAGTCGAGAGGTTCGACAAGAGATAGAAGAAACGTTATTATTGCCTATAGAGGAAATTGAAAAGTGTAGATCAAGGAGAAAAGATGAACACTAAAATCAGTATTCAAA
>CAZNCM010000532.1:0-3259 GCA_964571155.1 uncultured Lyngbya sp. | reverse complement strand
CCCGACCTTGCTTAGAACCGAGTTTGTAGTATTGCAAGCACTTTTGTAAGCGATGACGGCCTAAATTAAGCTGCCAAGTCCGAACTTCTCCAGAAGATTGAATACGCTTGCTCTTTTCACAAATGCGTTCAACCTCGAGGGCAATTCGCATCATGATCGCTTGACCACTTGCAGGTCTCATTTGCAAGGTTGTAGACAATTCTTCGAGGAGAATATCTGCTAGAGTTTGAGGGTCAAGTTCTTGATCGACTGCAAAGGTGTTTCCAGCTTGAACATCGGAAGTTTGATAGGTGTTGGTAGCGGGGTTGAAGGATTGGGTATTAGCAAACATTTTCTCTAACCTCAGGGTAATGCACCATTTGCGTAAGCAAAGAGTGAAGGGCAGTGAGGGAGCTGATTTCTTGTGGATGTCCTGAATCAACTCTCTACACTTTGAATAGTAGGAGCAGACTAAATCGCTTAGGCACTGCGATGTTCCACTCTCTGAGGTAACTGCAATTGACCTTAGTTCAAGTGTGATCACCTGGAGACAATGCTGTTATTCTCATCACCCTGAAAGCGTTATGATATAAGCATTTGATATCCTTAACGCGGACTGTAATTACTCAGTTTTCGGTAAACAATCTTGATTACTTAGAGTAGACAATTGATGAACTGGTTCCCTTTGGCAGATGTAGAGATAGCCGAAAGGAGTTAATTTAACCAGTTACCAATTTTTTTCTCATCTCCCCAACTGCTGAACCCGAAGGGTGACTGAAAACACTGTAAACTTTATTTTGGGGCGGAGGATACACTTTTTGTTGCTTTGTGATTCTCGCGCCCCGAGTTTTACCAGATTAACCCGGTTAACTCTTTAGTTGCGAGCAACACCTTCAGTCCGAGCCGTATGAGAAACGGCACCCGCTACCGCTTGGGCGACTCGGAGATCGAACACAGAGGGGATAATATGTTCACGAGCCAGATCAGCAGGATTCACCAGGCCAGCGATCGCCACTGCTGCTTCTAAATACATCTTGGTGGTTAATGTTGTCGCTCGACAGTCAAGGGCACCGCGAAAAATCCCCGGAAAAGCCAGAACGTTGTTAATTTGGTTTGGATAGTCACTGCGTCCAGTTGCCATGATCGCCACATCATCCATAATCAACTCGGGTTGAATCTCTGGAATGGGGTTGGCCATCGCAAACACAATCGGGTCTTTTGCCATCGAACGCACCATCTCTGGAGTCACCACGCCGGGAGCGCTCACGCCCATGAATACATCAGTCTCTTTCATCGCATCTGCCAGAGAACCGGACATTTCTACAGCAAATGCTTGTTTTTGGGGATTGAGATCCGATCGCGACAGCGACAGAATCCCCTTAGAATCACACATAATGATATGACGAACACCTGCTTCTTGCAGTAAACGGGCGATCGCGACCCCTGCCGCCCCCGCACCATTAATCACCACCCGAACCTCCTCAATGGATTTTTTCACCAGTTTGAGGGCGTTAAATAAGGCGGCTAAACTGACAATTGCAGTTCCATGTTGATCGTCGTGAAAAATGGGAATATCGAGGATTTCTCGCAGTTTGGCTTCTATTTCAAAACAACGAGGTGCAGCAATATCTTCCAAATTCACCCCACCAAAAACCGGGGCTAAATATTTCACCGTGTCGATAATGGCATTGGTATCTTGGGTATCGAGACAAATCGGAAAGGCATCAATACCGCCAAATTCCTTAAACAACATGGCTTTTCCTTCCATCACGGGTAAAGCCCCCCCTGGCCCCAAATTTCCCAACCCTAAAACCGCACTGCCATCGGTAACAATGGCAACGGTATTTTGTTTAATGGTGAGATTGTAGAGTTCTTGCGGATCATCAGCAATTGCCCGACAAATTCGACCCACTCCGGGTGTATAGGCCATTGCCAAATCATCTTGAGATTTGAGGGGAATCTTGCTTTCAATGCGAATTTTACCCTGGCGATGAAGATTGAATGTGCGATCATAAACAGAAACAACCTTAAAGTCGGGTAAGGCTTTGACGGCCTGGACAATTTTATCGGCGTGTTCGCTACTATAGGCATTAACAGTAATCTCGCGAATTGTAGTGTGGCGAGTATACTCAATCAAATCAATTTGTCCTAAGTTCCCCCCAACTCCTGCAATGGCTTGGGTGACGCCAGCTAGCATTCCGGCTTTGTTGGGAAGTTCGAGACGAATAGTGACGCTATAACTGGGATTAGGTGTTAGATTAGCCATGTTCGTTTACTGTTCATTGATAGTTATTATTCAGTGAAAACTAGCCCGACCTGCTTAATCGTTGGATTTAATTTGGATTTACTTTTTCTAGTCCCGAAAAAGTTAGACTTGTTCATCCCCAAAACTGAGACTTGATTACCCTTTGGACACCGAAAGCGAAAAATCAATCCGTATGTCGTTGACGAGTGTACGCCACAATATTGTTAACGGTCAATTATTTATGAGCGATCGCCAAAAACATGGTAATATCGAGCCAAACTCCATCTGCTGTGGCTAACGTCTCAATTTGTCTTTGAAACTCTGCTGTTAAGTTTTCTGTTTGTTCGGCTGTGAGTTCAGACAACGGATGTCCGGTTGGGTGTAACCAAGTGCCTTTCCAGAATTGTTTGGCTTCCTCAAGACTGAGAAATCTGCCAAATTGTTCGGTTTTGATGTCAATTTGTGCAAATCCCGCTTTTTGCAGTTGATGGTAACATTTTTCTGAACTGCCCACGGGTTCGTGTAAATTCGGTAATAAAATTCCATTGTTAGCACAAACCTTTGCAATTAACGGTGTCAAATGAGACATTTCTGCATAAGCCGAAAACGCAATAAACCCATCGGGTTTTAACCAGCGATATCCCTTCGTTAATAGTGCCGGAATATCTTGAAATAAGACAATAGCCGAAGAACAAAAAATCCCGTCAAAATGATATTCGGGAAAATCAATTGTTTCTACATCCGCTTCGATCAATTGAATATTATTCAAGCCTGCATTTGCTATTTTTCTTCTCGCTTGATCCAGCATCACCGCAGAAAAATCAACCCCAATGACATCCCCCTCATCCCCAACCTGCGGACTAACGGCGATCGCAATAATAGCCGTACCTGTCGCCAGATCCAACACTCGCTGTCCGGGCTGAAGTTGGGGCGCCAACTCCACCAGTCGCAACGCCCGTCTGACCGTCAGATGATTATCATAATTCGTTCGCTGATCGTAGCAGGCTTGAATTTCCAGTTGAGGAGAGGAGAGGT
>CAZNCM010000531.1:0-3261 GCA_964571155.1 uncultured Lyngbya sp. | reverse complement strand
ACTGCTATCCATCCCCATGCCTAAAGGCAGGGGCTTTTCGCATTTTTCGGTAACGCGCCACCAAATCAGCCGGACGTTGGACGGATTTTTTCAGAGTTTGGGCTATTTGTTTTAAACAATAATCTCCGGCCGGATGACCGTAGGTATCGTTGTAGCGTTTGAAATAGTCTACATCTAATAATATCACAGAAAGGGGATATTCTTCTCGAATAGATCGCTGCCATTGTTGCTGTAAATAGGTTTCAAAATAGCCCCGGTTGGCAACTTGAGTTAACGGATCGGTGCGGCTGAGTTGTTTGAGTTGTTGGTTGGCTTGGCGAAGTTCGATTTCTCGCTGACGCAGGGCGATTTCTATGCGTTTGCGATCGCTAATATCTAAGATAATCCCAGACCAGCAAATCTCCGCATTTTCTCGGCGTTGGGGTTGGGAATTGACTTGCAGCCATTTTTGTTGACCGGAAGGGGTTGTAATTCGCCATTCATAGCTAAATTTTTCTAAAGTTTCGGCTGGGAGAAAAATCCAACTCGGCTAAAAATAAATTGAGATCCGATAATAGCATCTCCGAACATAAAACCCCTTGAAATTCTCCGATTCTATACAAATTAAACATTGAGCGGAACATCAATTAAAAATAAATCAAAATTTTTCTACATTCTTAAGACACCTATAAAAGTTTCTAAAACTTTTCAATTCCATTAGCTCTACTCATACAACCGATCAAACCTTCAGTGGATTAAAGGCTGTGGGAGCAGTTGAGCTTGATTTGACCTGTCAAGACCGACGTCCGATGGAAACCCCGTCCAAAACATTCGGAATATATCCCTTTTTGAGGAACGATTTGCAGACCAATATCGATTACTATAGAAACGTGGTCTGTTAGACAAGAAAAGAATCGTGTTCAAAAGCCTTCGAGCTGACTTCCGCATAATATTCGAGCGAGATCCTGCGGCTCGCAACTGGCTTGAAGTTCTGTTTTGCTACCCCGGTCTTCAAGCACTATTGTTTCATCGTCTCGCCCATTGGATGTATTGTCTGGGAATGCCTTTTATTCCCCGCATGATCTCCCATTTGGCTCGCTTTCTCACTGGAATTGAAATTCATCCCGGCGCCACCATTGGAACGGGGGTATTCATCGATCATGGCATGGGTGTTGTGATTGGTGAAACGGCTATTATTGGAGACTATTGTCTGATTTATCAGGGTGTGACTCTCGGTGGAACAGGCAAAGAAAGTGGCAAACGACATCCCACTTTAGGGGAAAATGTGGTTGTGGGTGCAGGCGCGAAAGTTCTCGGAAATATCCAAATTGGCAACAATGTCCGCATCGGTGCGGGTTCGGTTGTCTTGCGGGAAGTTCCTTCTGACTGTACTGTTGTTGGAATTCCCGGTCGAGTGATTTATCGTTCGGGTGTACGGGTTGACCCCCTCGAACATGGTAGCCTACCGGACTCTGAAGCGGTTGTGATTCGCACTTTGATGGATCGGATTGAAGCCCTCGAAACTCAGGTTCACACCTTAAACGATCAGCTTTCTGGAGTTCCCAGTCAGGCGTTAACTCAACCTTCTTTATGCTTTACCTCCGAAAATAATCATCTTGTTAACGACTCCCAAGAGTCAGAGGTAGATTGCAGTGGCCAGACAACCTGTTGCAGTCTCAAGGATAAAGAAATTTTAGAGTTTCTCGATGGTTCGGGAATTTGGCACCTGGATGAGTGTTCTCAATGCACTAAGGATTGACCGCTTGAGTTAACCAGTGATTTTCTTCTCGCCAGTACAGAGAACGGTTCTGAGGTTCCCCCCGCAATTCTAAGTGATCAACGTGTTCGGGTTCGAGCAACAATAGACAAAATTCAGCAGGGGGTTCTTCCGGAAACACTTCTGGCGGAGTAAATTCAGACGCATCCACACGAGATTGACCCGGTGACGGCCAAAAAAATTGCGATCGCGCATTGTCAGAAAGATCTTGCCAAGTGTGTTGACGTTCCGATGATAAAATCCGATCAGAAGATGTGGCGGTAACTAGGGTGAGTTCACCCAAAAAACGAAATTGTTCACGGGTTTTGGGAAAATACCAACAAGCTTCCCCCGAGGAGTTTTTTGTAATTTGTTCGACTTTTTGACTGCGACTATCGGTGATTATTTTTAATTGATTCGTCTGTTCCACAAACCCCCGAAAAACAACGGTGCGGTTAGCCGGACGCCCATCACTGCGAACCGTAGCCAGTTGAAAATAGCGAGAATAAGCTAAACTGCGATTTCGATGCAAAGCACGGGCTAAAGGTTCTCTCCAAGGCGCAAGTCCCATATTAGATAATAATTTTACAACCGTAAAAAAACGTTTAAATTATAAAGAAAATCACAATAATCGAGCCGAATCTAAAAAATCACTGTTAAACTAATATAAATTTTGGAAATCACTAACATTTACTGCTTAAATTTTAGCATAAATTAGGGGAATTTTAAGTGCAAATTACCAGCCGCAATATAGACTTAAGAGTAGATGACAGTTTGATGCGGGTTTATATTGCCCAACCCAAGCCGTCCGGTGTTTATCCCGGTATTGTTTTTTATAGTGATATTTATCAGTTAGGTAGCCCGATTATTCGTCTCGCTAATTATTTAGCTGGATATGGTTATGTGGTCGCCGCGCCGGAAATTTTTCATCGCATTGAACCCATTGGTGAAGTGATCGAACCCGATGATCTCGGACGAATGCGGGGGAATGATGACGCCCGTCGAACTGCTGTTCAAAGTTATGATAATGATGGTCGGGCGGTGATCGAATTTCTCAAAGCAGAAAGTGCTGTGGCGACGGATAAAATCGGAACGTTAGGCTTTTGTATTGGCGGACATTTAGCCTTTAGAACGGCTTTTGAACCTGAAATAAAAGCCTCTGTTTGTTGTTATCCAACAGGTGTTCCCAGTGGGAAATTAGGTCAAGGTGTGGCAGATACAATTCACCGAGTTGCTGAGATCAAAGGTGAGATGTTAATTGTATTTGGAACTCTGGATCGTCATACCCCGGAGCAGGATCGTCAGACGGTAAAAAATGAACTCGAAAAGGCAAATATTCCCCACAAAATTGTTACCTATGAAGCCGAACATACGTTTATGCGTGATGATGGTTATCGTTACGATCCGGTAGTAACAACTGCGGCTTGGTCGGAAATAACAGCATTTTTAGAGCGTGTATTTGCAAGTTATAGCGCTTCGCGCTAGGCAAGAGGCAAGAGGCAAGAGGCAAGAGGGGGGGAAAGTTC
>CAZNCM010000530.1:0-3284 GCA_964571155.1 uncultured Lyngbya sp. | reverse complement strand
GGAACAGTCTAAACGGAATGGAGTCAAGGTTGCGTTTACCTTCTCGGATGGGTTTTTATTAGATCGCTTTACTGACGATTTTCACAAGTTAACATCAGAATATTGTGATGTGGTCTTTTGTAATGCCGATGAAGTGCGTCACTTCTGTCAAAGTGAGTCTTTAGAAGATTGTGCCAGCAAACTGGGTAAAATTGTCGATTTAGCTTTTATTACCGATGGTGACAAAGGCTGTCTTGTTGTGGAGAAGGGACAAATCACGCCCGTTGCGGGATTTCCGGTTAAACCTGTTGATACTGTCGGTGCAGGAGATGCGTTTGCGGGTGGAGTTCTCTACGGACTGACCAATGGTTTAACATTGCAACAAGCCGCCCGTTGGGGAAATTATTTCGGTTCGTTAGTCGTGCAAATTCATGGCCCCCGTTTACCAAAATCTCCAGTTGATCAACTGCAAACCGTGATCGCCGGATAATAAATCACTTCCCCCTCGCTTTCTAGGACATAGGGTTAGGGGGAGAGTTGGAATCTTATTCCTTTACCGCAAAAAAGCTAAAGTGATAGGGTAAGGGTTTCCAAGGATGAGCCTGAACTTCATGAAGTACGGTTTTACCATTCCAGGATAGATGAGGAATGCTGAGTTCGATAACGGTTTTATTGACTGTCGCATTCTGCATTAACTGAATTGCCTTTTTTTGATCGAGGGTGAGTTCAATCGACTCCGTACCCTGATGACCATACAAGACAGCCGGAATTAAACCCTCACGACGCAAGGCTTTGGGCTTAGTGCCTTCAGCTCGTTTTTGACATTCGATTGTAAGTGCCATTGTTCAGTAATCTCTATAAGCGTTAACATTATACGGGTCAGCCTGTAAAATTGTTTTCTGCAACGATAACGCGATCGTCTTTTATTTCAGACAGGCACAACCTACAACTATATCAACAATAGGGGATTGGTTGCAAATTGATCGCGATCTTTCTCAAAAAAGTAGAGTTAGGGTGTATTAGACAAGCAAACGATTGGTTTAACCCGAAGGTTAATGTTCTGACGCACTACAGTATTCTAATGTGATTCTGCAAAAATTAAGAAAGATATTTGGTAACTATTATTCAATTTCTGATCTCAGACTGAAAAAACATTGATACAAGAATCGGGTTAGGTGCATCAGACCACTAATTTTAACTGTAACGTTAAGAGTCTGACACACCCGATAAATTATTCGTCTTCTGAACCAGTCATAATTCTCTGAAGGAGATTGAGACCTTTTTTGACGCGACGAGAAACCGTAACCGCACTAATTCCTAAGCGTTCGGCGGTTTCTTTTTGAGTTAAATCGTAAAGGAAGACAAACTCTAGAACTTTCCGAGTTCCGTCTTCTAACTTTGATAACGCTTGTTGTAAGCGAATTTGATCTTCTTGGGCGAGTTGAAAGCTACGGTAGCGGTTATCGGGAACCAGTTCTCCGAGACAGGTAGTCCCTTCGTTTTCATCAAGGACGGGAGCATCTAAACTCAAAAGGGAACGATTATAACCTGCGAGTTTGACTTGACTCCATTCCGTTTCTGAGATATTCAACCCTGCGGCGATTTCTGTATCAGTCGGCTGTCGCTTCAGTTTAACTTGGAGTTCTTGAGCCAGTTTCATTCCCTGTCGTTGGAGTGTCAACCAATGGCGGGGAACTCGAAGCGGAAGACTCTTATCTCTAAGGTAATGTTGGATTTCTCCGCGAATATACGGAATCGCAAATGAACTAAACGCATGACCTTTAGACAAGTCAAATCGTTCAATCGCCCGAATTAAACCAATACAGCCGACTTGTAGTAGGTCATCATAGTTTTCAGTACATTGATTAACCCAGTGGTGAACTTCTTTGCGAACAAGTCCGATATTAAGCTGTACAAGCTGATTACGGAGTTCTTTTGAGTGAGAACACTGATAGTCACGCAGTAGTTCTAGAGTTTCGCACTTGATGGTGTTGGTGGCTTTGGCTAACATAGGTAGTCCTCTCGTGGGTAGAGCAGGTTTCTGGTAAAGTTTCCAGATGATTTCAGTCTTGTTATAAAACTGATTGGTGAATTATTGTTTTTTGAATGTCCGTAAATTTACGGAGATCAACTTTCTAAAGATTAGAAAATATCCATAAATTCACGTAGGTATAACAGTGTTTATATACAACTGTCCAAAACTGGAGTCCTCATTGATTCCTCCAATGCTGAGTATAACTCAAAACTTCCCCAGCGACAAGGATTAACCCAAGTCAACAAAAATGAACATCAGCTAGGATTTGACCGATAAAATTCATAATCTCAACGATTAAATTACGATGAAAGCCGTTAATGAAACTCTAACTTTAAGTAAAGTGTATTTAATTATCACGTCAATGAATTGGAAGTGAACAGATAGCTGAACATCAACTCAGTAAATCATTAAAAGCTGAGAACTGCGACAAAAAAGAGGGACAACTTGTCGTCCCTCCCCAGCTTGAATCTGATTTGTCGATTGAACAGCAAACCCCTCGCACCGGGGAAAAAGAAGCTGTTCAACCCCACTCAAGGCCCTATCCGATTAGGTAGTCGGTTCTACACGAGCATAAAATAAACCGCGAATCTTGACCTCAACAGCCTCTTTCGCGCCTAAATCTGAATCTGAAGGTTGTTCGCTTTCAAAAACTCCGGCAATTTCTCCGGTCTCTCCATCCACCTTAGACACTTGTAGAGAAATCTTACCTGCATCAACTTGAGTATCTGCAAGCTTAATATTTGCTTCTGCAAAATCTTCTTCATCTGCGGTTGCAGGGAGAGCCACAGCGTTATCATACCCTGTCGCTAAACCTCTACCTTTAGGATCAAGGAAAGTAGAACCCCGATAGGAAGGAACATCAAATACTCCTTCTAGGTCAGTAGACGTATTAATGCTAGATAAACCCGTTTGACTTTGGGCGACTAATCCTTTAATCGTAAACAAGAAAGGAACTTGTTCGCCACCGGGAAGCTGAACCGTAATGGGCTGAAAATCAATACCATCTTTTTCTTGAAAAGTGAGAACCCCATTTTGATCAAACTTTAACGAGCCACCGATTTGATCAAGACTATAAGTAAATCGAGTTAACAATCGACCCGGAACAAATTCCGCTTCTTTGCGCTTGCTAGTGGGTTCTTCCTTGACAAAATAAGTCGTCGGTTGCAAACATAAACCCGAAATTTCATAAGAAGTGCTCGAATCGAGCGCTATCGAACCGCGAGCTGTTTCCGGTAAACTCGGACAGTTGACTGCTAAACCTGTATTAACG
>CAZNCM010000529.1:0-3309 GCA_964571155.1 uncultured Lyngbya sp. | reverse complement strand
ATAGCTAAAGTCTGCACCCGACAAATTTTGACCTTGAAAAGATTGATGGCGGAGGTTTTGACCTCGAAAGTCTCTGCGACCTTGAGCATAGAGTTGCGACACCTGTTGGCCTTTCATGGGGCTGTGCTTGATTTCTAAAGTTGGGCGATCAGTCAGGAGGGCGATACTCCCTTCTTCAACAACAATAGCGGATGAACTTGAATCTGTTTATCTCAGAAATCAGTGATGATTTGAGTAAAGTAGAAGTAGGTCGCTAAAAGTTAATCAGATGGAACCGATCACTACTGTCGCTGGATGGGTTGTCCCAAAAGTCGGAGATCTCCTCTGGAAAGGAGCAACAGAACAGGTTAAAAAGACACTCAATAAAACAGATATAGAAAAAGCGATCGCGTCCGGTTTAAAAGTAGCCGAAGATTGGGAAAAAAAGCAAAATCTCGCCCAAAAGGGATTATTTTATCGAGTTAGTCCTGACGGAATAAATGGAGTTTCTAAATTTCTAGAACGGGTATTGGCTGATTCGGGAATACAGGCGGAATTACAAAAGCCGTTGAGTCAGAAAGGTCAACCCGATATCGCGTTTTTAGCTAAAGTCTTTGAACAAGAAGCAACAACCTCAAATATACCAATTCATTTACCCGATCTTATTGCTTGGATTGAGCAATTTGTCAAGGCTTATTTTGAGAAAACTTCTACTTTTATTCAATTTCAAGTTAACAAAGAGAACTATTTTAAACAACTCGCCAACTGGTTTGATGATGTTAAATTTGCCGGAATTGCTGTTCCGGGTCAGGAGGTTGATCAGTCTGAAAAATTGGCGCAAATTTTTGTCATGCCGGATGTGGTTGAAGATGTTTCGACTCGGAATAACTTTGAACGGGAGTGGTTAATTTCCGGTAGCCGTCAAGCCGAATTAATCCAAGAACAGCGTGAACGAGTTTGGTTTGAAAACTCCTCGGGTCGAAAGTTTTTAGCCTCGGAACTGTTAACAGAATTTTCTGCAAAAAAAGCGGTTTTATTGGGTGCGCCCGGTTCGGGAAAAACCACATTAATGAGTTATTTTGCGGTGATGTTGGCTCAAAACCGACCCGAACTTTTGGGCCTGGATGTTAACGTTGACTGGCTGCCAATTTTAATTCGGATGCGGGATTTTTCCCAACACCCGAATCTCGGTATTCTCGATTTTGCGAAACAATTTGCAGAAAAGAGAATGTCTGTAAAAACGCTCTCACCTGGATTTTTTGAATATTGGCTAGAAGACGGACGAACTTTAATTTTATTAGATGGACTGGATGAAATTGCCGACGAAAGTAAACGATCTGACATCGTTAGACGGATTGAAAACTTTCTCGGACAGTACGATAAAAATATCGCCATTATTACCTCTCGTCCGGCGGGTTATCGGCGCGACTTTTTCCGAACCGAGGAGTTTCCCCACTACGAACTTCAACGATTTGATGATGAGAAAATTGAGCAGTTTATTAACAACTGGTATGATAGCCGTTTTTTAGATAAAACTGAAGCCGAACGCCGCAAAGATAGCCTCAGAAAAGCACTCGATGGTAACGACCGGATTAAACTCTTGGCACGAAATCCCCTATTATTAACGATTATTGCCTTGATTCATCGCTATCAGGCGGTTTTACCAAAAGAACGCTATAAACTGTATCAACGAGCGGTTGAAACTCTATTAACCTCTTGGGATGCGAACAAAGAACTCTCGAATCATACTATTCTGAAATATCTCGAACTGGATGATTTGCAACGGTTGATGGAAGGGTTGGCGTTTTGGATACATACTCAGGGAAATACCGGGGATAACGAAGGCGGTACTGTTATTGACCGGGAGGAATTGATCGAACAGTTGAGTCGAGAAATCAAAACCCTCAAACAAATTGAACGGTATCAGGCGAAGCAAGAAGCGGAACGATTTATTGAGTTTATTCGGGATAGAACGGGACTGTTAAATGAACAGGGTCAAGATTGTTATGCTTTTGTTCACAAGACGTTTCAAGAATATCTCTGCGCCCAAGAGATTAACTATCAAGCGGATAATGAGGACGATTTTGAGATTATTTTAAATGCGATCAAAGATAATCTTCACGATGCCCATTGGCGAGAAGTTTTGCTATTGTTAATCGCCCAACAAAAACCAAAGAAGGCGGCTAAAGCAATTCGGGCAATTTTAAATCGGGGTAGCGACTACGAACAATGGCTGTATCGGGATTTATTATTTGCGGGGTATTGTTTGGCCGAACATCCGAAGGGTTTAAAAGTGGCGGATAGTGGTTTGGTTGAAGACGTTTTAGAACGGTTGGTGGCGTTGGAAATTGAAGAGCGAAAGCTAGTTGGAAGCCGAGTCAGTGGGCAAGTTTTTAAAATCCTGTGCAGTCTCTATGAAACTGAGTTTGAAACCCAGGCGTTGCAACTGTTGAAAGAACAAAAGGATAAAATTGATAACTCTCGTTTGCAGAAATATCAAGTTGAGTTAGGAGAACGAGAAGCGGTTATTAATACTCTCCTAGAACAACTCACCGATGAAAATTCTTCTGTGCGAAAGAAGGCTGCGGAGGCTTTGGGTCGGTTGGGCAAAAGTTCACAAACGGTGGTCGATGCCCTGCTGCAAACACTTTCCGATGAAGTTTCTGATGTGCGTGGGAGGGCTGCTTCTGCTTTGGGTCAGTTGGGCAAAAGTTCACAAGCGGTGGTCGATGCCCTGCTGCAAACACTCAGCGATGAAGAGTCTAAAGTGCGTGGGTGGGCTGCCGTTGTTTTGGGCGAGTGCGAGTTGGGCAAGGGTTCACAAACGGTGGTTGATGCCCTGCTGCAAACACTCTCCGATGAAGAGTCTAAAGTGCGTGGATGGGATGCCATTGCTTTGGGTATCTTGGGCAACAGTTCGCAAACGGTGGTCAATGCCCTGCTGCAAACACTCTCCGATGAGGATTCTTTTGTGCGTGCAAGAGCTGCTGAAGCTTTGGGTGAGTTGGGCAAGGGTTCGCAAACGCTGCTGGTCTATACCCTGCTACAAACACTCTCCGATGAAGATTTCGATGTGCGTCGGAGGGCTACCGCTGCTTTGGGGAAGTTGGGCGATAGTTCACAAACGGTGGTCGATGCCTTGCTGCAAACACTCTCCGACGAAAATTCTGATGTGCGTACTAATGCTGTCTATGCCTTGGGTAAGTTGGGCAAAAAATCCGATGCTGTTTTTCCTGCTATTATTCAATGGTTGGAACAACACCCAGATTCTGAATATATTGGCAGTGGAATTGATGCGTTGTGGGATTTGTTGAGTGAATGAATTATCAA
>CAZNCM010000528.1:1760-3325 GCA_964571155.1 uncultured Lyngbya sp. | reverse complement strand
TGCCCAGTTGCTGATCGCTGTAGCCAGCATCAGGATGATAAACCCCCTGACCATCCACAGCGTTCGACGCTCTCCAATGATGACTAGCACCATGTACGCGACAGCAAAGACCAGTCCAATATCAATACTATGAACTAACCAGGACTGCATCCAGCCAGGGTCATTACTAGGACCCGATTTCATTGAACTTGATGAGATTGAGCTAAGTGGTCTTATATATGGTACAAAGTGAACTGTTGGAAGGTCGAGTGCATTCGGAAACAGTTACATCACATTGAGAAGGGTTTGAGCCAATTGCTTTCGGCTTTCCTCAAAGAGAATAACAATAACTCCAAAATCGTCACCGCAGAGAGTAACGCTTGACCTCCAATTCAATCCCTTTTTGAGTGAATCGCACTCAGCACCGTTCCTTATTGTCCCTTAAAATCCAGCGAGTCGTTCTGGTAAACGATCTTGCCGAATCAGGTCTTGATAGGTTTCTCGTTCTAAAATCAGGTTACACTCTCCTTGGTCAACTAAAACTGCCGCAGGTCGAGATAAGCGATTATAGTTAGAAGCCATGCTGTAATTGTAAGCTCCCGTTGCCAGAACCGCCAAAATATCACCCGGTTCACAGGGGGGTAATTGAGCATCTTTGATGACAATATCCCCCGACTCACAATGTTTTCCGGCGACTGTTACGGTTTCGCTTAAAGGAGCAGACATCCGGTTGACTAACACAACCCCATAAACGGATTGATAAGTAATTGGCCGGGGATTATCCGACATTCCTCCATCTACAGCAATATAGGTGCGAATTCCAGGAATTTGTTTTTGAGAACCAACCGTATAAGCCGTAATACAAGCAGGCCCAACAATTGATCGTCCCGGTTCACACAAGAGCTTGGGAAGTTCAATATTCTGCTGTTGACAGGCTTTAACCATCGCTTGACAAACGGTTTTTGCCCAAGTCTCAATACTGGGAGGATCATCGGCTTCTGTATAGCGAATTCCTAATCCGCCGCCGACATTAACTTCAGAAATATTTAAGCCATATTGGCTAGCTTTGGTGATCGCATCAACAATCACACTGGCTAGATCTCCATGAGGTTGCAGTTCAAAGATCTGAGAACCAATGTGAGCGTGTAAACCCACACAACTCAGCCCAGGTTGTTGAGCGATAGCGCTAAAAACCGCATCAAATTGATTGGGATCAAAGCCAAACTTACTGTCAAGATGCCCCGTGCGGATATATTCATGAGTGTGACATTCAATTCCCGGTGTCAAACGAACCATCACTCGAATTGGAGCTTGAGTTGATCTGCGTTCCGACAACTGAGCAAGCATTTGTAAGTCCAGCCAATTGTCGATCACAATCGTGCAACCCGTCTCTATAGCCAAGAGGATCTCATCTCTAGATTTATTATTTCCATGTAAATAGAGCGTCTTAGGATCAACATTAGCGGTGATCGCGGTGTAGAGTTCACCCCCCGAAACCACATCTAAACCCAAGCCTTCTGATGCGACTAAAGCACAAATCGCCAAACAACTCCAAGCTTTCGAGGCATAGAGAACAAGAGACTCAC
>CAZNCM010000528.1:0-1750 GCA_964571155.1 uncultured Lyngbya sp. | reverse complement strand
CAAACGCTTCTCGATACTGGCGACAAGCCGCACGTAGGGTTTGTTCGTCTACAATGTAGAGAGGTGAGCCAAATCGCTCAACCAGAAGCTTGACATCACAGCCACCAATCTCTAGGTGATCGTGATCGTTGACCCGAGCGCTCAGAGGTAAAAGTTCCTGGTTCGGTGAGCGAATTTCGGGGATCTGTGTTGATTGAGGTAGATATTGGAGTCCTGAGTTTTCCACGCTTGTGTATATTGAGTTAATCCCGGTCACGCCACTACCCGCCCAACGGCATGGTCACTTCCGGTTTTACAGGGTCATTGCCACGGCTAACCGAAGTCAGCTTTGCTCCCCGGTTGTTTGAATCTTTTTTGGGCATCCCTCCCATACACGGACTTATAGTGTACAGTGGGTTTCAGCTTCTGTGAACTGGGCGGTACGCGCTCAGGCGGGTCAATGACCAACTTGATTGTACATCAAAATCTGGACTAAACAATCATCCAGCTTTGCTTTCCGACTGAACCTTTTCAGCAAGACTGAGAGCGAAAAATTTCCCCGACTGATCGCTAAAATTGAGCCGATACCCGACATAGCAAGAGTGACTTCAACGTGGTTTGGTTAGAACTTCAATCTTTAACATCTTCGCAGCTTCCTGCTGCTGCTGAACTCGATCAACAGTGTTTAGGAGGACTGTGGACACTGTCCGGTTATCAACGGGAGCTAAACAGTCCCAATAGTGACTTGCTGGCTTGGGTGGTGGTTGAGGACAGTACAACTCCTACTCTCAGGGGGCAAAACTTGAGATTTGAGGTGCAAGATTCCCCTTTAAGACCCAATCAGACTCTCGTTGGAGTTGGCTGTCTGTGGGCGATTTTAGAGGAAGCTCATATTACTTTACTATTGATTCATCCCGATTATCAGGGACGGGGTTTAGGACAGGGGTTGCTGTATGCCTTACTGAAATCAGCTTGGCATCGTCAACTCGAACGAGCGACTTTAGAAGTCCGAGTCTCCAACGACAAAGCGCTGGCTCTTTACCGTAAATTTGGGTTTAAAGAAGCCGGACGCCGACGCCATTATTATTCTGATACCGGAGAAGATGCTCTCATTCTCTGGAGAAGCGGCTTACAGCATCGAGAGTTTAGCCGCACTTTGGGGAGTTGGTATCAGCAGATTTGTGATCGTTCACGCCAACCTTACTCTAAAAAACATTAAGATTAAAAGGAAGCTTAAGAAAATTTGCATTCAGCATCAGTTTACTCCATAGATTCCGGTTGATTCCGATGGGTTCGACAATCGCTGATTCATTGACTTTGGGCAAGCTTGTGGGACATCTCTAATCCGTTAGGTTAGCAATCCGTTCAACACAGAAACCCGAACCGTCCCCGAAGTGATTGTGCTAGAATCCATCATTAAATCTAAAACAAACGATGTTTAACCAGTGACTCAAGAGACAAACTCTATACAGAATGAAAATTTCGTTCAAAGTAGGTTGGCTCTATAAACTTAGACACTCGGTCTTGACTTCAACAAAGGTTGAAATTCATCCGAGAGTATCAGTTGAATGGGCTTGTCTGTGTTCTCCGTTACAGTAATTCTTTGGACTACTTACACAGAGAATTGATTCTTTAAATTCGGCAAACTTGTTCCTGAGAAATCAGCACAACTGCCCAGTGAGGATCAACGGATAAACAGACAGGAATCAGATTAACGAAGAGAAATCTTCACAAGCTAAAAGGGAAAGGTTGTCAGTCTACTCCTCAATTG
>CAZNCM010000527.1:0-3355 GCA_964571155.1 uncultured Lyngbya sp. | reverse complement strand
TGAGTTAGAATTTCCCCTAGAAGCGATCGCCTGTACTCAAAGAGAAGCGGGGGAATTATTTTATTGTGACTCAGAACGAGGAAGCGATCGCGCCGCAGGGATGATGTTAGATAAATTAGAACGACTGGGACTGATTAAAAAGTTTTTTGATGGGACAACCACTTGTATTGAAATTCAACCGATGTTGGATATTATGAGTTTGTCTGATCCTCAACAACCACCGCCGCAGCAAGTGGTTCAGGTTCAGCCAGATGCTTTTGATCCTCGTTGTGATACCATTCCTATCGCCAATCAATTAGCACCCTATTACAACTGGATGTATGGAACGACTGATGCTGTTCCTCATCGTTTGGCTCAACATCTGCGCCATTTTGCTCAACAGTATTCTACCGGAATGCGAGTATTGCGTCGTAGTGATAACTTACATCCAGTCGGTTTTTATCTATTATTCCCCACTGCGAAAAAATCTGAAAATTTGTTTTTTACTCCACCCAGTCGCAGCATTAGTTTAGCCTTTTCGGATGTGGATGCGTTTGAGATGGCAAAACCGGGTGATGAAAATTGTTTATCTATATTTATTCGGAGTTGGATGATTGATCGCGTCTATCAGCAAGATTATCAAGTCATATTTTTGCAAGATGTTCAGCAAGTTTTGGTCAAGATGCAGCAAGATTTTCCGAATATTTGTGATTTATATGCGTTATTAATTCATCCCAGTTTTGAAGCATTAATCCAAACTTTAGGTTTTCAAAAGTTGGGAGGAGATGCTCAATCTTCGATGAGTTGGATTTATCTGCCTGTGGATCGATTTTTAGCTTTGGATATTCAGCAAACGTTAAAATACTGATTTGGGTCGTTGATTCTGTCTTTTTTAACTAAGCCGACGGGAAGTCCCCCACTATATCTGTACTCAGATTGGTGGTGGGATAAAAGTCGGGGAAAACTACGTCCCTCCGTTTTCCAAGTCTTCTTGATATTGTTACTGTTTTATGTATAATGTAGTAAGGCGGTATTGAGATGCTACACAAAGCGGTTAAGGTTCGACTCTATCCAACACCAGATCAGCAGGTATTGCTGTCTCAGCACTTTGGTTGTGCTAGATGGTGGTGGAATTACGGTCTAAACAAGTCAATCGAAACCTACAAAGAAACGGGCAAAAGCCTGAGTCAGTCAGCACTTAATGCCTTCTTGCCAAAACTCAAGAAATTGAAAGAAACGATATGGTTGGCTGAATGTTATAGCCAAGTTCTGCAAGCAACGACGCTCAATCTAACAACAGCCTACAAAAACTTTTTTGCAGGACGCGCTAGATTCCCTCGCTACAAGTCAAAGCACGGTAAACAGTCAATTCAGTATCCTCAAAACGTCAAAGTGCTTGATGGATTTGTTAAATTTCCGGGAAAAGTTGGCAAAGTCAAAGCCAAGTTACACAGGGATATAGAAGGAAAAATCAAGACTGTAACAGTTAGTCTAGACCCATCAGGCAAATACTTGGCGTCGATATTAACTGAGGTCAAAGGTGAGAATCCTCCGTGTTCGACAGAGGGTAAGATAATTGGGGTTGACTTAGGATTAACTCATTTTGCTATTACAAGTGATGGGAGTAAAATCTCTAAGTATGGCAACCCCAGACACCTGGCAAAACACGAGAGAAACCTTAAACGCAAGCAACAAAAACTAGCGAGAAAACAAAAAGGGAGTAACTCAAGAAATAAAGCTAGAAAAACCGTAGCTAAAGTGTACGAACGGGTAGCAAAATCCCGTCAGGATTTTCTACATAAGTTATCAAGAAAACTCGTCAATGAAAACCAAGTTGTCGCAGTAGAAAATCTTCATGTCAAAGGTATGGTACGCAATCATAATTTAGCTAAAGCTATTTCTGATACAGGATGGGGAACCTTTGTCAATTTCCTGGCTGACAAGCTAGAAAAAAAAGGCGGTAAGTTACTAGAAATTAGCCGATGGTTCCCTAGTTCAAAGCTCTGCTCTAACTGCTATTACCAGATTGGTGAATTACCGCTTGATATTAGAGAGTGGACTTGTCCCAATTGCGGCACTCGTCATGATCGTGATGGTAATGCAGCAACGAACATTAGAGCGGAAGGCATCAGAATACTACAAACGGATGGAACAGCCGTTTCTGCTAATGGAGGGGAAGTAAGACCAAGGTTGGGACGTAAGTCCGTTCTGAGGCATTCCCCCGCGACATTAGAAGCCGACACTAAATCGAAGCGATTATAGTGTTGGTAGTTCACATAAATTTCATCAAGATAAGGACGGGGTTCGGGTGAAGAACACGCGCTTACGCGCTCAAAGCGGCATCCTCCATCCCATAGCGGGTATTTTTGCCCGTGCGTTTGTCCGATAGCGACGACAAACGCTGGCGAAACGAACCGACCATGGAGTCAAACAAACCCCGTTCTTGCAACTGCTCTAGTTCTCTTGGATCTCTGAGATATCATGACAATACCGAGATTCCCAGTGCTTGAACAGCTTCTTGCCCAAATGAGAATTGCTGGGGTTTTGAATCAGAACTGGTGCGCGTGCAGTACCTCCATCACGTCACAGACATAGGCGATGCCCGAGTAATCGTCGAAAAACTGCGCTGCAACCTCATCCGAAATCTTCACAGCCATATCCCGATTGGGGGTAAGCACCTCGAACTTTACATTCGAGAAGGTGTCGCCAACGGTGGGTTGTCCCGACGAGCGCACCCCGCGACTGCCTTTCCCGCCTGCGGCCACCACCGTATAACCGGTAGCCCCGGCTTCGTCGATGATCTTGGCGACCTTTTTCAGCAGCACCTTTTCCGTGACGATAACGAGCTTGCTGGCTTTCTGGGTCATGTGGGTTACCTCTTGATGCGTTCTGTTACGACAATTCAGGGCAAGACCCTATGGTTTTGCCTTGAACCATACCTTTAAGATTATGCCAAAGATCGGTGAATCCACTACCTTCTCTTGAGAAAGATTGACTCAGATTAGCGGAAGCATTTTATAAAAAACACTTATCATTTTGGCGCTATGACCAGAGGTATACGGGTTTTCTGAAAAAAAATAAGGAAAACTTATAATTTGAATTTGACATTACTTAGCAGATCCATGTAGAGCGATCGCAAATTTGTGCAGATTTTAAGATAAACTTAAGCACATAGACTTAAAGATATAGAGATTTGAACCTGGATAGACTCGAGTCTATAGGAGACCATAGGTGCAACTTGTCTTCTCAACCCTGTCCGGAGAAATACCATCCCCGGATCACTATCGTTCGGATCTCGCCCCAGGATTTAAGGCTGCGCTTGCCTGCCGTCCTGACCCCTAAGATCTAATTAAGGAGGAATCACAACATGGATTTT
>CAZNCM010000526.1:0-3357 GCA_964571155.1 uncultured Lyngbya sp. | reverse complement strand
AAAATGATTAATTAGAAGTCAATATCGATATCCCCGTAGGACGATTGTCTCAAATTCGAGTCGGGACTCCGGTTGAACTGATCTCTCAAGAAACAGGTCAACAGATTGGTACAAGCCGGATTTCCTATGTTTCTCCCAGTGCGGGAACGGAAACCCAAACGATTTTAGTTAAAGCGATTTACAACAACCAAGATAACAAACTACGAACTGACCAAATTGTGCGAGCGAGAGTGATTTGGGAACAACTTGCGGGAATTACAGTACCAACAACGGCAATTAACCGCATTGGCGCTCAAAGCTTTGTGTTTGTCGTCGAAGAAGAAAATCAAGACGGTCAGCAAATGCAGATCGCCAAGCAAACACCTGTGGAGTTAGGGAGTATGCAGGGTCAAAGCTTTGAAGTTTTATCGGGGTTAAAAGCCGGCGATCGCATTGTCACCGAAGGGGTGATTAAACTGCGGGATGGTACGCCCGTTACGGAACCCAATCAACAGCAAGAAGCCGGATCACCGTCTGAGTAATTGAGAGTCGGGGCGTTCGTTGAGCTAATAGGAATTTACTCTAAAAGCAAATGCTGCGGTCAAACAGTATGGAATATCAGCCCATCGCTCAATGAATAAAAAAATTGTTTATCTATCAGAAGGCAAGGAGTCTGATAAACTGGAAGGCAATTCTGGTGCTTTGATTCTTTTGTTAGAAAAAAGATTGATTTTTTGAAGCCCGTTTAGACTTGAAAACATCAAGACGTTCAAAGACAAGTATCTTCAAAGAAAAGTTTAAAATAGAGTCCGACTCTAGGCCTAACGGCACGCCCTGCGAACGCTAACAATCGGTACTCCCAAGCCTGAACTCATCTACCCCTGCTGATTCTTATGTTGTTATTTGTTAGCACATTTATTAAAAGACCCGTTCTGACAACGGTTTGTACCATTATTATTATTTTGGTTGGGGCTGTCTGTATTCCTTTGCTGCCCATTACTCAGTTACCCCAACTAGCAAACACTCAAATTAACGTGACTGCGGTCAATATTGGGGCAGATGCTCAAACAACGGAAACTACCGTCACCACCATTTTAGAACGGGAAATTAACGGGGTTGAGGATATGAGATATATCTCCTCCAATACTGGAAACAACGGCGTTTCTAATATTTCTGTCGCTTTCCCTGTTGATGTTGATCGAGATATCGCTCAAGTTAATGTACAAAACCGAGTTTCTCAGGCGGAACCGACCTTACCGGATGCTGTTCGACAAACGGGAATCTCTGTTAATGCCTCTTCTCCGAGTATTCTGCTGGTGATCGGGTTTTACTCGGATACCGATGATAACGGGAGATATCTCTACGACGATATCTTTATGAGTAACTACCTCGATCTTAGTGTTCTAGACCAGGTTCGGCGAGTTCCAGGGGTAGGTCAGGCGACGATTTTTGGGGAACGGCAGTATGCAATGCGAATTTGGCTCGATCCCCAACGAATGGCAGCACGAGGATTGATCGCTCAAGATGTGACGGCGGCACTACAGCAACAAAATATTCAGGTGGGTGCGGGAACATTAGGCCAGAGTCCAGCACCGGAAGGTCAGCGCTTTGAAATTCCTTTACAAGCAACCAGCCGTTTAACCGTTGACCAATTTGAAGATTTAGTGCTAAAAGTTGGGGATGATGGGACACTGGTTCAGTTGCGAGATGTGGGTCGAGCCGAACTGGGAGCAGAGAGTTATAGTACGGTCGCCACCTTTAGAGGTCAGCCGACGGTCGGGTTGGCGATTTATCAGCTTCCGGGAAGTAATGCCCTAGAAGTCGCCAATAACATCAAAACGACCATGGCGGAGTTGAGTGAGAGTTTTCCACCGGGATTAAACTATGAAATTCCCTACGACACCACGTTATTTATTTCGGCTTCTTTGGAAGAAGTGGTGGTTACGCTGACTCAGGCGATTGGTTTAGTTATTTTAGTGATCTTTATTTTCTTACAAGATTGGCGGACAACTTTGATTCCAGCCGTTGCGATTCCGGTGGCGTTAATTGGGGCAATGGCAGGGTTAAAAATAATGGGATTTGAACTCAATACCCTGACGCTATTTGCTTGTACTCTGGCTACAGGTTTGGTGGTCGATGATGCGATTGTAATTGTTGAGGCGATTTCTCTGAAAATTGAACAGGGGATGAAACCCCGTCAAGCTGCCCTAGACGCGATGCAAGAACTCACAGGGGCAACGATTGCGACTTCTTTGGTGTTGATGGCGGTATTTATTCCGGTGTCTTTCTTTCCGGGAACAACTGGAATTATCTTCAAACAATTTGCCTTAACAATTGCTTTTGCGGTTGCCTGTTCGACCTTTAATGCTTTGAGTTTTTCACCCAGTATGGCTGCGGTACTGTTGCGGCCGAAAGATCAAACCAAAGGGCCGCTTGGATGGCTGTTTAGAAAGTTTAATCAGGGGTTTGATTGGTTGCAAAATAAATATGCCAAACTGGTGAATTTTCTGATCAAAATCAATACCCTGGTAATGGGAATTTTTGTGGGGGGTTTGGTTCTCACCTTTTTGATGTATCAATGGGTGCCGGGGGGATTTGTACCGGAAGAAGACCAAGGTTATTTTATTATTCTGATTCAAGCGACCGACGGGGTTTCCTTAAACTACACCGCAGAAGCGATAGACGAAATTACCGATAAGGTTTTAGAAGTTCCGGAAGTAGAGGCGACATTCGGAATTGCGGGGTTTAGTTTTACCGGAGTTAACCCCAGTCAGGGGATTATGTTTGTTCCGCTCAAACCCTGGTCAGAACGCCCGAACCCAGACGAGTCTGTTTATGGTGTTTTGCGTCGGGTGAATGGGTCTTTGCAAACTGTGGCGTCTGTGAGAGCCTTTGCGGTGAATGCCCCGCCTGTTCAGGGTTTGAGTAGTACGGGAGGTTTTGAGTTTCAACTGCAAGATCGCACCGGGAATTTACCGATTTCGACGTTACTGGAAAATGGTAATCGCCTGATTGCGGCGGTGAACTCAGATCGATATCCGGCGGTAGGCGCGGCGTTTAGTCAATTTACGGCAAATAAGGCTCAGAAACAGATCGAAGTTCTTCGCGATCGCGCCAATGTTCTCAACGTTAATGTCAGCGATATTTTTAGAACGTTACAGACCTATATCGGTTCGGCTTATGTGAGTGATTTTGTTCTCGGACAGCGACAATATCGGGTTTACATCCAAGCTGAAGCCGAAGCCAGGGCGGTACCTAACGATATTGATAAACTCTACGTTCGATCCCGCAATAATGAGATGATTCCGTTGAGTAGTTTGATTAGAATTACCGATTTTGTCGGCCCGGAAACGATTACCCGCTTTAATATTTTCCGCT
>CAZNCM010000525.1:3093-3367 GCA_964571155.1 uncultured Lyngbya sp. | reverse complement strand
TTATATGCAAACTAATGTTGATATGAACCAGGAAGATGCAATAGAAGCCCGAGAATTTATCTCTCAGCAGCTTCCAAAGGTACAAGAAGAAGTCTTTCGAGCCGAACAAGCTTTACGGAGTTTTAAAGAAAAAAATCAAGTTTTAGATTTAGATGCAGAATTTAGAACTGCCGTAACTGAACTAGCCGAGTTAAATCGTCAAATTACCACTTTAGAGTCAGAATTAAGCGGGGTTAACGCTCTGGCAGAATCTCTACAAACTCAGGTTGGGTTA
>CAZNCM010000525.1:0-3069 GCA_964571155.1 uncultured Lyngbya sp. | reverse complement strand
TGGTGAATGAAAGGAAACGTTTTAAGGATCAAAATCCAAGAATTATTGCTTTGAAACAAAAACGAGATGCACTCAATGCAGCTTTACAAGACCAAGTGGAACAAGCGTTAGGAAGTCAAGGCATCGTTCCAGAAGGTTTATTGCGATTTTCAGATGGTCAAAAAAACAATCAGTTAGAGAGATTTATTGCCAATGAGATTAAACGTGTAGAGTTAACTCGTCAACTGGAGTCTTTATACGCTTCTCAGAGAAACTATGAACAGCGATCACAAAATCTTCCTCAATTGGAACAAGAACAACAGGAACTCCAGCGAAAAGTTCAGATTGCACAAGTTACCTATGAAACATTACTGAAAAATCTTGAAGAAGTACAAGTTGCAGAAAATAAAAGCACGAATAATGCCAGAATTATAGAAGAAGCGATTGTTCCTGAAGAAGGCAGTACGGCAAAACTCAAAGTTATTGCTTTAGGAGTCATGCTCGGATTGGTTGCAGCAACAACATCGGTTTTACTGTTAGAAATGGGAGATAAATATATCAGAACAGTTGAAGAAACCAAAAAATTATTCGGATATACCTTGCTCGGTATTATTCCAAAGTTTAAGAATAAGCGGTTATCTAGCTATTTTCAAGGAGAAAAAGCAACTCCCGATATTCCGGTTATCGAAGCATCGGACTCCTTTATTAGTGAGATTTACCGGATGCTACAAGCTAATCTCAAGTTTCTCAGTTCTGACAAACGAATTAAGACTATTGTAGTCACTAGCTCCGTTCCTAAAGAAGGAAAATCTACAGTTTCTGCCAATTTAGCTGCAACACTCGCTCAATTGGGCTATCGGGTAATGCTCATTGATGCAGATATGCGTCAGCCTTCTCAACATCATTTTTGGGGATTAACAAATGCAGTTGGATTAAGTGAGATTTTAGTGGGTCAAGCTGAATTGCAAAGTGGAATTTGTCAGGGAATTGAACGATTAGATATTATTCCATCAGGAGTTACTCCCCCGAATCCTTTAGCTCTCCTTGATTCTAAGCGGATGACTTCTCTAATTCGCAACTTTTCCGAGAATTATGATTTTGTGATTATAGACACACCACCATTGATTCTCGCGGCTGATGCTCTAACGTTAAGTCAAATAGCGAGTGGTATCCTGCTTGTTGCTCGTCCCAGAGTTCTAGACCGAGCCAGTGCAAAATCAGCCAAAGAAATGCTAGAACGATCAAGTCAACGGGTATTAGGTTTAGCCGTCAATGCCATTAGTAAAAATGAATCTTCCCAGTATTTTTACCATGCAAAGCGTTACTTTCCAACAAAAAAAGCGAAAGCTCAGATTTATCCAAAGTCCTCGACAAAAATTTAATTTTATGCGAATATAAGAATATAAAACTCTAAGGCTTGTAATTGTTTTTACAACTATTTCTCTCATTCATACAAAAGTCAAATTGATGAAAATTAAAACAGCTAAGGTATACTACCATTAATCAATACTTAAAATGAAGTATTTAAAATTAAAAATCAATAGTTTGCTTCAGAAATCTTTGTTCAAAGATACTGCATGGATGATGATAGCTCAAATTATTGGGCTATTTTTACAAATGGCTTACTTTATGATAGTAGCTCGTGCTTTAGGTCTTGAGCAGTATGGTATTTTTTCTGGAGTTTTAGCATTAGCTTTTATTGCGACTCCATTTTCTGGTTTGGGAAGTGGTGATATCTTAGTTCAAAATGTGTCCAGAGATCCGACTGTTTTTAGGCAGTATTGGGGAAATTCTATCTTAATAATTTTTGTTACTAGTTTAATTCTATCCACTCTTGCTGTATTCATTTCCCCTCTAATTTTTAACCAGTCTATTTCACCAATTTTAGTCTTTTTAGTTTGTTTTAGTGATCTTTTCTTTCTGAGAGTTTGGCTAACGGCATCAAGTGCTTTAGTTTCAAGAAATTTTACCAGTAAAGCAGCTCAGATAAAAGTTTTTCATAATTTCAGTAAACTTTTGGCTGCATTAATTCTAATTAGCTTTTTTAAACAGCCGACAATTTTTATCTGGGGATGTTTGTATATGCTTGGAACAGCCACTTCTGCAATACTTTCCTTTTTGCTAGTTTGTCGAATGCTGGGTTTACCCACATTGCATATCAGAACTTTGCTCTCTAATATTGCTCCTGGATTTTTTTTCTCAGTCAGTTCCTCGGCAACCACCGTTAATGCTCATGCAGACAAGTTAATGCTAGCTAGTTTATCAACTCTAGAAGCAACTGGAACCTATGCTGCGGCTTATCGGTTTATTGATGTTGGATATTTCCCTTTCTTTGCCATTTCAGCTGCTGCTTATGCTCGTTTTTTTAGAGAAGGAGCTGTAGGAATTAAGGGTAGTTTAAGACTTGCAAAACAGCTACTTCCAGTGATTGGTGGCTATGGCATTATTGCTACAATTAGTTATCTAGTGTTTGCGCCAGTAGTTATCCTTATATTAGGAGATGAATATAGAGAATCGGCTGCTGTTCTACGTTGGATGGCTCCCTTTCATTTACTGTTTGGCTTTCAGTACCTAGCAGCAGATACATTAACCGGAGCTGGATTGCACAAATGGCGAAGTTTTATTCAAGTCTTCGCTGCTTTACTTAATGTACTGCTTAATTTTTGGTTAATTCCACTTTATTCTTGGAAAGGAGCTGCTTGGGCAACCATTGCTTCAATCACTTTCCAAACGCTTGGTTTGTGGCTTTTAGTCATTTTCTTCTCTAAACAAGAAGTGATCAACCCTCCAAAGGAGGGTGCTTAAAAATTGAAAAAGCATTAATAATTAGCAATACCAATGACTTAAATCTTTGTCAATTAGTTTTTCTAGTTTTATGATATCTGTAATACATTCGGACTTCAGAACTTCTCGTAACTCTTGGTCAAGCTCTGAGCGATTAGTTTCACGGGAATTAATTGTGTCTATAAGTTCAATTAAATCAGAACGAAGCTTGGGTGGGAGTATAGTATTAGCAGGTTTGGCAAATGTTTTCTTGATGAAATGATGAAGCCAAGGCATTCGTCGAATTTTATTTCCATTAACTTTCTG
>CAZNCM010000524.1:1079-3386 GCA_964571155.1 uncultured Lyngbya sp. | reverse complement strand
AAAATAAATTCCACAGCAGTTGATGTTGAGTTGGCGAACCCGCATCCGTCATCACTCGCCAAGCCGGAGGGCCAGATAACACTAAACCTTTAATTAACTGGGTTTGTTTTTGTTGCTGTAACTCAACCAAAGCGATCGCCGTTGGGAGAAGCGCCCCCTGTACCACCAGTAATACAGGTTTTTTGATTACCGTTTGCAGAAATTCGTTCAATTGTTCGGCCCAATCTTCGGGTTGGTAAGCCACATGAGGCATTTCACTGTCACCGCACCCCAGTAAATCAGGATTATAAATCGGATTTTGATAACCTTTTTGTTGCCAGCGATCGCAAAACCGATACCAAAACCGACGGGATAATCCCACACCAATAGGATGGATCAACAGCAAAGGTAAATGTTGTGAAGACTCAGAATCTATTGTCGAATGAACTTCATAAGCACAACGATATCCTTTCCAAGAGTAAAACTGCGGTTTTCGGGGAGCTGACGGTTCCATCACCAATGAGTTTGAGATCACAACTTATTTATTCCAAAATTTACCTATCTTCCGCAAGAATGCTCCCGTCATAATCTTTGATTTGACAGTGAGATGAATTGCGGTCAACCGATTTGTTTATAAGTCTATCATCTCTTTATAAAATTTGCTATAATTGTTGATAAGGAGGTGATCAAGTGTTAGTAATAGAAGCCAAACTCAAAGGAACACAAGCGCAATACTCAAAACTAGATGAAGCTATTCGTACAGCACAGTTTGTCCGGAATAAATGTCTACGTTATTGGGAAGAAAATAAAAATGTAAGTCGTAACGATTTGCAAAAATATTGTGCTGTACTTGCTGACAATAAAGAGTTTCATTGGGTTAATAAGCTCAACTCACAAGCTCGTCAGTCTGCTGCTGATAGAACTTGGCAAGCAATATCTCGCTTCTATACTAACTGCAAGCAAAACAAATCAGGTAAAAAAGGATATCCCGAATACAAAAAGTTTAATCGCTCTGTTGAATATAAAACGACAGGATGGAAGTTATCGGCTGACCGACGTGAAATTCTCTTTAAAGACGGATTTAAAGCAGGTAAATTTCAGTTATGGTCGAGTCGAAACTTAGTATATTATTCTGAAAAACAAATTCAACGAGTTAGAGTTGTTCGTAGGGCTGATGGTTATTATTGTCAGTTTCTAATCAAATGGGATAGACAAGAACAGCACAATTATCAAGGTAATGTCGTAGGAATCGATTTAGGATTAAAAGAGTTTTACACAGACTCAAACGGCAATACTGTTGTTAATCCTCGATTCCTTAGAAAATCAGAACGGAGATTAAAACGTCTTCAGCGTAAAGTTTCCAAAAAACACGTTAAAGGAAAAAAGCAATCAAATAGATATCACAAAGCTCGTCAGGCTTTAGCCAAACAACACCTCAAGGTCAGTAGACAGCGTGAAGATAGAGCAAGAAAAGATGCTTTAGCGCTAGTCAAATCTAACGATTTGATAGTCTATGAAGACTTGAAGATACGAAACATGGTGAAAAATCACCACTTAGCTAAATCGATCAGTGATGCTGGCTGGTATCAATTCACGCTATGGCTTCAATACTTTGCTAGAATTCACAATGTTGTTTGCATTGCTGTACCACCTTATAGCACTACAGTTGATTGCAGTAATTGCGGTAATCAAGTTAAAAAGACATTAAGCACTCGAACTCATCAATGTTCTAAATGTGGCTTAGTGCTAGACCGTGACCATAACGCAGCAAAAAACATCTTAGGGAAAGGTTTGAAGCTATTAGCTCAATATTTTAACAGTACGGTAGGGCATACCGAATCTGACCTCAAAAAGGTAAAAGCTCAGGGAGAAAACGACAAGAAGGCTTGTTAACGGAGACGCTAACATTTTAAGTCGATTCTGTGAACTGAGAATCAGCAATTGCGCTGAGAATCCCTCGCTATAATCTTTGATTTAGCGATGGGAGTATGTCAATTCGATTCTATAGTGTTTGAACCCAGCGAACGAAATCTCCTGGTGCAAAACTCACCTCGGGATCGAGGGGGAAACGTTCTTGTTGGTTGGCTTGACAGTAGATAAACCGACATAAAACATTATTAAAGTTTGTTTGGCTATCAATTCTCCAGTCTAGAAGACAAGCACCTGTGAGAATTGCACCTTGAAAATTCGTACCAAAAGTTTGAGTTTGGGAAAGATCTGCTCCCCAAAGGTTAGCACCTCTCAAGTCTGCACCTTTAAGATCGGCACCCGTGAGGTTAGCTTCCCAAAGATCAGCACCTTTGAGATCCGCACCCGTGAGATCGGCTT
>CAZNCM010000524.1:0-1069 GCA_964571155.1 uncultured Lyngbya sp. | reverse complement strand
CAACCGCAGCATAGCCGATCTTAAATCAGCATTTTTAAAATCGGGTTGAATTTCGGGGTTCTGTTTTCTCCAGTGGTTCCACACCGAAACTCCCTGTTTGAGTATGGCAAGATGTCTTGTATCAGCCATAGAAGATTCACTCCCTGAATAGAAATCTGACTCAATCTCTGACAATTTGCCCAATAAAATACGCAGCTTTTACAGAAAAAAGCCACGTTTTTCTAGGTTAGCTTAAACTTAACTGCCTTGTTAGGGTCTTAAGTTAGATTCTTTTGACTCAACTTCGGGTTCCACAAGTGAAGTTTCCTCAACTATTTCAGGAAGGGGTTCGGGTTCGGCTTCTGGTGTAATCACTAACGGTTCTTCCGGTTCGGGTTCGGGTTCTACAACGGATGTTTCCTCAACTGTTTCGCCAATGGGTTCCGGTTCTACAACAGGTGTTTCCTCAATCATTTCAGGAACAGGTTCCGGTTCTACAACGGGTGTTTCCTCAATCATTTCAGGAACAGGTTCCGGTTCTACAACGGGTGTTTCCTCAACTATTTCAGGAATAGGTTCCGGTTCGGTTTCCGGTTCGATCACAGGTGTTTCAGGTTCTACCGCTTCCTCAGTTGGCTGTGTTGGCGAAATTTCTGTCGATGGCTTTAACTCATCGGGAACAAGTTCGGGAGATGCTTCGGTTTCTGTGGGTTGAGTGGGTTCGGGAATAGGAGCCTGATCAACAATTTCGGGTAACGTTTGGACGGGTTCAGGTTCCGGTTGGGAAGTATTTTGCTGAAATAGAGGAATTTGCTGAAAACGGCTCAAAATGCGTTTGAATACATTATCAGTTTCGGAGGCTTCTGCGGTGGGCGTTGGAGTAACTGTAGGACTGGTTTGAGTCTTGTTTTTCTCTAATATCGGGAGTGGCGGAATTTGACCTTTGATGCGGTTCAACCATCCACCTGTTTGGGGAATGGGTTCGGGTGAGGGTTCTTCTTCTGTGGATGAAACTTCCTCAACTCCTGTTTCCGATATTTCTTCGACTTCTGGAGGAATGATTTCCGCTTCTGGGGGTTCTACGGGTTCT
>CAZNCM010000523.1:0-3402 GCA_964571155.1 uncultured Lyngbya sp. | reverse complement strand
CACCTCCCTGACTTCTGACTCCTGACTCCTGTCTCCTGACTTCTGTTGTTTCCTGCCTCATTGTTGGGGTGGGAAACATTAAAATTGCCTTGGGTGAACCGGAGTATTGAGAGTTTCAGCCCTAAAATAAAGCTTCTGAACTGGAAAATTCAACGTTCTTAGTTGTTCTAGATAAAGGAAACAATAAAATTATGGATACCACCATTCAAACCATTCACGGTCGAGAAATTTTAGACTCTCGCGGAAATCCGACTGTAGAAGTTGATGTGACCTTCGCAGATGGCAGTAAAGGTCGAGCAGGTGTACCTTCTGGGGCTTCTACGGGCATTCGAGAAGCGATTGAGTTGCGCGATGGCGATAAAGGTCGTTATGGCGGTAAAGGGGTTCTCAAGGCGGTTGAGAATGTTAATACAACCATCGCCGACGCCCTCAAAGGGATGGATGGGGCCGATCAAGCCGCTATTGATAATAAAATGCTGGAACTCGACGGCACCGACAATAAATCGACATTGGGCGCCAATGCTATTTTAGGCGTCTCGATGGCCGTTGCACGGGCGGCAGCGATCGCGAAAGGACAACCTCTTTATCAATATTTGGGCGGTGAAGATGCTCATTTGTTACCCGCTCCCTGTTTTAATATTATTAATGGCGGCGCTCACGCCGATAACAGCGTAGACTTTCAAGAGTTTATGATTGTGCCGGTCGGTGCGCCGACTTTCCGCGAATCTTTACGCATGGGAGCGGAAGTTTATCACGCGCTGAAATCAATTCTCAAGCAAAAAGGCTACAACAGTAATGTTGGGGATGAAGGCGGTTTTGCACCGAATTTAAAAGCCAATATTGAAGCGATTGAAGTGATTTTAGCGGGGATTGAAAAAGCCGGATTTAAAGCCGGAGATGAAGTGGCGATCGCTCTCGATCCGGCAACCAGCGAATTGTATCGCGAAGACGGCAGTTATTTGTTCTACAAATCGGATAACAGTAAGAAAAGTTCTACCGAAATGATTGAACTTTGGGAAAGTTGGATCGATCAATTTCCGATTGTTTCGATAGAAGATGGTTTGGGCGAACAAGACTGGGAAGGTTGGCAACAAATGACTACAAAACTCGGCAGTCGGGTGCAGCTTGTCGGCGATGATGCCTTTGTTACGAACCCTGCTATTATTAAAAAAGCGATCGCCGATGGTGTGGGAAATAGTACCCTGGTGAAAGTGAATCAAATTGGTTCTGTTACCGAAACTTTACAGGCGATTAAGGATTCTAGTTCGGCGGGTTATACTTACATGATCAGCCACCGTTCGGGAGAAACGCCCGATGATTTTATTGCCGATTTATCGGTTGCTACGGCTTCAGGACAAATTAAAACGGGCGCTCCCTGTCGCGGCGAACGTTTAGCAAAATATAACCAGCTACTTCGCATCGAAGAAGAGTTGGGAAGCAAGGCAAAATATGCCGGAAAAACAGCTTTTTCTCGCCCCGTAACCGCTTAATTTTTAAGAGTTTAGTCAGGCTTAAAGTTGTAGGATGGGCAATGCTCATCCTCTATTTTTGAGGGGGATTCCTCTGGAATTGATCAACTGGGTTTCTATCAGAATCTCGGGTTCTTAACTGAGACTCTCTCAGAAATCCGGTTTCTCCTCCAACCAAGTTATTATCGCCGATATCAGATTAGGTTGGTTGGGCGGAAAGCCTTTTAACGGGGCTTAAGCGGGGTTCGTCGGTGAGGAATGCGATTTTCTCATGTCGTGCTTTGCCATTAAGACCTGAAAAGATTCTCAAAATAATTTTTGTTATTCCATTGATAAATACTAAAATCCTTAATGTCTAATGATAAAATCCGTCCGGTTTTGTACTCTTCTGCTAACAGAACTAGGGATGCGTCGGCTAAATCCATCGGAACATCGCGATATTTATTCATCAAATCTTTGAGTCTGGCGATCTGGTCAGGCTTAATTTCAAAAACTTGAAATAATCCCTCAGACATGGCATTAATAAACGTAACCGAAGATTGAACTCCCCGACGAGTTTGTAGAAAGTAGCAAGTTTCGGTGACGACACACCATGTAGTAATCAGAGGTTCATTATATTGACCAAAAGTTTGTTTAGCCGCTTCATGGTAGTTATCATTTTTGTTAGCTAAGGCAACCCAAAAGCCGGTATCAACAATAATCATTGTTCAGCGCCAATTTCCTGCATTAATATTGATTCGCAGTTTTCAGCTAGGTCAGGTTCGGCTTCAATACAACCAATAAAGCCAATTTTACTAAAATTTTCCAGATGGTTATTAGAAGTATTCAATAGTTTTTGATAATAATATTCAAGGGCGGCTCCTAAAATTTCATCTGAATTTTGTCGAGTTTTTTGTTGGATAAAAGCAAGTTTTTTCGCTTGTTCGTCAGTGAGTTGAGTGGCAATTTCCATTGTTTCCTCTTTTTGTCTATCAACTTATCGATATTTTAACCTAAAAACGACAATCCTTAAATCTCCTCGTTCCCAAGTTTCAATGGCGGATAACAGATTAGGTTGGTTGAGGGGAAAGCCTTTTTAGCGAATTACTCGAATTTCGAGATTAAGATTTAACTGACTCCATTGGCGGTCTGCGGTGATCACGGGTTGATTGAGAACAAGACCTAGAGCTAGACAGGCGCGATCGCCCAGGGATAAGCCTAGAGGTTTAGTGATGGGTCGTAGCATACCCGCAATTTGAGCTTGCGGTTCATCAAAGGGAACAATTTTTAAGGTCAAGTCGGACAAAATTTGCAAAATCTCGGTTTCTGGGATGCCAATTTCTGCCAATTTAGCAATCACTTCAGATAAATTAATGGTGCTAATGCTTGCATTTTCAATCAGGTCTGTTATTTTTTCACTACCGCTTTCTTGATTGAGAAATGCTAATATTGCAGAGGCATCCATAATCACATTACTCATGGATAGACTCGTGACGGCGTTCTTGAATGAGTTCCTCTGTTAGGTTGCGATTTTTAGCATATTTTTTGACTATTTTTTGAGCGTGGGTGAGGGGGTTGGTGGCGTCAGTTATTAGTGGGCTATCGTCTTGTTTCTGCTGTTGATTAATAGTTTTAAAGGTTTCTATCATCTTCTGAATTTGCTCGATTTGTTCTGGGGTGAGTCCCGTGATATCAAGGGTTTGAGCCATTTTTAAGTGGGGGCTAGGGTTTGCTGATATTTTAGCGAATTTGGGGTGAGGGTTCAGAAACCAGGTTTCTTGGCTGCTTAAACCTCCTCTAACCAAGTTTCAATCGCGGATAACAGGTTGGGTTGGTTGGGCGGAAAACCTTTTAACGGGGCTTCTAGGGGTTCCTCCGTGAGGAATGCGATCGCGATGGTGTTCGTCAGTTTGTGGCAAAATGCGGTTAATTTTGGGGTGGGGTGTTCGCAGTT
>CAZNCM010000522.1:2211-3414 GCA_964571155.1 uncultured Lyngbya sp. | reverse complement strand
GTGAGTTTAACGAGGGGATTTATGTACGCCGGCGCCGAACGAATTGTGGTGAGTTTATGGAGTGTGGCTGATAATTCTACCTCGGAATTTATGCAAAATTATTATCGAAAAATATTGGAAACGGGTACAAATCCGGCTAAAGCCATGCGAGAAACTCAGTTAGAAATGATTCAATCAGATAATTATAATTCTCCCTATTATTGGGCGCCGTTTGTGTTTCAGGGGGAATGGGAAGATGGGGAGATGGGGAGGTAAGGAGATGGGGAGAAAGATTGTAGCATTATTTTCCGTATTTGATATGAGATTCAACTTTATAAAGAATGGGTATAAGTTTGGTGATTGACACTCCAGTTATTAATGAAAAAAAAGGTGCGTTAGATATCTAACACACCCTCAGTATAATTAATTGATATTGTTTACTTACTTCGTTTCAGTGAAGTCAGCATCAATCACATCATCAGAAGAACTACTGCTACTCGATGACGCCGAATCTCCAGTCTCAGGGCCAGGTGCGCCTTCACCGGGTGCGCCCTCCGCCCCACCTGCTTGTTGATAGAGGTTGCTGCTGAGAGTATAAAGTGCCTGTTGTAAATCAGTCGTTAAGGTTTGGATTTTCTCATCATCCTCTTGAGAAATCGCTTCTCTCAAGTCCTTAATCATCCCTTCAATCTTAGTTTTCTCATCAGCGGGAACCTTGTCTCCCAGTTCGCTAATTTGTTTCTCAGCTTGATAAGATAAGGAATCAGCTTGGTTTTTGCGGTCAATTTTTTCCCGACGTTCTTTATCCGTCGAAGCATTTTGTTCGGCTTCTCGAACCATCCGTTCAACTTCGGTATCGGGTAAAGTCGAAGCCCCAGTAATACTAATGGACTGTTCTTTGCCTGTTCCTTTATCTTTGGCGGTAACGTTGAGAATACCGTTGGCATCAATATCAAATGTTACCTCAATTTGAGGAACACCACGCGGCGCCGGAGGAATACCATCTAAACGGAAAGTTCCCAAACTCTTGTTGTCGTTAGACATTTCTCGTTCCCCTTGAAGAACGTGAATTTCAACGTTGGTTTGTCCGTCTACCGCAGTTGAGAAGACTTCCGACTTCTTGGTGGGGATAGTGGTGTTGCGGGGAATAATCTTGGTCATGACGCCACCGAGGGTTTCAACACCCAGAGACAACGGCGAAACGTCCAACAACAGAATATCTTT
>CAZNCM010000522.1:176-2201 GCA_964571155.1 uncultured Lyngbya sp. | reverse complement strand
GCTTGAATTGCAGCGCCCATCGCTACGACTTCATCAGGGTTAACCGATTGGTTAGGGTCTTTACCCAGTACCCGTTTAACCAATTCTTGAACGGCTGTAATTCGAGTCGAACCCCCAACTAATACGATTTCATCAATATTAGACTTGTTCAACTTGGCATCACGCAGAGAATTCTCAACGGGGATGCGACAACGGTCAATTAAATCGGCACAAATTTCTTCAAACTTCCCTCTAGTCAAAGTTGTATCGAGGTGTTTGGGGCCTTCTGGAGTTGCGGTAATAAAAGGCAGGTTGATGTCAGTTTGAGTCAGACTAGACAGTTCTTTTTTGGCTTTTTCTGCGGCTTCTGTCAAGCGTTGTAGGGCTTGCTTATCTTTGCGGAGGTCAATTCCTTCATCCCGCATGAACTGTTCGGCCAGGTAGTCTACAATTTGTTTATCGAAGTCATCCCCACCTAAGTGAGTGTCTCCAGAGGTGGCTAAGACTTCAAAAACACCATCGCCGACTTCCAGGATAGAGACGTCAAACGTACCGCCCCCAAGGTCAAAAACTAAAATAGTTTCGTTGCTTTTCTTATCTAAACCATAGGCTAGAGAGGCCGCCGTGGGTTCGTTGATAATCCGCTTAACTTCAATACCTGCAATTTTACCCGCGTCTTTGGTGGCTTGACGCTGAGAGTCGTTAAAATATGCTGGAACGGTAATGACTGCTTCTGTAACGGTTTGGCCTAGATACTTACTGGCGTCTTCAACCAGTTTACGCAGAACTTGTGCAGAAATTTCTTCCGGGGCAAACTGCTTTTCACGGGCAGGACAATCGAGTTTAACGTTTCCACTGCTATCGCGGATAACTTTGTAGGAAACTTCTGCGGTTTCGTTTGTAACTTCTTCGTGTTTGCGTCCAATAAACCGCTTCACAGAATAAAAGGTGTTGTCTGGGTTCATCACGGCTTGACGCTTGGCGATTTGTCCCACCAGTTGATCTCCGTTTTTAGCATAAGCCACAACAGAGGGCGTCGTGCGTAAACCTTCCGCATTTGCAATTACAGTGGGCTTACCCCCTTCCATTACAGCGACACAAGAGTTTGTGGTTCCGAGGTCAATTCCAACTACTTTTCCCATAAGGGTTAATTATCTCCAATGACTACATAGAATCTGATACTGTTACCGCCCTATTATTGTGGGTGTTTGACTCACTGCAAGTTACACCTGCTGATTCGATTGAGTCGCGAGTCCGGTTTGAATACAGTTTTTAAGATAGATTGCATATTTCTATACTGTGGGCGGTTAGTCCTTTTCTTGAAGGTGGGTTTACCGAACCTCGACTTTCGGGCGGTCAGACTTACATGGTTTTGTGCTTGTATGATTGTGTATCTACTACTGTAGGCAGTGGAATTTTATTCGGCCTTGTGGCAAACCGTATCTTACGGTTGTATTTGCCGTCAATTTTTTCTGTGAACCGTTTTTTTTCCCTTTCTGACTTCCCCACTCCTCAACTTCTCAACTGCTATGATTGATTCATTAACACCGTTATCTCCCTTAATTTTGGTTACTGGCCCGGCACGTTCGGGTAAAAGTGAATGGGCCGAAAGGTTAGCCCAAAATTCGGGTCAGTCTGTGATTTATATTGCCACTTCTCAGCTAGATTCTACAGATACAGAATGGCAAAATCGCATTCAAAAACATCAACGTCGTCGTCCGCCTGAATGGAAAACTCTAGAAGTTCCCGTTGAGTTAGCCATCACCTTACAACAGATTTCTCAGCCGAATACTTGCATTTTAGTGGATTCTTTGGGGACGTGGTTAGCCAATATTCTAGAACAAGATGATCACGGTTGGCAGAAAATACTAGAGGAGTTAATCACAACTCTCCAGCAAACATCAGGACAAATTATTTTTGTGGCGGAAGAAACCGGATGGGGTGTTGTTCCCGCTTATCCGATGGGTCGCTTATTTCGGGATCGTTTAGGAATATTAACCCGAAAGATTGGGGCAATTGCTAATCCAGTTTATTTAGTGACAGCAG
>CAZNCM010000522.1:0-166 GCA_964571155.1 uncultured Lyngbya sp. | reverse complement strand
TCATGTTTTAAACTTAAGTCAGTTGGGTTCACCGCTAGAATTGTAAATTTGATATGGCGCTACGCGCAGGCAAAAGGCAAAAGGCAAAAGGCAAAAGGTGAAGCAGTGCGGTCTTGGTGGTTTCCATCAAAGAGCAACTGCTGAACCCGAAGGGCAAAAGGCAAAA
>CAZNCM010000521.1:0-3416 GCA_964571155.1 uncultured Lyngbya sp. | reverse complement strand
ATGTTCAAGAAAAAGGAGGCTAAAGCATGAGCGAGTTTTTGCCAACAGGCATACAGTTAAGCTACTTGGTTGCTGTTACTCTATTTTTCTTCGGCCTGAAGAAGTTGGGTTCACCTGCAACGGCCCGCAGTGGAAATCTTTGGGCGGCAGTGGGGATGTTTATCGCCATTGTTGCGACTCTACTCAATGAAGAAGT
This sequence comes from uncultured Lyngbya sp., assembly GCA_964571155.1. Taxonomy (GTDB): domain Bacteria; phylum Cyanobacteriota; class Cyanobacteriia; order Cyanobacteriales; family Microcoleaceae; genus Capilliphycus. The sequence continues at coordinate 3,220 of CAZNCM010000521.1, read as the reverse complement.
CCTCAACTATGAAATGATTTTAGTGGGGATTGTGATTGGATCGGTTATCGGTGCGATCGCTGCCTATAAAGTTGAAATGACGGCTATGCCAGAAATGGTGGGTCTATTCAACGGTTTGGGGGGTGCTGCATCGGCCTTAATTGCCGTCGGTGAATTTTGGCGGTTCTTGTCTGCTGCCCAAACCCCTCCTCTACCGACTACCATTACGGCTGTATTAGGGGTGTTAATTGGGGGTGTGACCTTTACGGGGTCTTTGATTGCTTTTGCCAAACTTAAAGGGATTATGAGTGGTTCTCCGATCACTTTCCCTTTACAACAGCCCTTCAACGTAGCATTATTGATCGCGTTTCTCGCAGGTAGTGTTTACATCTGTTTCTCCCCGTTCAATTTACCCGTATTTTTGGGTATTGTGGGCATTTCCCTGGTTTTAGGGGTATTGTTTGTGATTCCCATTGGTGGCGGCGATATGCCCGTTGTCATCTCTCTGCTGAACTCTTTTTCTGGGTTAGCGGCGAGTGCGGCGGGTTTTGTCGTGATGAATAACCTGCTGATTATTGCAGGGGCGTTGGTGGGTGCATCCGGGATTATCCTGACCATCATCATGTGTAAAGCCATGAACCGTCCGCTGACAAACGTTTTGTTTGCGGGATTTGGTACGGGTGATACCAGTGCTGCGGTTGCCGGGGCTGGTAGTGGTACAACTGATAAGTCTGTTCGTACCATTGACCCCGAAGAAGGGGCGATGATGTTGGGTTATGCTCGTTCTGTGGTGATTGTTCCCGGTTACGGGATGGCGGTTGCTCAAGCCCAACATTCGGTTAAAGAATTAGTCGATATGTTAGAAGGGTTGGGTGTTGATGTCAAGTATGCGATTCACCCTGTAGCGGGACGGATGCCCGGACATATGAACGTATTGTTGGCTGAGGCAAATGTTCCTTATCCTCAGTTGTACGATATGGATGACATTAACCCTCAGTTTGAACAGACGGATGTAGCGTTGGTAATTGGGGCGAATGATGTGGTGAACCCAGCGGCACGGGAAGACCAAAAAAGCCCTATTTTTGGAATGCCGATTCTAGAAGTTGATCGGGCAAAACACACGATTGTGATTAAGCGTAGTCTTAATACTGGTTTTGCAGGTGTGGATAATGGTCTATTCTACAAGGAAAAAACCATGATGCTTTTTGGCAGCGCTAAAGATGCGGTTGCCAAGTTAGTTTCGGAAGTGAAACAACTCTAGTTTCTTCGGTAGGGTGTATCAAACGTATTGCTATTCTTGCATACAGGAAAGCTTTCATAATTTGATGCACTCTACAACATTTTAAATTGATTAAAAATACCCTTGATTGTTTTCTGTTGGAAGATGCGCTCAAGGGTTATTTTATGTTATCTTGATGAAGTGAGTTGAGGCTATTTATGATTCAGTCAAACTCTAAACTTCGTCAGCAGTTTGGAGAATTACCGGAATAAATTCAATGCCAGTAACGCCCTATTTTGCCTTTTGTCGCCCGTGTTGTGCTATATCTTATTTAGGCAGAATATACGATGAATTGTGAGAGTTACTGATCGGTTATCTTCCTAAACTATCATTAAACTGACCACAGAGACAAATCGATAGAATCGGAGAGATTTGGAGCGGTTTTAATAATATTATATTCAACGAAACGTTGTGTCATGCTTTGCCAACGTTCGGGTGAAATTAAACCCAAGGGTTGGTCTAAACTTTTTCCAGAAGTAATATAGTTTGCAATTAATTTTAAGGATTGAGTTTGGTAGTCTAAATTATTGTATTTACTTTTCGGGTTGACATAATTTTTGACCACAATTTGAGCCGCTTTCGGAATATTTTCTAGAGCGATTTTCCAGCCTTGAAAGGTTGCTTTGAGAAACGCTTGTACCTGTTCTCGTTGGGTTTCTAATAAAGAAGAATGAGCAAAAATGGTCTGAACATAAGCATCATAACCATAATCACTCAAACGAATAACGGTGGGTTCAATTCCGGTTTGGTAAGCAAAGCCTATCGGTTCATCGACGAGATAACATTGGATCGCATCGACTTCTCCGGTTAACAGTTGATCATATTTTTCATCATAGGAAATATCAATAACTTCTATCTCATTGGGTGGAAGTTTACTGTACCCCATCACTAAGTCCATCACTTTTTGAGTATCCCCATGAATACCCACTTTTCTCCCCACTAAATCATGCAAAGATGTAATATTATTACTCGGCATTGACATCAAACCCAAAGGCGAAGTTTGAAACATGGTAGCAATGGCTTTGATGGGTTTTCCCGCAGCTTGTGCAGCTAAAATTACATCTTGTTCAGCACACCCTAAAATTGTCGGATTTTCGACAACAACATCTAAAACATCAACACTAAAATCCCAGGGTTCAATCTTGATTTTTAATCCCTCTTTTTGGTAAAGTTGATAATAATCTGCGAGTAACACTCCCGCAAATTGTACATTATATTTCCAGTCTAACTGTAGGGTAAATGAATGTAGAGAGGTTGGATTGAGGGGTGCTAAAATCTGAGCGGGTTGAGAATCTTCTCTGAACCCTCCCAACAGTAAAAATGTACTCAAATAACTTGATTTTTTCAGAAAATCTCGACGACTATTAAACACAATAAAACAATCAAAACAGTAGAAAACTAAACGTTAATGTTGAGGATGAATTGAGCGACCCAATAATCCCGTCATCAGGCGTAATGCTAAATATCGCAACGGTTTAACCTTCTGCAAACTCCACAAGCCCCAGCGACGAATGATCACTTTTGGTCGCCAATTTCCAGAAAACATTCGATCTAAAAAATCCGTAAATCCTAAAATGACTAAATTTTCAGTTTGACGCCACCCTTCATACCGTTTGAGAACACGAAGCTGTCCAATATCCTCACCGTTTTCAGACGCTTTTCGCAACACTTGAGCCAACGCCCCGGCATCTCGAACCCCCATATTTAAGCCCTGGCCACCAACCGGATGACAACAGTGGGCTGCATCCCCAACCAAAGCCAGTCGAGGTTGAATATAGCGGGCGCTTTGCATCAATTGCACGGGGAACACATAGCGATCGCTTTCCAATTCTAAACGACCCAAAAGCCCGCCTGTGCGGTATTCTAGCAACTCTAAAAACGTTTTTTCATCGAGATCTTTCAAGGCTTGGGCTTCGGCGTGAGGTGCCGTCCACACCACCTGACAACGGTTTCCGGGTAGAG
>CAZNCM010000520.1:597-3419 GCA_964571155.1 uncultured Lyngbya sp. | reverse complement strand
GTGGCAATATCTAAGAACGTTTGGAGTTGATCGGGAGTTGTTTTTGTTGTGTTCATCTGGGATCACTGTTGCTCATTCTGACGGCGAAACTCAGTTGGAGTTAGACGTAACGGTTGTTCGGGGTTCCAAATTCCTTGACCTAAAATTCGGGCTTCATACTGAGCATAGAGCAAACGTTGGCTATATTTTGTATTGGGAATCTGTTCATCGGCTAGAACATAACCCTGTTTAACCAGTTGTTCATTGATCAGTACCCCATCCAACCACACATAGGCTAACACGCGATTGTAGGGATCGCTTTGTTCACGATCAGACTCTAGCAACACTTCTTTTCCGAGAGTAATTTCTTCTAGATAACGTTGCGCCAGCAGTCCCCACGGATCTTGTTTTAAGTCCGGGGCGGCAATACCAATTAATCTTACTGCTTTTAGTGCCGGGACTACACTCCGAGGAGCAATAATTTCTAGGGTTTGTCCACTGACGACTCGTTCGACTCGACTGACTACCCCCAGTGGTGGCGGTTTAGGTGTTGAACAACTCACCAGAAGGAAGCCCAGAGCGACTAAAATCAAAGACAACAGGGAAAAGATCTCTCTTTTTTGAGATAGTAATGTCCACTGTCGATTATTCTTCATCTAAAGGTAATCCTGCTCTGACTTTACCTTTTCCAAAATAGCGTCCAAACTGGAGTTCATAAACTTCGTCTTCGTCTTGGGTTTCTACTTCCAAGTCCGAACGGGGATAACTGACGCACAGCAAAGCATAACCTTCTTTTTGCAGTTCTGGTGAAAGTCCCATTGCTTCGGGTTGATAGAGTTCACCGGAGATCACTCGCACCGCACAGGTGGTACAAGCACCATTTCGACAGGAAAAGGGTAAGTCAACGCCTTGATTTTCGGCACATTGGAGGATATAGCGATCTTCTGGAACTTTAGCGGTGTAGAGTTGGTTCTTCTGACGGTTATGAATGCGGATGGTGTAATGACGGGACATAAAAGGTTTTTTGTCGCTTTCAGGATAAATAGTCGATAGCAAGATTTAGGATCTATTGTCCCTTCGTTATTATATCGGACTGATGTCAGTCCTGACTCAGAATGGGTGTCAGTCTCAAAATTCTGGGTTGAAAATTTTTTGGCGATCGCCCTTGCAAAATCTATAGCTGTTCTGCTAACATAGTCTTCTTGTGAGTAAATTATAAAATACTTGCCTCTGGAGAGGTGGCCGAGTGGTTGAAGGCGCAGCACTGGAAATGCTGTTATGCAGTAATGTATACGAGGGTTCGAATCCCTCCCTCTCCGTTCCAAATAACAAATAAAACTGACAACTGTATCCTTCGGTTTTGCTTGAAGGTAGCCGAACTTATTTTTGAGGTTACAAAAAAAAAGGGAGCCGTTTGGCTCCCTGCTATGACTCAGACTATAGACAGTAATCGCAAGATTTAAGCTTTTTTAGCGTTGCGCTTGGCTGCTGCGAACAGTCCACCGACAGCCATCAGACCTAACATTGTAGAGGGTTCGGGAACCGCAGCCGGGGGTTCTTCAATCACGTTGAGAAGAGAAACTTCGTAGTTACCGTTGTGAGAAACTCCATCAGATAGTTCTGTTAAACCTGTTGCTGTTGCCACAGTTCCAAAAAGAAGCTTTTCTACACCACCGTAGTTGACTTTAACTGCTTCACTGAATTGGAAGTTATCATTAAGAGCAAAGGCATAACTTCCAAGCAGTGAACCGTATTGTTGCTTGAGGTTCATATGACCTGCTAAACCCAACATAAGGTCGCTACCATTATCTGTAACGTAGGAAATATTGGGGTCACTTGCAGCTTTAAAGAAGTTATTACCTAAGAATACATTGTAAAGCTGTGTTTTTGTTGAAGATAGCTGATTTGTAAAAGTCAGGACTGACTTAAAGCTATCTTTGATAGCTGCATCAAAGAACGCATTGAAATAGGTATTAGCGAAGTTATCAGCCCCGTAGGTCATATCCCCACCAAACCAGTCTGTGGCTGTTAAGCTACTGATTGTTAAATTTTTACCCTTGTAAGTACCTTCGATAGAAGTAGCTTCATTCCAAGATGAAGAGGGATTTTCACTGCTAGCAAACAACTCTACGTTTCCAGTCGGATTGCTGCTATCACCTTGCAGTAGTACGTTAACATCTGCACCCGGATCGGCGTAGGTATTGGTTCCGTTAGAGTTATAAAGTATATAATCGCTACCCTTCATTTCAAATGCTGCTTGAGCGGGGGCTACAACTGTACTCATTCCAACGATTACGGAAGCACCGACGACAAACTTGTTTAACAATCCAGACATGATTTTTTCTCCTGAGTTTTGAATGATGTAATTTGAAGGAAGTTTTTTGGTGATGATGAATCTGTTTTAACTTAGATTTTTCTAGTATTTTTGTGATTCATATCACCCGTTTTTGTGAGAATTAGTAAGTTTGTTTAGAGATGACCCATAAGAGTTGGTAGGGAGAGTGACTAGGCTTAAAATAGAGATGAACATCTTCCTTACTTTTTTCTTGATTTTTCCCTTTCGGTCTACAGCCATTATAAACAGACTTTGACCGAGAAAGCTATAAACTTTCCATGAATTTATTGTAGTCTTTGTAAAGCTAAATTAAATCAGTAATAACACGTAAATTTAACTTTTTAAAAGATCTACGTGAAATTACGGAGAAGTGAAAAAATAGACAATTATTAATAATTGAATTTCGCTAATAATGCTGAGGACTTCCTAAAATTAGGGAAAAAAAACCCGATTTCTCAAAGAAACCAGGTTCCGGGAATATCCCTGACTCAGATAAAGAAGGGAGTCA
>CAZNCM010000520.1:0-515 GCA_964571155.1 uncultured Lyngbya sp. | reverse complement strand
GTCTGTTCAACAAGCTGAGTACAGAACCCCACTGAGTCTTGAGTCCAAGGTTCCGGTAACTTCGCCCAAACATACATTGTCGCCCCAGGAGTCGGAACATTCCAGCCCATATCCCGCATCGCCCCCACAAATACATCTCGCCGTTGTCTGAACGTATTAACTGTGTGTTGGACAAACTCCTGGGGTTCATTTAAAGCCGTAATGGCGCCGTTGAGAATCCCTTGATATTGGTTAAAATCAATCACAGCTTTGACTTTTCGCAACGCTTGAATGATTTCCCGATTACCAATAGCGTAGGCGATCCGAAACCCCCCCATATTGTAGGATTTGGAGAAGGTAAAAAATTCGATAGAAACGGTTTTTTCCCGATCGGCTTGGAATATAGAAGGCGCGACTGCATCCTCAAACACAAAGTCACCGTAGGGAAAATCATGGACAAGAACTAAATGATGCTGCTGACAAAACGCCACTGCTTTCTCAAAAAACGATAACGGGGCGATCGCAGTTGTGGGATT
>CAZNCM010000519.1:0-3423 GCA_964571155.1 uncultured Lyngbya sp. | reverse complement strand
TTCCTTTTCCTTACTGACTGTATTTGCCAACCTATTGGCAGCGGTATTAGCAATGTTAGGCATTGCTTTCTATGTCGTGATCTACACGCATTGGTTAAAGCGCAATAGTGTTCAAAATATTGTCATTGGTGGTGCAGCCGGTGCCATTCCTCCTTTAGTCGGTTGGGCGGCTGTTACTGGAGATTTAAGCTGGGCGGCTTGGCTTTTATTTCTGATCATCTTTTTGTGGACTCCCCCTCATTTCTGGGCGTTGGCCATTATGATTCGCGATGAATACAAAGAAGTCGGCGTTCCCATGTTACCTGTGATTGCCGGAGATGAACCCACTGCTAAACAAATCTGGGTTTACACTTTAATTATGATTCCCTTCACCTTCATGCTGGTTTATCCTTTACACACCAGTGGTATCGTTTACGCTGCGATCGCTTTGGGTTTAGGGGCTATTTTTGTTCAGAAAGCTTGGCAATTGTTACAGTCTCCTGAAGATCAAAAAGTTGCTCGTTCTTTGTTTAAATATTCCATCTTGTACATGATGTTGCTGTGTACTGGAATGGTGATTGATAGTTTACCTGTAACTCATCACATTGTTACTGCTTTTGGCAATCATCTCCACAATTGGATGGGGAGTGCCGTTGCTGTTGTTTCATCCATGATCTGTCAGGGATAACCCTCAAAACATGACAACTTAATTCAATCACTTTCAGGTAGGCATCGTTTGTCTACCTGTTTGCTTGATTAAAAGCCAATTTAAACTCATCCAACTATTTCGCCAACTCAGAAATCACTTTTGCCAAACCCGCAACAACTCGTGCTAACTTCTCAAAATCAATTTGATCGGGAGTATCTTCTTCTGTATGGTAATTAGGATAGCGATAAGGAGCAGTGTCCGTAATCATAATTCCTGGATATCCTTGTTGCCAAAAAGACCATTGATCTGACCAACCTACCCCCGGAATAGAACCCGGTAACGAAACGCCTTGAGAGGGAAACTGAACATGACGACGAAACGAACCCACCGTTTTTCGGACTAAATCACTAGAGTTGAGATTGCCAATAAAACTAATAAAATTGCCTTGATGGGGATAGAATAAACCAATGATAGGAAGGGGATATTTTTGACTGTCTTCAGTGTCGGAGAAATATCCCATTGTTTCTAGACTAAACATCGCCACCACATTTTCATTGTTTTTGTGTAACTGTCTGGCATAAACTAAACTTCCCATATTTTCAGTCCAGAAAAAAGGAGGTTCTTCATTGGTAAATTCAACAAAACGAATCGTGCGTTGAGTGGATTGATTGGCAAATATTCGTGCAAGTTCTAGAGTTGCTGCTGCACCTGTACCATTATCGTTAGCACCCGGACTGGTAAAAGCCGAATCATAATGAGCGCCAATCACAATAATTTCATTCGGTTTTTCTGTTCCCAAACGTTCAGCTTCAAGATTATAAAATAACTTGTCTTCAATTTTATACTCTTGTACTTTTACCTCATAACCGGCTTGAGTCAAAGCGATCTCCAAAAATATTTTAGCCGCATTCAGTTGTTCATATTGACCAATATTGCGTACACCAATTTCACCAGCAAGTTTTTGAACATCCTGTTTGAGTGCATTTTGAAGGGCTATTTCTTCGGGCTGTAAAGGGGGAAGTTGCCCATTATAACTTTGTTGAGGCATCCGAAACATAGTCAACCCTGCCCAGACCCCTAGAAACAGCAAGACAATCAAAAGGATCGCTAAACGAATCAAGGCAGACGGGCTAATTATCTTCAGTTTAAATCGACTCTGGCTTGAAGATTGACGCATTACGGATGTCTCTGATACTGATTTGAAGTCGTTGATACTAGACTCACAAAGAATATTACTCAAATAAATACGTTGAGGAAAGCCCTAAGCGATAAGATAACATTTGTTGAACCCTTCACCCCCAAAAACAAATCCATCATGTCTGACTTTGATACAGGTTTACCCAGTATTCGCCAAGTTCAAACCTACACTCAAGAGAAACAGCCTATCGAAATTAAGCTGCTGACGAATGATATTCTGATCGGCACCGTATTTTGGCAAGATCATCACTGCATCTGTCTCCAAGACGAACATCAACAACCAATACTCGTTTGGCGACAGGCGATCGCTTACATCAAACCTAAGATCTAAAGCGTTGCTGGTTGTTTCGTTTCTGAGGGATTGCTTTCGGTTTTTGTCGAAGATGGAACTGTTTTAGCATTCCCTGAAGTCATAATTGGAATGAGATCACAACGAACCTGATTGAGATTTTGGAAGCCACCACACAGCAATAAGTGATCGCCGGCTTGTAAGTCCATGGTCGGATGGGGCCAACGTATAAATTTACCTTGACGGCGTAAGGCTTGCACTTGAACACTGTAGCGTCGGAGTAAATCAATTTCTGCTAAAGTTTTGCCGATAGCAAGACTATTTTCCAGGATCACTAACCACTGACAAGACACACTATCAGACGGAAGTTTAACCTCTCCTTTTGCCAGTTGATCTAAAATAGCTAATGCTTCGGGTTCTCCGACAAGTAGCAACCGATCACCTTTTTCAAGGGAAGTATTACTATTGGGATAATCAACTTCTTCTCCATTAGATCGGCGAATTGCCATCACACTTACTCCACTGAGATGACGTAAATCGGTTTGTTGAATCGTCATTTTTTCTAAGGGAGAACCTTCGGGGAGAGTGTACCATTTACTATTCATATTTTGTGCGGCCTGCTGTAAGTTGCGAGAAATTTTTACAGGAGATTCTTCTGGGCGGAGATCGAGGTAATGACTGTTCCGAATTTTCTGGGTTTGTTGTTGAATTTGATTGAGGGGTAATCCCATACTCACCAGCAAATGAGTTGATAATTCTAAACTGGCTTCAAATTCGGGTTGGACGACTTCTTTTGCGCCTAAATGATACAACAGTTCGATATCTTTATCTCGGTATGCCATCACGGTAATATCAAGATCGGGTGAATATTCTAGCGATCGCTTTAAACAGAGGCGAGTATTCATCGGATCAGGAAGTGCAATTGCCATCGCACAGGCGCGATCAACTCCGGCTGCTTCTAATACATGAGAACTAGCAGCATTCCCATATAAATAGGGGATTTTAGCATGGCGTAATTCTTGAATTGTCCGTTCAGAATGATCAATCACCGTTACGGGATAGTCATGATTAATTAAGATTTGTACTAAGTTTCGCCCCACTCGTCCATACCCACAAACAATTACATGATTTTGCTGAGGTAAATCGTCAGAAATTGCAATGGGTAAAGAGGTTTCTTCTAATAGTGCAAACAACCAAGGTACATTTTCCATCCAGTCTAATAGACGAGGAATGAGTTGTAAAACAAAAGGAGTAATCACTAAGGTTACGGCTGTTGTTCCTAAAATGAGCAGATAAACTCGACGAGAAA
>CAZNCM010000518.1:0-3435 GCA_964571155.1 uncultured Lyngbya sp. | reverse complement strand
ACTAAGGTTTTGAGGTTAATCTTTTTGAGAAGTCAAAATGAATTTAGAGCAAACGGCAGTTAACCTATCTGTAATTATTATTTGCGAAAAAGAACAATGGGAATTTCTCTTTGATATAATCGCAACGGTAGAAGATTGTCTTGATATTGTTGATGAAGTTCTAATTGTGACTTCTCGTTTTATCAGTCGTGATGAAGAAGAAGTTTTAACCTATTTTAGTTTTCAAGGTTATATTATTTGTCAATTTGATGATAATTTTAGTCTGGCTAACGTTCTAAATTTATCGATTCAAAAATCTCAGGGAAAGTATATTTTTCCTATACTTGCGAAAAACAAAATTAACTCTAATTATATCAGTGATTCTGTAGACATTTTAGAGAATAAACCTAATATTGGCGTTATTTATGGAGATATCGAGTTATTTGGAGAAAACAATCAAATTCAAGTTTTACCTGATTTTTCAGGGGTTCAGCTTCTCCGTCAAAATTTTATTAATCTGAGTTCTATTTTTAGAAAAAAAGTTTGGGAAGACTGCGGTGGGTTTGATGTTAATTTTCCCTCTCAAACCGAGTCTGAATGGAAGTTTTGGTTGAGTGCAGTTGAAAATAATTGGGATTTTTTTCACTTTCCTCAAGTTTTATTGTATCAAAGAATTATTTTAGATCAAGGAGTTCCTAAAATACAAAACAAACAAGAGATTCAAAAACATCCTTTAGTTAGTGTTTGTATTCCTACTTTTAACGGTGATCGGTTTATTGCTGAAGCCATTTCTAGTATTTTATCTCAGACTTATCCAACCTTAGAGATTATTGTTGCTGACGACGGTTCAACTGACCAAACCGCTGCAATTGTTAAGACATTTCAAGACAAAACATCAATTGATATTTTACTCTTTTCTCACCAACATTTGGGACTCGCTCAAAACTGTAATTTTGCTCTTTCTCAAGCTCAGGGAAAATATATTAAATTCTTATTTCAAGATGATCTTCTTTCTCCCGATTGTATCACACAAATGGTACAACTTGCAGAACAAGATCCCGAAATTGGGTTGGTATTTTCTCCCCGTGAGATCTGTTTTTTGGATGAAGTTGCTGAAACAGATTCCGATCTGATCTCCATTTATCAAGACTTTCAAAATATTCATCAAGCTTGGTCAAGTTTAAAACCGATTCAACAAGGAGAAGAATTATTAACAGATCCCCATCTTTTCAAACATCCAATTAACAAAATTGGAGAACCAAGTACGGTTTTAATTCGTCGAGAAGTCTTTGAAAAAATAGGAGGATTTGATCCTCAACTCAATCAATTAGTTGATCTTGATCTCTGGCTAAGAATCATGGGAAACTATAAAGTCGGATTTGTTAATAAAATTCTCTCTTATTTCCGACTTCATACCCAACAAAAAACTTATCAAAACATTTCCGAAAATATTTCAACTGATCTCAAATTTTATCAGAAAGTTTATTCTCATCCAGCTTATCATTTTTTACCCTCATCCGTTCGCGATCGCGCTTTGTGTATTTATACAATTAACTTAAATCATTTTTATCTATATTTCTCTGATTACAGTTCGGGAACTTTCTTAGAAGATTTACGTCAATTAAGACGAGAAGTTGCTGAATACTGGCTCAAACAACAACTTCTTCCAGAAGAATTTCAGACCAAACCCTCAAGTTATTTTAAAATAGTCTATCGTATCTTACTGAGAAATAAAAGCTTGAGAGCCGAACCCCTAACAGAATCTGAGCAAATGTTTGTTCAAGGTCTGATTCACACCATTGAAAATTCATCTGCTAATGTTCAAATAACGGAGAAAATTTTAGCACTGATGCTGTATCAAAATTCAACTCAATTCTCATTCCCGTCTGATCTGGTATCCGTTAATGGGTCATACAACAAAGACATCATAGATCTGATTAATTTCAAAAAGTTTAATCTGAAATCAGCGAATAATTTTAGATCAAAACCAATGTAAAATAACTTTATAAAAATGTCACTCAGTTCTGAAAAAGTTATGTTAAAATTAACTTTTGTATTTTAACAATAACCAGTCAACACAATTTTGGAGAATCATCAATCATGGCTTTTACATTAGTTCCCCTTGGTTTTGTTGGTTTTTTTGGGTTTCCAATTTTAGGAGGAACCGATGATCCAGATACAATTTTTCTCTCTCCAGGTCAAGCTTCAAATACAGAAATATTATTATTAGCCGGAAACGATAGTTTACAATCTCCAAATATTAACGATTCACTGCGGGTTAATGGCAACCGAGGGAATGATACAATCAGCGGAGGAGTAAACCGAGACACTCTCTTTGGAGGAACCGATGAAGATAGAATCTTTGCTAATTCTGGACAAGATGAAATCTTTGGGAATTTAGGAAATGATATTCTCGAAGGTGGCTTTGATGAAGATGCTATATACGGGGGTCAAGATGATGACGAACTCTTTGGTGATGAAGGAGATGATACCCTATTTGGCGATCGCGGTAACGATATACTGGATGGCGATAGCGGAGTTGATGATTTAATTGGCGGTGATGGGGATGATATCTTTATTTTTGATCCGGGAGAAGCTAGTCGAGATGTTCGGAATGTTGATGGGATTTTTAACGGGTTTATAGGTGGAAATAACCGTTTAGTGGGAGATAAAATTGCGGTTCCTAGCCGACTGCGAAATGAAATTGATCCCTTAACATTAGAGCGAAACTTTGATGCAAATGGAGATAATAATCTTGATATTGCAATACAGCTCTCTGATGGTCGTTTTCTGGGAGTGCTTATTGATGACGGAACATTACCGGATCGCCTATTTTTAGACCTTGATTTTATCTTCGATGATAGCTTCGATTTTAATCTATAGCCTGAAAAGCCGATAAAAAACCATGCAGTAACCCATCAGTCTATCTCACACAATTGACCGGATTGAGTTGTAGAATTGAAGATCAACTCTCTATCTTCGAGTACAATTACAATGAGGATAGAAAACTCACTCAATCAGGAGGCGAACGGGTATGGATTGGAACAGTTTAAAGAAATCATTGACTTCGCCCAAATTGGCTTTGCTGTGTCTATCTGTTGGTTTTTTGTTGAGCGGAAAAGTTATAACTCAAGCCACGACAACCGCAGAAGTCATTGCTCAAATCGAACAACTGAGCGAAAATCGACAGAACCGACTATCGGCTATCAAAACCCTCAAAAAAATAGGTTCTCCGGCGATTCCCATTTTGGTAGAAGCCTTGAATGATCCCGATGTGAACATTCGTAAAAATGCAGCTTTCGCCTTGGGTTCGATGGGTGGGGAGGCAACAGAAGCAGTTTCAGCTTTACTTTCAGCCTTGAAAGATGGGGATCAAAGTGTTCGGATGGATGTGGCGGTGGCGCTGCGACAGATTGGGCCAACGTCCCCGGAAGTTCTCAACTCTGCGATCGCGGA
>CAZNCM010000517.1:2670-3441 GCA_964571155.1 uncultured Lyngbya sp. | reverse complement strand
ACAATCCGGCCAAGCATTCCCTCACCGACCGGAATTTGAGCAATTCTTCCGGTTGCGGTTACGGAGGAACCTTCCTCAATTTTATGGCCATCTCCCATCAATACCGCACCTACATTGTCTTCTTCGAGGTTGAGGGCGATGCCGATTGTACCATCTTGGAACTCTAGCAGTTCTGAAGCCATGGCTTGATCTAAGCCGTAGATCCGAGCAATACCATCACCGACTTGCAGAACTGTACCGACGTTGGAGACTTTTACATCTTGGTCGTACTGTTGGATCTGCTGTTGAATGATGCTGCTAATTTCGTCGGGTCTGATTGATACCATAGTTCTCGTTATTTTAAGTGATCACTGATTGGGTAAACAGAGGGGTGAGTTTAGGGTCTCTTGAGTTAATGTTGGGCAACACAGATCGATGTTTCAATTGACCAATCTGATTTGTCGCATTAACGATTTACTCCTCAAATCAACCGATCTGCAAGATTTCTGTTGTTGATAGGTAGAAGCACGGATATTCAAAAATCTCAACCTTATGTGTTGTCGGTTAGAATTACCGTGTTCTGACTATTTGGAGTTGAGTCTGTCTCAAGCGAGGCTGAGATTCCAACTCACCTGACTGATGTTTTAAGCATTCAGGCGAATACCAATCCGACGCAATTGCCCGCGTAGACTGGCATCAACCACCTGAGAGCCAACTTTGATAATCACACCCCCGATCAATGCGGGGTCGATTTGGGTTGTGATTTCGACATGATCTGCCCCGGTCATTCCT
>CAZNCM010000517.1:0-2660 GCA_964571155.1 uncultured Lyngbya sp. | reverse complement strand
GAAAGGTGGTGTCTTTGCCCTTCGTTCAACTCTACTGTCGATGTCACTTCTGCCAACACTGTTTTATTGAGTTGACGCAGTAAAGTGAGATATTGCTTGACGATGGGTTCGAGAAAGGAAATCCGTCCTCGATCAACCAGTAATAAAGTAAAGTTTCGCAGATAAGGATTCATTTCCTCACGGAAAATTTGTCCAATTACTGCTTTTTTGTCATCGGGTTTGATGACAGGATTTGCCAAGAATTTTCTTAATTGTTCTGAATTTTCCATCAATTCCAACAAACTGCGGATATTGTCTCCGATTTCGTTGGTGAGGTTATTCGACTTGGCGACTGACATTAAAGCCTGTGCGTAAGGCTCTACAATTTCTCCAACAATTGCACTCATTAACTACCTCACAATAACGCCAAACTGCGATCAATTAATTGTTCTTGAGCAGAATGGTCAAGTTGTTCTTTGAGTCGGGCTTCTGAGCGCTCTAGAGCCATTGCTACGGCTTGAGCGCGTAAACTCGCGATCGCCCGGTCTCGTTCTCCATCCATTTCTTGACTAGCGGCCGCTTTCATGCGTTCAACATCTTCAATTGCCTGAGCTTCGATCTGAGCTTTGACTGCTTTGGCTCGTTCTTCAGCTTGAGCTTGAGTCAACTTTTGTTGTTGCTGCGCCAGAGTCTCTGCCGCTTGCTTTTGACGCTGCTCTGCATCTGTGATCGCCTGCTCGATATTGGCTCGTCTTTCACTGAGGATTTTGCCTAAAAAACCTCGTCCAAAGTAGATTAGAACTCCAATCAAAATGGCAAGGTTAATCAGGTTGCTGTCTAAAATATCGAAGTTGAATCCAAACTCGCCTTCAGAGGCTGCCTCTGTAGCTAGTAATACTACCGTCTCCATGATGTTCTTCTCATAACTGCGCTGCTAACAGTTTGACCTAAAATTTTTGGGGATTATCTCACCAATTCAGGCCCTAATAGCTTTTCTAGAATTTGCCGACTGAGTGGTTCAACCTGTTGCTCTAAAGTTTGTAAAGCTTGCTGCTTTTCGGTCTCAATTTCCTGAACAGCTTTTTCTCTTAGCTTTTGGGCTTCTTGTAGAGCTTCAGCCATTTTTTCTGATGCAATTTTGCGCGCATCAGCTTGAGCGGTGACAATCACGTTTTGAGATTGCTTGCGGGTTTCTGCCAGTTCTTGCTCGTATTGTTGAGCCAACTTTTCCGCTTTGGCTAACCGTTCTTGAGCTTGCTTTTCCGAGTGGCTTGTAAAAAATCGCGTTTAAAATGACTGCAAGGAGCAAAAATTGTACAGCCATGAGAGGCAAGGTTGCATTTAGATCAAATAGTCCTCCCTCTTTGGCAGTTTCTTCAACTGCGAATAGAATTGTCCAGTGCATCATTAGTTATTGTGTCTAGGGTTCCCATGCTGTCTGGTTTTAGAGTTTAGATTTCAGACTTTGCGGGTGAGGAATATCCCGCCTATCTAAAACCTAAACTCCAAACTTTTTACGCGAAGGGGTTAGCAAAAAGCAACACTAGAGAAACGACAAGACCATAAATGGTCAGAGCTTCCATAAATGCCAAGCTCAACAGCAAAGTTCCGCGAATTTTACCTTCCGCTTCGGGTTGACGAGCAATCCCTTCTACAGCTTGACCTGCTGCATTTCCTTGACCAATACCAGGCCCAATTGCACCTAAACCTACAGCTAGAGCAGCAGCAATCACGGAAGCAGCAGCAATTAACGGATCCATAATGATTTCCTTATCTAAACGACGAAATTGACAATTCAAAACTACAAATCTACATCCTCGTTTTAACTCTCAGCAGTATTCATCCCGGCTGAGAATTTTGAGGTCAACTCAGTTTTCGAGCTTAGTGATGTTCTTCACCATGCCCTTCTAGAGCTTCTCCAATATAGTTGGCTGCTAGAGTGGCAAAAATGAGAGCCTGAATGGAACCCAGGAATAAGCCCAGTACCATCAAAGGCAGGGGAACAAATAGAGGAACTAGAAATACCAATACCGCTACTACTAATTCATCCGCCAACACGTTACCGAACAGACGGAAGCTCAGAGAAAGAGGCTTGGTAAAATCTTCGATCACCCGGAAGGGGGCGAGAAACGGTACGGGTTTGGCATAATCAGCAAAGTAGCCGACAACGCCTTTTTTACTCATACCTGCGTAAAAATACGCGCCGGATGTCAACAGTGCCAAGGCTACCGTTGTATTGATGTCGCTTGTCGGAGCGGCAAGTTCTCCGGCCGGTAGCTCAATCAGCTTCCAAGGAACTAATGCCCCTGACCAGTTCGACACAAAGATGAACAAAAATAATGTACCAACAAATGGTACCCAGGGGCGATATTCTTTTTCCCCGATTTGGTCTTTAGCCAGGTTGCGAACAAATTCCAGGACAAATTCCATGAAATTCTGCATTCCACTGGGAATACGCTGAACGTTGGTTGTTGCTAAAATAGCTCCCAGCATTAGCACCGCTATCACAAACCAAGAGGTTAGGAAAATTTGTCCGTGTACTCTTAGATTGCCCAGCTCCCAGTAGAAGTGCTGACCCACTTCCAAACTGGCGAGGGGAAAACAGTTAATAGCGTTGAAGAATTCAAGCATTTGCATTCAAAAGGCTTCCCCATACTTGTACAGGCCCCAAGTCTGACTTT
>CAZNCM010000516.1:2301-3455 GCA_964571155.1 uncultured Lyngbya sp. | reverse complement strand
CTTTTATCGTTAAACCTGAAGTCATCAATGAATATTTAAAACAATCAGCAGGGCGTTATTTTCCTGTTATGCCTGAACTCCTTTCTGATCCGTTTTGGAATAACTTAGATGATCCTCATATTTCAGTTGCTCGTCAACAATTTGCTTCTACTCGTCCACTCAACTCTATATTATATCCTGCTTATGCTCAACTTTTTGCAGAAAATATTTGGGGTCAAGCCTTAGAAAAAATTGTGGTTGAAGGAGTCTCACCAGAAGCCGCAGCCGATCAGATCATTCAACAAATACAAACGATCTTTTCTCAATGGAAAAAGTTAAAACTTCTAGAAAAAATATGAAGCAAAAATTGATAATTATCTTCCTCTTTTTATTCAGTTTAATCTTATCGAATTGCCAGATTGAAACCTCACCCCCAGAAATTTCAGTAAACAGTCGTGATCGCCCTTTAACAATTTGGTGGAATCGGGGCTATTATCCCCAACAAGATGAAGCAATAGAACAACTTGTTTCTGACTGGCAAAAGCAAACTAACAACTCCGTAGAGTTATTGTTTTTTAGTGAAGATGAAACTCTTTCTAAAGCACTTAAAGCAATAGAAAATAACAATCCACCCGATATTTTGTTTTCAGAAAGATCAGAATATACTTTGACTCCTCTGTGGGCAAAACATGGAAAATTAGCTGATGTTTCACCTGTGATTGAGTCGATTAAAGCTCAATACACTCCGGTTGCCTTGAAATCAGCTTCACTTTATAATGATGTCACCAAGAAAAGTTCTTATTATGCTGTTCCTTTGATGCAGCAAAGTCTTTATATTCACTATTGGAAAGACTTAGTTAAACAAATCGGTTTACAAGACTCAATTCCTCAAGATTGGCAAGGGTTTTGGAATTATTGGAAACAAGCTCAAGAAACTTTATTACTGCAAGGAAAAATTGATATTTATTCAATGGGTATACCGATGTCTGTGGCTTCCTCTGATACTTATTGGGTATTTGAACAGATTCTAGAAGCTTATGATGTTCGACTTATTGATTCTCAGGGTAAACTTCAACTCGATAAACCTCAAGTTAAAGCCGGAATTACCGAAGCGTTAACATGGCTGACTAATCTTTATCAAGCCGGATATATTCCGCCTAATTCTATTAACTGGT
>CAZNCM010000516.1:0-2275 GCA_964571155.1 uncultured Lyngbya sp. | reverse complement strand
AATGACCTTAAATGTGAGTTTATCTATTCCCGGTTCACAACAACAAGATGAAGATATTTATCTCAACCAAATGGCAACGATAGAATTTCCGAATAAACCGAGTGGAGAACCGATGAAATCTTTAACTTCAATTAAGCAAGCTTTGATTTTTTCCGCTTCTCCCAATCAAACCCTAGCCCAAGAATTTCTGACTTATTTAGTCCAACCTAATCAGTTAGAACAATATATGTTTATGAAGCCGCAAAACAGTTGCGCCAGGGTCAAACTCGTTCTTTATATCAAGTTTTCAATCCTGCTTACGCTCAAGTCTCTGCTGAAAATATTTGGGGTCAAGCCCTTCAGCAAGTTGTTGTCAATAATGTCTCGCCTAAAGTTGCCGTCGATCAAGCAATTGAACGGATTCAAGAAATTTTTGCTCAATGGAAAACGACTTAAAGAGGAATTAATTTAAGAATGAAAAAGTCTATTGATACAGCTTGTTGGCTCATTTTTGCTGCTCTCATTGGTGATTGTTTCTTTAGTAGGCTTTGTGGCTTTTTATCAAGCTAAAATCTCTTTAAAGCAATCTGTTTTTGATCGACTGAGTTCAGCTGCCTCTCTGAAAGAACAAGAGTTAAATCGTTGGGCAAGAGATCAAAGCCTGACGGTTTTATCATTGGCTCAGTTGCCCGAAATCCGCAGTCAAGCCGAAGCTCTTTTGAGCAACCCTGATGTGGAATCAAATCAACGTTTTTTACAGGAGAGTTTAACTGCTTTTATCAAGCCTCAAACTGGGTTAAAAGAGATTTTTATTCTCTCCCGTTCGGGTCGAGTTTTAGCTTCAACTAATTCGACTCAAATTGGCTTATATAAACCTTTAGTTCAATATAGTTTAGTTACGCCGGACTCTAAAGAAGGGTTTATTTCTAATTTTTATCGTTCACCGGAGACTGGACAACCTAAAATTACCTTTGCAATTCCGCTTTTAAATACTGAAAATAAACAGCAGGGAATTCTAGCGGCTGATTTAAACTTAGATCGAATTGATCAAATTATTCGTCAAAATGTAGGCTTAGGAAGTACAGGAGAAACCTATTTAGTTGGAGATGTTGGGAGTAGTTTATCTAGTCGTTATGTTTTTATATCGAGTAAAAAATTGAATTTAAAAGAATTTTCTGAAAGCCTTGAAAGTTGGTCAATTCAAGAAGCGATGCAAGGAAAAAGTGGTCGCGGACTTTATCGCAATTATCGCGGTACACCTGTGATTGGAGTTTATTATGCTTTACCCGGACAAGATTTAGCTTTAATTGCCGAACAAACTCAAGCAGAAGCATTTTATCCGGCTCGAAAACTAGCCTCTTCAATTTTAATCAGTGGTTTATTTTTATCGAGTCTAATGGCAGTAGGAATGTTAATATTAGGTCGTCAAATTGTTAAACCGATTAAAGCAATTGCTCAAACGGCTCGTTTAGTGAGTACAGGAGATTTGAATCAAACAGCACCTGTACTGAGTAATAATGAAATTGGAGTGCTTGCTTGTACATTTAATCAGATGATCAAACAGTTGAGATTATCCTATCAACAGTTAGCCGATTATAGTCATACTTTAGAAGAAAAGGTTGAGCAAAGAACACAGGAAATTCGTCACAAAAATCAAGATTTAGAAGTAACCTTAAAAGAACTTAAAAAAGCCCAAGCTAAACTGGTTCAACAAGAAAAAATGGCAAGTTTAGGTCAGCTTGTTGCTGGAATAGCCCATGAGATTAATAATCCCGTTAACTTTATTCATGGAAATGTAGAACCGGCTTATGAATATGCTCAGGATTTGTTAAATTTAATTCGGCTTTATCAACAAAACTACCCTCAGCCTTCTCAAGAAATTATTGATAAAATTGATGAAATTGACTTAGCATTTATTCAAGAAGACTTTATGCAGTTATTAAATTCAATGAAGGATGGATCTGAACGGATTAAAGATATTGTTTTATCTCTGCGAAATTTTTCTCGACTAGATGAATCTGAACAAAAACAGGTTGATATTCATCAAGGGATTGAAAGCACCCTGCGTATTTTTCAAAGCCGCCTGAAATCTAAATCAGAAGGGTCTGAAATTAAAATCATTAAACAATATGGTCAACTGCCTCTGGTGAACTGTTGTCCGGGTCAACTTAATCAAGTTTATATGAATCTTATCAGCAATGCAATTGATGCTTTAGAACAAAATGATCAAATGATAAATCCTGAAATTAATATCTGTACAACGGTTATCAATGATTACATTGAAATTCGGATTGCT
>CAZNCM010000515.1:3083-3460 GCA_964571155.1 uncultured Lyngbya sp. | reverse complement strand
ATTTCTCGTAGAAATTGCCCCAGATATTCCGCGTCCTTTAAACTTCGACCTCCTTCACCAAACCAAGATACAAGATCGTGCTGATAAATTGAGTTAAAATAGGAACCTATATCAAACTTTGCACTGAACCGATAACGTTTCTTCGCCCGTGCAATAGATGACTTAAATGCTGCATAACTCTTAGTTTGAGGAATGGGTTTTCCATCTTCAAATCTATAACCGAAGCTTTTTCTATCCTCACCAAAATCCGGGCGAAAAGTTTTTCTGTTTTTATAAACAAGATCATAAATAAATAATTCTGCAACAGGATCTAACTTAACTGTTCGCCGAAGGTGAAAACCTGTTTTAGAGGCATAACAATGAAGTTGAGGTAAAAA
>CAZNCM010000515.1:0-3073 GCA_964571155.1 uncultured Lyngbya sp. | reverse complement strand
CTTTTTCTGATTTATTTAATATTTTTTCATAAATATACTTAAAAATTTCGTTTGCATGATTCTGAATAAGAATCTGAGTAGTAGCTAAGGGAAATAATGTTCTTGGGTAATCTTCTAAGAAGTATTGCACAGAACTATAGTTTGACATCTGCTGTTCATCTCTCCCCGACTTGAGTTTAGAGTGCGAAATCTATTTTTAAAGTAGTGCTTACTTCACATTAGCATAATTTTTTTAGATTCTATTTCTCATTAACGAATATCTTGATAAAACTTTTGCAAATAGTTTGCCGAAACACCCATTCCCCAAAGTAAACCGATGTAGAGATAAATTAAAGTTGCTTTGAACGAACCCCAACGGGCAACTCGGCGATCGCTACTTTGCACAATGCGGTTAACTAAACGAATTCGTCCAATATAAACGAGTTTACGGCATAAATCGGCATCTTCCATAATCGGTAAACTTTCATCAAACCCCTCACAGTCCCAAAACGCCTGACTCCGACAAAATATCACCTGATCTCCAAATAGTAACCGCAGTCCGCGCCAAAATAAATGGGGACGAAATACTAAGGGCGCATAATAGGTTTTCAGATAGTTGTGAAGGGAAATACCCCAACGTGTTGTTTGAGAACCCGCCATCAGCGAAATAAACCCCCCTGCAACAATATTTGTATCCGACAACGTTTGTGCAATAATAGTCACAAGGTCATCGGGAACTAAAGTATCTGCGTGTAAAAAACAGAGAACTTCTCCGGTTGCCCGTTTCGCACCTAAGTTCATTTGAGTTGAACGTCCACGAGTTGCCGAAGAAATCACCTGAACTCCCGCCAAATCAGCGATAGAGACTGTTTCATCTTCACTTTGACCATCTACGACCATAATTTCCCAAGCAGGTGGACTCAGTAAACGCAAAGCCTTCAGGGTGCGGTTTAAGTGACTCGCCTCATTTAAGGTCGGGATAATAATGGAAACACGCAACATTATATTTAGATTAATAGGCTAATTGTCGGATGTGTTAGCGTAGCTTAACGCACCTTTGAGATTAGAGGTATCTAAGTCCTGTAAAAGTCAAAAAAACGTGTAATCTTTTAAATGGTAATCTGTTGAAGTGAACCCCAAAAACCCTGTTAATCAAAGAAATCGGGTTTTGGGAATCTTCAGAAACTAATATCCTCAACTTTCGTCCTGTCTTGCGAGTAAACATCCCCACGCTATGAAACGTCTGAACATCTGGAAACGCTTTGGAATTTTCGCTTTAGTTGGTTTATTGTTGAGTTGGGTTGTCAGTTGTGCAACTGTTAATCCAGATAATAATCAAAATGATAATCGTCAAGAAATTGAATTTTGGACGATGCAGCTACAACCCCAGTTTACTGATTATTTTAATCAATTAATTGCTAACTTTGAAGCCCAAAATCCAGAGTTAAAAATTCGCTGGGTGGATGTGCCTTGGTCAGCGATGGAAAGTAAAATATTGGCAGCCGTTTCCGCAAAAAATGCACCAGATGTTGTGAACTTAAACCCTGATTTTGCGGCTTTACTTGCGGGACGAAATGCTTGGGTTAGTTTAAATGAGCAGGTTCCTGAAGATGTAAAGTCACAATATTTATCGAATATTTGGGATGCGAGTAGTATTAAAAGTTGTGAAGGTGATAACTGTACCTTAAAAACCTTTGGAATTCCCTGGTATCTCACGACGCAAATCACAATTTATAATGAAGAATTATTCAAAAAGGCGGGATTAAAAACGTCTCCAAAAACCTATCAAGAACTCGCAGAATTCGCCCAAACGATTAAAGACGAAACGGGTAAGTATGCCTTTTTTGTTTCGTTTGTTCCTGAAGATTCTTCCCAAGTTTTGCAGTCTCTCGTTCAAATGGGGGTGCAGTTAGTCGATGATAAAAATCAAGCTGCATTCAACACACCCGAAGGAATAGCGGCATTTGAATATTGGGTTGATTTGTATCAAAAAAACCTCCTTCCTCAAGAAGTTTTAACTCAAGGACATCGACGGGCGGTTGAATTATATCAAGCGGGAGAAATTGCGATTTTAACATCAGGGCCACAGTTTTTAAAAGCTATTGCTGAAAACGCCCCTAGTATTGCGAAAGTTTCCACTCCTGCCCCGCAAATTACCGGAGAAACGGGTAAAAAAAGCGTTGCGGTGATGAATTTAGTCATTCCTCGAGAAACAGAAAATCCTGAAAATGCCCTAAAGTTTTCCTTATTTGTGACTAATTCTACTAATCAATTAGCCTTTGCAAAAGCCGCAAATGTATTACCTTCGACAGTTGAAGCGTTAAAAAATAGTTATTTTAGACCCGTTCAAGGACGAAATTCCCAAGAAGATGCAGCCAGAATTATTAGTGCAAAACAGATGGATGAAACAGAGATATTACTTCCTCCATTGAAAGATATCAAAAAATTGCAGAAGATTATTTATGATAATTTACAAGCAGCGATGTTGAATCAAAAAACCGTTGAAGGGGCGATTTTAGACGCAGAAACGGCTTGGAATAAACGTTCCTAAATTGACAATTTGATTAATTTTTACACCTCAAAACCCCGGTTTATAGAAGAAAGCGGGGTTTTTTATCTGATTATTTCGCCTTTGCAACGACAAAATTAACCAACTTACCGGGAACAACAATCACCTTTTTCAATTCCTGATCTTCGAGGTAACGTTGGGCAACTTCCGAGTCTGTTGCTAACTGTTCTAACGTTGCTTTATCCGCTTTTGCGGGAACTTGAATGGTGCCGCGAGTTTTGCCATTAACTTGAATCACCAAAGTAATTTCATCGACAACCAAAGCATCAGTATCAACAGCCGGCCAACCTTCCGAATGAATCGAATCTTTGTAACCCAAACTTTGCCACAACTCCTCAGAAATATGCGGCGAAAACGGCGCCAACAACTTCAATAACGTTTCAATTCCCTCCCGATAAACGGGCGAATTTTGACAGTCAGCGTCACTAATTGCATTACTCAACTTCATCAATTCCGACACCGCCGTATTAAACTGATAATCCCCGTCCAAATCCTCCGTTACCTCTTTAATCGCCGTATGAATTG
>CAZNCM010000514.1:2523-3502 GCA_964571155.1 uncultured Lyngbya sp. | reverse complement strand
CGACCTGTCAAGCCTTCCTGATTTGACCAAAAGTAGACTGCGATCATTGATCTCCTCATATACTCTTGGGGTTCTGACTTTATGTCTGAGAAAGCGGACTTATTTCAAAATTTAGAGACTTTCAAGGATTTTTACTCGGAAGAAATTGAACTGATCTGTGAATATTTTTCCATTCATAAGTTTTTTGACTTACAAGAGATCATGCCCAAAACTGGACGTGATCCTTCTTTTGGATTGCTTCTCAGTGGAGAAATTAGTATTATCGATGATCATCAGGTTGACAACCCAAGCCGAATTGCGGGAGACTTTTTAGGAGAAATGGCACTGCTAGAGTCAGTGGATCGCCAAGCTGATTTTATTGCAGCCAGTGATGGTCAAATTGCCATTATGACTTTTGATGATATTGAAAATCTCAAACTCAAACATCCTTACTTAGCCGTTAAACTCGTTCATTGTATTACCCAATCTGCCGTTGAGAACATTCGCAACAGTGGAATTCGAGCGCATCGCAAGTATATGATTCTGATGGTAGATGAAACGAAAATGTCAGACTTGCTAGACTGGGTACAAAAGGAAATAGATATTTTGTATAATATACCTATTTTTGCACCGGAATGGGTTGCCCAAAGTTTACAACAGAATATTAATCTGAATGTGAAACAGGTGATTAATTCTAATGTGTTAGTCGGGGGAGCAGATACGATTGGCGCACAAATTATCTTAGGTAACATTAAAGCTGTAGTTTGTCTGAGAGATCCCTTAGCTCGTAGACCGAACCGAGCGTCTATAGATGCTATCTTAAGATTGTGTGATGCCTATCAGGTGATTTGTGCGACTAATATTCAAACAGCACGGGCAATTTTATCTGCTTTTACTTAATCACAAGTTTTGATTTGAATGCCAACAATAGACAATCAATAGAATGATGAAAAAGCGAGTTTTAATTTTAGGAGGACGAGGACGAGTTGGGAGTTGTGTT
>CAZNCM010000514.1:1928-2471 GCA_964571155.1 uncultured Lyngbya sp. | reverse complement strand
AAGATATTATTCATTTTATCCCAGAGGTTGAGATTATTGTAACGGGTCGGAAAGCTATAAAATCTCAGCCCCGCCTTGATCCGAGAATGCAGTTTTTAGAGTTAGAGTTAGCCGAACACGATTCGTTAAAAGCTGCAATTTCATCCGTTGATTTAGTGATTCATTGTGCCGGGCCATTTCACTATCGGGATGCAACGGTTCTGAAACTGTGTATTGATGCGGGAGTGAATTATATTGATGTGAGTGATAATCGCAGTTTTACAATCAAGGCTTTAAGTTATCACCATCAAGCTCAAGAAAAAGGCATAACGGCAGTCATTAATACGGGTATTTTTCCGGGTATTTCTAATAGTTTAGTTCGTCTTTGTGTTGAACAGTTAGATCAAGTTGAAAATATTCATTTGAGTTATGTGGTTGGGGGTTCCGGTGGGGCGGGAATTACCGTGATGCGAACCACTTTTCTAGGGTTACAGCGTCCCTTTGAGGTCTGGAAAGAGGGAAAATGGGAACAAGTTAAACCCTATAGCGATCGCGAAGATATCG
>CAZNCM010000514.1:351-1891 GCA_964571155.1 uncultured Lyngbya sp. | reverse complement strand
TTTGATGTGAAAACAGTCGTCACCAAATTCGGCACTTTTCCAGATTTTTATAATTATTTAACTCAAATGGTTGCTCATCAATGGCCGCCTAGTTGGTTACAACAGACCGCAGTGATTGAATTTCTTTCTCAGGTCAGTTATGCGATGACAACAGTCACGGATTATTTTAGTGGAATTGGAGTGGCTGTTCGCTCATCAACTCAAGGCTACAAAGACCAAAAACGGGTTGAATGTTGTTCAACTCTTACCCATAAAAATACAGCCATTGCAGCGGGAATAGGAACCGGAAGTGTGGCTCAACTTCTACTGGCTAATCAACTTAATCAACCCGGAGTTTGGCCAATTGAGCAAGCCTTACCGACGGATTTATTTAAACAAACCCTTGAGGATCGTCATGTTAATATTCAATTAGAATACTTAACAGATGTCTAAAGGATCAGACTCAATTATTTAGAGTCAATAATTAAAATCAGATGAGTCAGAAAAGGGTTTATAAATCACACAATCTCGACCCTTTTTTTTAGCTTCATAGAGAGCAGTATCCGCCGTTGCAATCAAGTTAGAGGGTGAATCATTTGCCAGAGGAACGACACTCGCCACTCCCGAACTGACCGTAATACAATCTGCTATTTTAGATTGAGAATGGGGAATCTTGAGAGATTTTATTTGCTGACGAATTCCTTCGGCAACCTTAACAGCACCTTCGGCTTGAGTATTAGGAAGGATAATCACAAATTCTTCCCCTCCATAGCGAGCGGCTAAATCTCCAGGGCGCTGAACTTGTTGACAAATGGCTTGAGCAACCTTTCTTAAACAATCATCTCCGGCGGGATGACCATATTTATCGTTGTAATTTTTAAAAAAGTCTACATCACATAAAATTACCGATAAAAATTGCTGTTCTCGCAACATTCTCAGCCATTCATGGATTAAATATTCATCAAATTGACGACGATTTGACAATTGAGTTAAACTATCAGTCACAGCCAAACGTTGAAGTTCTCGATTGGCTTGTTGTAATTCTCCGGCTAATCGCTGTAACTCCTGATTCATTTGTTGTAATCTTATCGTTTGTTCTTGGAGTTTTTTCTCTTGAATATAACTATTAACTGCCTCAACTACAGTTAGCTTTAAATCCTCCGGTTGCCAAGGTTTAGCAATATATCGATAGAGCTTTGCATATTTGATTGCATTCCCCAAAGCAGGTAAATCCGCTTGTCCGGTGAGCAATATATTTAAAGTCTTGGGGAATCTTTGATGAATAACTTTGAGGAGTTCATCCCCTTTTATTCCCGGCATTAAATAATCGGATAACACAACAGCAATCTCTGAGTTTTCTTCCTCAAGTTCATCTAAAAGTTCTAGCGCTTCTTCTCCCCCTTCAGCCACTTCAATAATACATTGATTTTTTAAGGCTTTTCTGAGTTCAACTTTTAAGCTATCTAAAATAGTTGGTTCATCATCAACACAAATCACCACTGGTTTGCTCATAGTTGTTTTGAGAAGATTGATAGTTAGTTAACCCTGATTTAATCGTGGT
>CAZNCM010000514.1:0-279 GCA_964571155.1 uncultured Lyngbya sp. | reverse complement strand
ATCAGTTCTTCGCTGTCCCAAGGCTTCGATAAACATCGATACAAACTGGCTTGTTCTATCGCCTTTTCGACAGCTTCTATATCGGCTTGTCCCGTCAGCATGATCTTTAAAATATTGGGAAATCTTTGATGTACTTTGATTAAAAATTCATCCCCTTTCATTCCCGGCATTAACCAATCGGAAACAATCACGAGAACATGAGTATTGTCCTCATAAAGTTCTTCTAAAATTTCCCAAGCTTCATCAGAACTTTCCGCCATTTCATAGCTATAAGCATCT
>CAZNCM010000513.1:0-3534 GCA_964571155.1 uncultured Lyngbya sp. | reverse complement strand
TCACTGCTATCCATCCCCATGCCTAAAGGCAGGGGCTTTTCGCATTTTTCGGTAAGCATAGAGTTAGTTAGATTGTAGATTTATAAAATAGACAACAATAAACTCACCGCCAATAAACTCAATAGCACCAACCAAACCCCGTTATTTTGTATCCAATGTCTGATTAATTCTAATCCTTGGGGAGAAGATTTGACCGGGGGAGGCGGTAAAATGGGTTCGGAACGATCATGGTATAAAGTACATTCTTTGGCATAGGGACGTTGAGGAAAGTTGCAAGTATCATCCTCATGGTAGAGACAACTGCTACACAGATAAGTCTCTTGAGTCGCTCGATGCAACGGAATACCGGGATGACCAAAAGCCTTAAGCTGGAATTTACAATGGGGACAAGCGATCGCTTGAGAATCAACGGGTTGATGACAACGGGGACATTCTGGCATTTTGAATAAAATATTGGTGTTGGAGAAGATCAGAGCTAAAGATCGCACAATAGATAAAATGTAAGCCAGGATAAATCAAAGTGTTGAGTTTAATGATTTGACTCTAACTAGACCATTTTAGCCAAACCTCAATCAAAGACCATGGACAATAATAGTAACAACATACTCAAGCAACTCCTGATGCTCGGAATTGGAACCACCTCTCTGGTTGCGGAGAAACTCCAAGAAGTCACCGATCAGTGGGTTAAAGATGGCACCCTCAACCCAGAACAAGCAAGCGTCTTTATGGATGATATGATGCAGCGACTCAAGCTTGAACAAGGAAATTTTGAGGAACTGCTTCAGCGACAAATGCGAAATGTCATGCAAGATGTGGGGGTTCCCCGTCAGTCTGAACTCGATGAGTTGCGGGGACGCCTCGATCGCTTAGAACGTCAAATTCGGGATTTAGAAAATCGTCTCTGGCGTTAGAGACTCGCAACGCGGTAAAGTAAGAAACGGGTTGATTCTGATGCAGACTGAGGAAAGTTAACCGTGAGAGAAATATTAGTTAGCCTGGGTATTGTTATTGTTTGTGCTTTCGCTTTGTTGGTTGCTCAAGTGACGACCACTGGAAAAGAAGCAACAGCATCAAATATCCAAACGACTCAACAGACTTCCACTCCAGAGGTAAAAACTGCGAGTAATCCTCTGTTAACCCAAGGCATTGCTTCTAAAGCCAATGTCACTTTAGCTCAAAATATGGATAGTGAAGAAAAGATGGTGACAACTGACTCCGGTTTACAGTACGAAGACATAAAAGTAGGAGAGGGTGCTTCTCCTCAAAAAGGTCAAACAGTTGTAGTTCACTACACTGGAACTTTAGAAGATGGCACAAAATTTGACAGTTCTCGCGATCGCGGTCAGCCGTTTTCATTTAAAATTGGTGTCGGTCAAGTGATCAAAGGTTGGGATGAAGGTGTTGGTTCGATGAAGGTCGGCGGACAACGTAAACTGGTGATCCCTTCTGATTTGGGTTATGGTGCCCGTGGCGCTGGTGGTGTCATTCCTCCCAATGCCACTTTGCTTTTTGATGTGGAATTGTTGGATATCAAATAATCGCTTTTCTGCTTCTGGGAATGAGGAGATCGGGAGATTACATCCTTACCTCATTTCCTTCTCAGGGCTGTTTCATACTAATGAGCCGGGGGAAGGGGATTAGATTGAGACGCCGGAAAATAGCGATCGCCTCCTGCTAAATTTCGGAATTTGGTAAACTGAGGATCAAAGAGTAATTTAATGACTCCGGTTGGTCCGTTACGGTGTTTGGTAATAATCACTTCCGCAATTCCGCGATCAGGTGAATCTGGGTTATAATAGTCATCTCTATACAGCATAATGACGAGATCGGCGTCCTGTTCGATCGATCCAGAATTATGGGAAACAATGCCATCAGCCATCCAAGAATTAGTTTCTGGCACCGTTAAATCATAGACTGTTTCTACACCAGCAGGTTCAATTGAGACAATTTCATCCCAAAACAGATCGGAAGTTGCAATTTTCTTTAGTTCTAGGCTATTGAGAATTTCCGCATAACTTTTCACAACTTCACGAGTCGGTGCAAACTTAAAGTGAGCAGAGCCTCCATAAGATGTACCTCGCAAAGCTGCCATCTGTCGCTGAGAAATTCCTTGGTTCTTCATTTCTTGCTTAACATAGCTAAAAACTTGGATGGGGATTGTATCTTTATTGGGATTTGCTTGACCTCGCAATAAAAGTTCTTGCTTAACTTTTTCGGCGGGTTTTACTCTTGGTCCAAATGCACCCACTTTTTCTAAAAAGTTGAGTTGGTGAGTTTTACCATAGATATTAACGGTAAAACAATTTGATTTTGTCCATTGGATTTTGCTTGCAATTCTTAGCCTTAGAAGAAGTGCCATTACATCCTTAGCTAATTCTTGGCTGACTGTAGAGAAGAAGATACTAGCTTTATATTTACGTCCATCTGGAGAATAGTAGCTACTAATACAACCGTCAGTTGCCCATAAATGACATAAAAATAGTGCAATTTGATTTTCAGACAATTGAAAAATTTGTCTAGGCACTCGCTTATTAGCAGAGCGTTGATCAAATATTCCCAATTCCTTTAACCATTTTCCAACGCCAGATGGATGCCAGCGATTACCATTGCCAGAAATTAAAAGTTGATGCCAATTTCCCTTGCCAGGGTAGCGTTTAACTTGGGAGCCAAGCTCCTCGGCAGCAAGTTTAACAACTGCGGAATTCTCTTCAGAAGCAGTAGTATAACGCAGGGGTTGATGGGAAATATAACTCCCATCACCAATCAGATGAGCTAACAAGATCACCTTTGATTCAGGCCAAGATTCTATAGTATTTTGTATCTGCGGCATATGGTTTGCTACAGCAAGACGTTGACCAACTTTTAACTCTTCAACAGATTGCCAGCCTTCCCAGGTAAAAAGTCTATGTTCACCCGTTGCTTTGAGTGTTCTGCCACTTGAAGTTTTCACCGACTTCCCAAATTAACTCAGCCCGCGCTTTAATCAAACGCAAATCCCGATTCATACTAATGACTTCGGGAGCTTGACCCACTAATTCTTTAATGGGCAAACGTTGACCATCGGCTAGCCAAACGAGCGTTTCTCCCGTGACACATTCTCTTAAATCGGACATCATCGGGCGTTTATTTGTCCGAGATTCTACGCTCCGACTGAGCTGTGAAAGCGCAATTACCGGAACATTTAATTCCCTGGCTAACCCTTTGAGCGATCGCGTAATTCGAGACAATTCTTGTACCCGATTATCGCTCCCGCCCTCCATTAATTGCAAATAATCAATTAAAACTAACCCCATGGCGCCGCCCTGTTCTGCTTGTAAACGGCGTACTTTTGAGCGCATTTCTGTTACCGTAATATTAGGGGTATCATCAATAAAAACAGGTAATTCTGATAACGTCCCAATCGCAATTGTTAACGGTTCCCATTCACTCTGACTAATTCGCCCAGACCGTAGGCGATTACTTTCAATTTTTGCCTCACTAGAAAGCAGTCTTTGAACTAACTGTTCTTTCGACATTTCTAAGCTAAAAATCGCC
>CAZNCM010000512.1:0-3539 GCA_964571155.1 uncultured Lyngbya sp. | reverse complement strand
AGTCAAAAATTCGACCTCGGCGAACGGAACGTTTTAGGGCGAGATGAGCCATATCGATTACTTAGTTAAAATCCAAAACTTCTCTGAGTAAGTATACTCTATTTTTTCTATCTAAAACTTGCTTCCGTTCCCAATCTAGCCACTGTTTATGAGATAGCCCAAACAATATATCAAGAAAAATCATAAGTGTTTTCCGGCGTTGAGCGGGCGGGATTCCGTATTCTCACGGAGGCGGAGAAGGAGATGCCGGGATGAGGCTAGGGATATGGAAGATTAATAAACAATTTATAATTGCAGGTCGCTACAGTTTGGCGGCTGTTCTCAGCTTCACTCTTTTACTCTCTAAAGGGTTCATCAATTCTTTGAATTCGTTGGATTTCTAACAACAAAGAAACAGGTTTGATAGATAGCACCGGGTTCTAATAACCAAGTTCCAGACCAGGGGCGAACCGGATTTCCATAACTGCTTTGAGGTTCTACCGCAATGTCATACTGACCGGGTTCCAATACATATCGTCCGACCGGCCCTTTTCCCGGACAAGCTTCAGGGGGATTAAAATAAGATACACAATCTCGACACTTTTCGATTTCCTCAAATTTAGGAGTTTCTCCACTAAATGTAATCTGCATTTGAGACGCAGATGAGTTTTGAATTTCAATAACCGTAGAACCATCGGTTGTGATTCCGGTTGACTTTGGTGAGACCACATTTTGTGCGCCTTTCTCTCTGAGATCGGCAACGGTAACAATAGCCAATAATCGCTTGACATCCTCTATTAAAGTGTGATCGGGGTACTGTCGAAGAAATTCTCTATAAGTCGCGATCGCAGTGCTGTATCTTCGGTTTTTTTGGTATACTTTTCCACATTCTAGATAGAACAATGGCAGATTTTGAGCGACATTTGGCAAGAGATTCTGTCCAATAAGATTATCCAAGCGTTTACAAACCTCCTGCGTTGCCAGGGATTGGACTGAAGTTTGTTGAAATAGTTCCTGAACTTGGTTTCGCACAGGTTCAAGCAAAGCACTTTTGTCATACACTGCAACTTTGGCATAATTGAGTAATGCCAACTCAAACTTTCCAGCTTTTTGAGCCGTAATCCCATATTGAAAAAACTTGCATTCGGCTTTCTTTTGTATGGAACGTTCGGCATAGTTACCCGAGTCAACTAAGCGGAAAGCACCAATAATTTGATTAAACTGCTCAACCGCAGTGGAACAATCGCCGACTCGATAAGAGTACATAGCACTTTCATATTTTTGTTGATCTAAAATATGTCGAATGATACTCGGAATACCTGTTACCGCTAAGGCGATCATCAGACCGATCAGTAAACCAGGTGGTAATTGAGGTGAAGGACTTCGACGAATGCTAGTCATAGGGCTTATCGACTCAAAGAAACTTATTATTCAAGCTGAATCTACTTCTCTATCAGAAAAAATCCTGAGTTTTTACGTGAATTCCTGCAATTTCTATCTCACCGTTCGCTTATGCTTGAAGGGATAGGGCAAACAAAAAAGGTTAAAATCCTTGTGTAGCAGGGTGTTGAACAACTCTGAGTCGATTAATAACGAAACAAACTAACTCAGAACGAATAATCGTCTCTACTAATTATCTCTAACTCCGCATCGGATAAGATTTTCGGTTCCATTCGGTTGAACCTCCCCAACTCCAAAGCTCCCATCGGAATTTTCCCAAAATCACTAAATTCGTAAGAAACGTTCATAGGTAAAGCAGCGAAGCGGTTTGGGAAAAAATTGCATAAGATCCCATCCACTAAGAGATAAGTATGTAAGAGCCATGTGTTCATCTACCCAAGCGTGATTGATAACTCTCTGTTATGTCTAATAATCTTGACCAGGAATTTCAGAAATTTATTCAACAACGAAATCTCAAGAATAAAAAGGGAATCAAGCCAATAAGTTTGGCTTCTCTTTTTCAAAAGTTAAAGAAGTTAAAGCCAATCCCATTCAAGTATATATTAATTTTCTCGTTGGTCGTATTCATAATTATTTTCCCCTATATTCCTCTAAGACTCAATTCATCTAGTGATTGGATGACTTATCTCGTCAATAAACCGACACCTCCGCTTTCCGAATCTCCCTGGCCGTGGAAAGAGCATCAAACCATTCATCCCATCATTAGTAATATGACACCCGAGGTAGAAAAAAGTATTAAATCAGTTGCTCAATATATTGCTGAACATGAAACCGATCCCTATCTACAGATTAAAGCCATACATGATTATATAATCAGTAGAGTCACTTATGATTTAGATGTACTTCAAACCGGAATACGACCTTCTCAGGATGCACAAACTGTTTTTGTTACTCATAAAGCAGTCTGTGAAGGTTATGCTAATCTTTTTCAAGAATTGGGACGGGCGATTGGATTGGATGTTATTTTTATTGGAGGAAAAGTTCGTCAAGATTTGGCTCCTATAGATTTGATTCCTAAGACTTTTCGGTTACTAAAATCGAATTATGATTGGACACTTCATGCTTGGAATGCTGTCAAAGTTGACGGAAACTGGCAATTAGTGGATACCACATGGGATGACACAAATGAGGAGAATTTATATAGCACGGACTATTTGATGCTTCCTCCCGAAGTAATGATTATTAGTCATTTACCTTTAATGCGAGGTTGGCAACTTTTACATCATCCGAAAACTTTTCAGTCTTTTGAGAATCAACCGATTTTAACGCCTCAGTTTTTTTCTCAAGGATTCACAATGATTTCGCCCACTCAGTATCAAACAACCCTTCAAAAAACTGCTGTAATTGAATTAAATCATTCGGATAACCGTTCTCAGCAAATTGGAGCTTTATTTTCTAAAATCAATCAATCTAAATTTTTGCTTTGGGATTTACTCTTGAGTGATTCATCCAATCCAAGTCAAAAGTTAAAGCCCTGTAAAACTCAAAAAGAGTATTCGAGCATTCGGCTTTATTGTCAATTTCCAGAACCGGGAGAATATCAAGTTTTACTGTTTAGTCTTGACCCAAAAAGCAATTCTCTTAACTGGAAAATTACTCCAATTGGTCAACTGAAGTTTCAGTCCATATAATTAATTGTTAGAATGATGAATTGGGTTTGCTTCTTCTGCTGCTTTCTATTATTTTGAACCATGTCTCGTCTTTGTTCTAGTAGTATTGATATACATAGGCTAGAAGAAATATTGAGCAATTGCAACGAAACCAATTTCGCCAAGGGATGACTTACACGGATGCTTTCAAATGGTAGGAGTTTGGGGAAGTGATGAAATTGAATGAAAGAGCTTGTATTTCTAACGTTCAACAACTTGGCGGTCAACAATAACTTGAGCGGTGGTTGCGATTGCGGTCAGAAAATGCTTGACGTTCATTGTGGTTTTTCCTTTGATTTAAGTAAAAAACTGAGTCGAATTAAAATTGAATTTATAGATTCCGAATTTTTCGAGTATTAGTCCCCAATTTCTCGGAATGATTGAACTGTCGGAACTTTAAAAAGTTAAAATTCCGAATCGAAATATTGTTCTAACAAATCCGTTCCCTCC
>CAZNCM010000511.1:0-3543 GCA_964571155.1 uncultured Lyngbya sp. | reverse complement strand
TCAACTTCGCTATAGTAAGAAATGCTGCAAGGGGCTATAGCTCAGTTGGTAGAGTGCCTCAATGGCATTGAGGAAGTCAGCGGTTCGAACCCGCTTAGCTCCATTACCTTGTCTCTCTAACCGAACATCTCTTACCAAGCAGATGGAACGTAATCTTTGAGAAACTGACCCCAGACAGGATCATCGGCGTTTTGAATGCCTTGAACAATGGGATCATAAAGACGTGCCATACTGTCAATTGCATCTAAGGGTAAGTAAAATTCTCGTTTTTGTTGAGCGCGAATTTGTTGCTGATCAGGATTTTGATCGGAGATAAAACCCGGATCAACACTATTCATATAAATTTTATCCTGTGCATAGTCATCTGCGCTCGTTCGAGTCATCATATTTAACGCAGCTTTAGCCATATTTGTATGAGGATGAAAAACGGTTTTGTACTGAGAATTAAATAGACCTTCTTTGGCGGAAACGTTAATCATAAAACGACGGGAAAATGACGAACGCATCAATAAAGGTTTAAGTTTACTATTGAGAAGAAAAGGAGCTACAACATTCGCGAGTTGAACTTCTAACATTTCGATCATGCTAATGTTTCCTAGTTTTAGCGTCCAACTATTGATTGCTCGTCGATCAAGTTGTTCTCCATTGCGATCAAACTGATTGGGGGGAAAATCAAGATTAGATTGGGATAAATCTTGGAGTAAACTCGGATAGTTAGGTTGAGCTTCTAAGAGAACAGGAACAGTTGTATTTTGTAAACTCAAGCTAGAAATAGAAGCAGGTAAGCTTTTCTGAAGTTGTTCTTCTTGAACTAAAAGATGTCGGTAAAATGCCAAAGGACGTTTAATCGTTTGCGCCGCATTATTGATCAGAATATCTAGAGCTGATTCTGTTTGAATTAAGTTCTCTATAAAAGAGTCAACGGCGGGAATATTTCGCAAATCTAACCCATAAATCACTAAACGATTTTGCCACTGATCAAAATCAGATTCATGACTGAAGCACTGGGCTGCATCTCCCGGAAAACGAGTCGTAATAATAACTTTTGCGCCATCCCGGAGTAAACGCAAAGCCGTTTGATACCCAACTTTAATTCGTCCTCCGGTGACTAAAGCAATTCGTCCTGTTAAGTCTGTTTTTTGAAAGCGTTTTCGATAGTTAAATTCTGCACAACTCGGACAGAGAGCATGATAGAAAAAATGAAGATTAGTGTAGGATTGTTTGCAGATATAACAGGATTGAGCGTGAGGAAGAACCTGATATTTGTGCTGAGAAAAGGGAACAGATTCTTCGGCTATTGGACGGTGCTGAAGTTGAGATTGAACGATTGTTGTTTTTTGAACTAAAGCTTGAGTTGCTGCTTTTTTTTGAGAACAAAGTTGCTGCTTTTTTCCTTTTTTTCCCTGTTTATAAATTTTGGCAATCAAACTTTTAAAGCGATCATGATCATCAATTAATGTCGGATCATCCGCAATTTGTTGTAACACGTTAAGTGTGAGTTTGATGTCATTAGGAGAAAGGGTCATGTCACCCACCAAATGATCGGGTTTTATATTATCAGTGGAGGCTAGGAGGGATCGAACCTCCAATTTCTAGCTACGTCTGCTAGCACTTTTCCATTTTAAGCTACAGCCCCCATTGAGGTGGGTTGGACTTGAACCAACATTTCGTTATTGAGATTAACGTGTTTTTCGTTAAACTACCACCTCTCGGCTAATAATACAAGTATACTACATCTGACCCGAATTTCAAGGGTTATCCCAGAAAATCGCTGAGATTGGGGGAGAAAACGGTTGTGAGTCGTCGCCTTTTTGGGGTTTGTAGTGATATGACAATCTTGAATGAGTTGTCAACTTTGAGTCGGCTGATTTTTGTATTAGTATAATTTTTATTTCAAACGCCCTGAACGTAAAATACTAACAATTAGCCATAACCCAAAGAAACTCGCCACCCCAAATAAAGCATTTGTCAAAATAGTCACTTGAGGAGTTTGTGCGCCTGTGGTGACAATGGCAGCTCCAATAATCAAAGCAGCAACGACAATACTAAATGAAAGTCGATTAGCCGAATCATCTAAACTACGACGTAGGGGGTCTAACTCAGTCAGAGTTAAATTCCATTTCAGCGTTTCAGATGTGACTCGATCTAATAACTGTTCAACTTGACGGGGAGACTGCAAAGACAAACTTTTCATATCTAAAGCTGTTCTTAATAACGTTTCTAAAGGATTATCTCCTAACAATTGACGTTGAAATAAATCTGTCATTAACGGTTTAATTTCTTCCAACAAATTCAATTGCGGATCGAAAGTTCGAGCAACTCCTTCTAAATTGGCTAAAGTTTTAGAATACAATCCTAAATTACTAGGAAGTTTAATTCTATTATTACGAGCGAGCGCTAAAATTTCATAAAAGACTTCCGAAAAATTAATTTCAGATAAGCTCAAATTATAATATTTCCGCAGCATTGTAGCATATTCATTTTCCACCTTAGCCAAACTCGGGGGGCGGGCAGCTTCGGCAATTTTGATCGTTAGTTGAGTACAGCGTTGAGCATCGAGATCGACAATGGCAAGTAATAATTCTGTTAAAATTCGTTGGCTGCGGGGGTCAAGACGACCAACCATGCCACAGTCAAGTAAAGCGACCCGACCATCATCAAGATAAAATAGATTACCCGGATGAGGATCAGCATGAAAGAAGCCATCAATATAAAATTGCTTAAAGAATACTCGACACACTAAGGTGCTAATCGCTTGACGTTCGGCTTGTGCATCTCCGTTATAATTTTTGCCTTCTATTTGTGCCGTTAAAATCGGTTTGCCGACCAGCCATTCCAAGACTAATAACTTGGGTGTTGTCCTCTCCCAATAGACCTTGGGAACCATGATTTTTTCAGGATCAAACCAACGACTGTCAGCCAAATTTTTTCGTAATATTTCTGTATGTTGAGCTTCTTTGGTAAAATCCAATTCGGCTCTCAGCGCATTACCAAATTCATCGGCTAAAGCTGAAATATCGTAATCTTCGCCAAAGTCCGTTAACGCGACTAATTCTCCCAATCCTTTGAGAATGCCAATATCTTTTTCAATGATTCTATCAATACCCGGACGCTGAACTTTCAGAGCCACTTCTTGACCACTGTAGAGAGTCGCACGATAGGTCTGAGCAATTGAACCTGCGGCGACAGCTTGGGTGTTAATTTCAGCAAATACATCCTCTACAGGCTGTTGTAACTCTTGGCGCAGTAAGCTTTCTATTTCTGACCACGGTACGGGCGGAACTTGCGCTTGTAGGGTTGATAACGTTTCAATGTAGTCGGCGGGTAAAATATCAGGGCGAGTGCTGAGTAGCTGTCCTAGCTTAACGTAGACTGGGCCTAACTCGATTAAAATATTGCGAAGTACCGCCGGGGTTGGTAAGTTAGGTTTATCGGTTTTGCCTCCTGTTAGGAGACCTCGCATATAGTCCCAACCGTTGCGGAACACAACTTCAGCAATTTGGGCTCGGCGAGAACTGGTTTGAGTCAGATTAGAGATCACGA
>CAZNCM010000510.1:262-3556 GCA_964571155.1 uncultured Lyngbya sp. | reverse complement strand
TAAGTTGACAATTTTGACTCAATTCTTAATTCACAATTATTCTAATTTTGTAGCCTTTCGGATAACGATTTATAGACTTTGTAGCGTCCGCCATTGTAAATGAGAGTCCAACCCGCACAAGGATTGGTATCACCGAGTTCGGTAATCACATGATTGATCGGATAGGCTTTGATAGCTTCTTCTAGGGCTTGACATCGGGTTTCTCGAAAATCAGGAGAATAAAATCTTTGTGCCATCATTAGTCGATTATGCCATTCAATCACCTCAATATCTTTATAAGGATGAGATTTATAATTGGCTAAAATTGGCACTCCTGTATAGAGTCTAAATTCGATAAAGTTTCCAGAAGTATGAGGCACTAAATATAAATCTTCGGATTGTCGATTTGACTTGACAAAATCCATCATGTCTGCATAATCTGGACGATTTTGCAACTCTTTAACTTGTTCTTCTGCTCCCACAAAACCATAAATTGAGAGAATGATTAAGCTGATAAAAATAATTAATTTGTCTCGTTTTTGTAAAATCTGGGGAAATTGATTAAAAATATAGTGAAGAAAGACGGCTATAATCAGACAACTTGATAACGGCACTAAAAATGCAGAAACTCGCCAAGGGGTAATAAATCCTAAACTATTGTTTTTAATAACAATTTGTAAGCAACGAGAAACGGCACTCCTAAAATTAAAAAGATGTCAGTTTTACGGACAAGATAAATCGCGATAACAACTACTAAGATTTGTATAAATGCAATGTGATCAAACCAAGCCGTCGGAAAGGAATGATGGGGAATACGATTAACAATTAAACTTTTGGCGAGTTCGGCAGTTTCTGGAGTTGTGGGTTGAAAGACAAAAAACATATAGAGAGTGACAGGTAAAACCAAGAGAAATGATAACCCACCCAAGCTGAATATCTGTTTAAAGCGTTCTCCTTTTTTATACAAAATAATCAGATAAGATAACGTGATTAAAGCTGCACTGGGAAGATAAGCGGGATGAACGGTTGCTGCTCCCGCTAAAGCTAATACTGATAAAAATCTTTGTTTTCTTAAAAATAAATAGATCGATAAAATAATTAGAACACCAAAATTACTGGTTTGAAAGTAATCTCCTAATAGGTATTGTTCTGCAACGCCGTAATGGAGATCAATATGAGTTTTAAAATCAAATATTCTGATTTTTAGGCAATGTAATGTTACAATAAAAACTAAATAAATAATTTTTTTAAATTGACGATCAAACTGAAAAATAATTTCAGCAATGCCAATTAAACTATAAACATAAACTCCAAATAAAATGATATAATATAGATAAAAAAAGTAAGGATGTAGGAACGCCGAAGTCAACCACACTAAAGCCGTAAATACAGGTAAAGGATCTAAGGTATTGGCTAACCAATCTTGATCGAGATATCCGACTCCGGCTTGTGCCATTCCTTGTAAAAATTTAGTGTTTTGATTAGAAGTATAAAGGGGTTCTTGAACATAAGCAATGCCGAGAGTAATACCCAAAATTAAGATGTCTAAGCTAACAGACAACCCGGATTTTAAAGATTTCAATTGAATCACTTTTAAACTTTTCCTTCTAAAATTTAACTAAACACTCTGCTTCTAAAATGATTATCTTTTGAGTTTGTAAACGCGAACATTGAGAAACTTTTTGTAAAATTGCGGGATTTTTTCCATTGTTAATATCCGCGATAATATCTTTACTTAAAGAATGATACCATTGTCTTAGCCAACGATTTTCGAGCATATATTCAGGAGTAAAAGCGGTTTGATCTAATATTATAAAATCAAATCGGTGAGTTTGAATTAAAGTTTGCAGTACATTTAGGTTTGAACTATATTGAGCTTTAATCAATTCAGTCGCTCGGTGTTGGATTTGATTATAATATCCTAAATGATAGGGAATTGCATATTCCCAAGCCACCCAAACAGAACGTTGAGAAAAGCTAGGAATATTATTCGCAACCTCAGAAATAGAAGCAATGAGAGTGTCTTTAGGTTGTTGGGAAAAAAAGCGATAAATTTCGGGTTCTTTCGCCATCACATAACTCGTTTTTGGAAATTTTCCCCAGAAACAAGATCCTACAATAACTCCTATTCCCAAAAATAAGGTTAAACTTAAAGCCACTATTTGTTTCCAGTTTTGACGACGAGATAGACTCGCCAATGTTAATAGTTTATCTAAGAAAATACATAAGGTAATTCCCGCAGATAATGCTAAACAAATACGGAACGTATAACTGGTATAGCGACTGGGAAGATGAAGTTTAAATAAGATTAAATGAGCGGCGATAAACCAACTAATAGATGAAGTTAAAATTACAGATAAAATCTTAATATTTGGTGTTATCTTTGAAACTAGAAACAATTGGTTTTTGAACAAAAACAGTAACGGAAGCAATAAACCTATTGTAATTAAAGTGGGTCTAAATAAATATTTGGGAAGTAAACCACTCCGTTGACCTGTTATCCAATAATCCCAGAAATTATCTTGAAAAAAGGCACTATTTCCTGCACCTCCAAACTCAGACATTGCTTTGGCTTCAGCGACTGTAATCACAGGTGAAAATTCACTGGAACTCATTGCATAATATAAAATGACAATCGAAGCAACTCCGAGTCCAATTATACTCACCCAACGAGTTTTTAGATCCGAAGTTAAACCCACTGAATGTTTATTTCTGTTAAATAGTTGTAAGACCAATACTCCGGTACTGATTAACACCGCTTGCGGATAAAACAATCCTATCAATGCAATAAAAATAGCACTTCCTAGAATTGATTTTCGCAGTAAAAAATAGATAAATCCTAAAAATAAAGAATAAACAAATGCTCTCGGTGTTGCAGAAACTAAGCCATCATTTAACCACAGTTGTTGATTGAGTAAAGTCGATGAAATAAATCCAGCTAGCGGAATCGGTAAAAGTTCTAAAGTTATTCTAAAACAATAGAACGTTGTGACCAAATCTAATCCCCAAGGAATAATTTTACTCCAAAAAATAGGACTGATTCCCAAACGAGTTAATATCCAATATAGACTTTGATAACCTCCAGGTGCAACCGATTGAAAATAATTCGCAATTAAATCATTTGGAAACAACTCAGCATCTAGAAATCTTTGCATCCAAAAAATATGTTGTCTCGCATCATCTTGAATAACATATTCATGACTAAAGGCTTCTTGGACTGCTAATAGACTATAAATCGTGGCAAAAGTCAAGCTTAAACTCAACCAAAATTTTGTCGATGAACTCCTGCTATTTGCAGAAATACGAATTAATAAA
>CAZNCM010000510.1:0-252 GCA_964571155.1 uncultured Lyngbya sp. | reverse complement strand
CATCAGTGCGATATTCAATATAAACCAATTCTTGCTCATCTTTCCATTTGTGGTATAATTCTTGCACGTTCGTTAAAATCGCATCTGCTTCTGCGCCTTGAGTTGGAATATAAGATGCACTGTGAGTTCGACCAATTAACCCTGTTAAATCTAAAGCCTGACGATGAGTAAACATCTGATGACGCTGATTTTGGAAGTCTAAACTTTCTAACAGTGAAGTAATCGGTCGGCGACGTTTTTGATGAATGACTG
>CAZNCM010000509.1:0-3563 GCA_964571155.1 uncultured Lyngbya sp. | reverse complement strand
GTTTCCACCGCCGAAGACGTTTGGAACCGTGAAATGGTGGTCAAGGTCAAAGAACCGCTCCCCTCAGAATACCCCCTGATTCAAAAAGGTCAACTTTTGTTTACCTATCTTCACCTAGCGGCTGACCGTATCCTGACAGAAAACCTAATGGGTAGCGGGGTTTGTGCAATTGCCTATGAAACGGTAGAACTTCCTGACGGGAAACTGCCTTTACTGACTCCCATGAGTATCATTGCGGGTCGTTTATCCGTGCAGTTTGGCGCCCGCTTCCTTGAGCGTCAACAAGGGGGTCGCGGTGTCCTTCTCGGTGGAGTTCCAGGTGTAAAACCCGGTAAAGTTGTGATTCTCGGGGGTGGTGTCGTCGGAACAGAAGCGGCGCGAATTGCAGTGGGAATGGGTGCTCAAGTTCAGATTTTGGATATTAATGTTGAGCGTTTGAGTTATTTAGAAACGCTGTTTGGATCGAGAGTCGAACTTCTCTACAGCAGTCCCTCTCAAATTGAGAAGATGGTTCCTGATGCTGATCTGCTGATCGGTGCCGTCTTGGTTTTAGGACGACGCGCCCCCATACTTGTTCCTCGTTCTTTAGTCGCTCAGATGCGCCCTCGTTCTGTAATCATTGATGTCGCCGTTGATCAGGGCGGATGTGTCGAAACGCTACATCCAACCTCTCATACTCATCCGACTTATACTGAAGAAGGTGTTGTTCATTATGGGGTGCCAAATATGCCCGGAGCGGTTCCTTGGACAGCCACACAGGCGTTAAATAATAACACTCTGTCTTATGTTCTCCAATTAGCTGATCATGGCATCAAAGCCCTAACTATCAATCCAGCTTTAGCTAAAGGATTAAATGTAGAAAATCATCAATTAGTACATCCGGCTGTCCGAGATGTATTTCCCGACCTTATTTAACTTTTCGTTTGAGTCTCCTTTTGGTCAACAAAGCGATCACCCTAGTTCTAAAGTTTTTCTAGAGAGAACTCTATAGAGCTTGTAAACTAGGCGATCGCTTAGATACAATAAAACTAGACGGTCAGGGTGCGACGCACGCATTTATTGTTGGAATCATTTTTTTGTCATAACAGTAAATTCTCGAGTCACCTCATTAAAATAGTCAGCCCATGATCGACGAAACCTCTATTATCTATACCGCTAAAACTCAGCGATCTTCACAACTTCACCATGAAGTGATTATTTTAGATCTCGCCACTGAAGAATACTACGGCTCTCAATCAGTCGGAGCCACAATTTGGAGGATGTTACTCTCTCAACCCCTTACCATTAAGGAAATTAGGGAGGCGATTTTATCTCGATATCAAGTTGATCCCCGTCAGTGCGATCGCGATTTAATGGATTTTATCTTACAATTACAAGCCAATGGACTGATCCAACTTCATCCTTCTCCTTCTCGGATTTCCCTGTTGGTCTATCGAGTGAGTCGCAAGGTGGAAAAATTATTCAGCACTATCTTTGACAGTGAGCAAGGTTGGGGAAGTCAATATCGAAAATTCTCCGCCCAAGCCGGAGCAACAATGATGTCCAAACTTCCCTACCAAACTCCGGTGTTAACCTATTGTGGTTCCAATCATCCTTCCCTTTATGGGTGAAGAAAAGATCTAAATTATTTTGGAGAGATTTTATTTAAGTCGAATAAACACCGTCGCCTTAGCCACTCCCTCTACGACTCCGGTACTACTAATCGTTAGCGATCGCAAGTGATCAAAGAACGGTTTGGCAGATAACTCTAACAATCTTAACAAGGGAATTTGCTGTTTGAGAAATCCGACGCTGGCGTCCCAATCTAAAAAGAAATAGCCATCTGAAGCCGTTGGTATTTGTTGAAAAGCTATTTTAAATTCTGGATCATTGAGTAAAGTATTCGGGGAAACTAAACTCAAAGCTTGATCCATTGCTTCAACAGAAGTGGTAAAGATCTCATACTCTCCAACTGTTGTATGAACGGCTTTGGGTTTAGCTTCTAATACTTGAGGATTAACGTTTTTATTAGCAGCTAAGGGAACCGGATTGAACGTCGTCCAAGCGCTGAGGGTGCGTTCCCCTAATTCAAAGTTTCCTAAACTATATCCCTCCTCTACGGCGAGTTCATCTAAATGTTTGATCGCGTCAATGGCTTGAGGGGAAAATCGTTCGGCGACAAAAATCCAATCGGGTTTTTGGTTTTGTTGTTCAGGAGTTGGCGGAATCATCGCTAAAGCATATTCTCCTGTCACCCAATTAAAGATATCTTGGGGTAAATCTAAACTCCAAATGTCTTTAATCACACCAATAGGCTGATTGACTAAATTTTCCAGTCCTGAATTTCCGACTATTGTTCCAGAAAGTTGTTCCCAAAAATGATTGAGATCCGTTCCCGCGATCGCCAAACCACTTTGACCTGTAATATATTGCCAAGCTTGTATGGGTTGAGAAAGTGCAGGTTCTACTGATTTTCCGTCTTTGTCTTCTCCCTGGACTAAAGCGGTATGCGCTAATAATCCTTGAGGACTCAAACCCATAGACATTGTTAAACTGGGTTGAGAAGGGAGATTAACAATCGGATTTTCCAACTCCAACCCCCAGCGCCCTAAATTCACAAACACCAAGCCCACTCTACTTTCAGGAAGTTGTTCTAAGGCGTGTTGATAGGCCAGAGATTGACTCAAACTTAAACTCGTCGCTTGTACATTATTAATCGCTTCTCGTAAAATCTTTGGCGAATTTGCCACTAATACAAAACGATTAATAATTGCTGTACTTAAAGGACGAGATTCATTTTGATCCGGTTGGTGATAGGTGAGTTTAACGCCTTTGTAGGGTTCTGAAATCACATCAACCCCCTCAGACTGCTGTTTTTGCCAAAACTGAGCTAAAGTGGTCGTGGCGAGTTCGACATCAGCCGCAGATAACGCAAATAAATAGCCCGGTTGTTCGCCATTTTTGAGGTTGCGATCAATATCGGTGGTCATCAACGCTAGGGTCGTTTCATTGCCTAACCAGGGTTTAATATCACGATTGTAATTAAGATTGGTATTGGCGAGGAGAGTTTTTTTGATCCGGTTAAATTCAGCGTGCGATCGCGGACGGTCTTGGGGTGGAGTGAGAACCTGTTCAAAGGCTTCAATCCGATCCGGATTCACCAGCAATGATACCATCACCGGAACCGTTTTGGGGACAAAAATAGCCGCTGTGGGTGTTGTTGTTACTCCCCCGGTTACAGCCACCAGTGGGC
Source organism: uncultured Lyngbya sp. (assembly GCA_964571155.1). Classification (GTDB taxonomy): domain Bacteria; phylum Cyanobacteriota; class Cyanobacteriia; order Cyanobacteriales; family Microcoleaceae; genus Capilliphycus. The sequence goes on along the minus strand of CAZNCM010000509.1, from coordinate 331 downwards.
TTTGGCCTAATAATTTATAAAATATCGTGATACTCAGTAGCAGGATCAGGACTGAACCCACTGCTAAAATGGTCAAAAACGAACGAAGCTTCATAAGAGGATTTGAAAATTAGGGCATTGAATAAGGAGGCTCCCCTGAGAAACCGATGCTTCCCCCTATCCGGCTGAAAAGGCTGAATTTCGGGGTATCGTTGAGGATGAGACAGTTTACAGTTTACAGTGACCCGTTTACAGTAACCAGTATTTACAGTTTACTGTATTCACTTCTGTCCATTTCTAGTTCACTGTACAGCCTGGCGACTGTTATGATTGGAGCGGTGCGGTTACATTT
>CAZNCM010000508.1:3346-3579 GCA_964571155.1 uncultured Lyngbya sp. | reverse complement strand
GAGTGTTCGCTATTGAGTCCTTGGCGAAACATTTATATTCTGCCCTACACCTGCACTACAATCGCAAATTGCATCTATGAAACTTTTAATTAGCAATGATGACGGCATTTTTGCCCAAGGAATTCGTAGCCTTGCCAATCATCTGGCAGATGTGGGCCATGAAGTGATTGTGGTTTGTCCCGATCAAGAACGATCCGCAACAGGTCATGGTTTGACTTTACATCACCCGATTC
>CAZNCM010000508.1:3090-3306 GCA_964571155.1 uncultured Lyngbya sp. | reverse complement strand
TGTTCGGGAACTCCGGCTGATTGTGTAAAGTTGGCTTTGTTTGGGTTACTGGAGACACAACCGGATATTGTTCTTTCGGGGGTGAATCATGGCCCGAATTTGGGAACGGATGTTCTGTACTCGGGTACGGTGTCGGCAGCGATGGAAGGGATGATCGAAGGCATTCCCAGTATTGCGTTGAGTTTGGGAAGCTATTGCGGGCGAGAATTTCAGGGG
>CAZNCM010000508.1:0-3069 GCA_964571155.1 uncultured Lyngbya sp. | reverse complement strand
CGGTTCGTTTTGCGGAACGGTTGGTTAAGCAATTGGAAGCTCAACCCTTGTCTCAGGCGATGTTGCTTAATGTTAACATTCCGGCGGTGGCTGAAAAAGATATTGTTGGCGTGATGATTACTCGTCAAGGAATTCGTCGCTATGTTGATACGTTTGAAAAGCGAGTTGATCCGCGTGGGAAGACTTATTATTGGTTAGCCGGGGAAGTGTTAGAAGATGCTGAAGATCCACAAGAAGCGGTCATTAATGATGATTTACCTACGGATGTACAAGCTTTACGTCAGAACTATATTACTATGACTCCCTTGCAATACAATCTTACGCACACAACCGGATTAAAAGATTTGCAGATCTGGCACAATCAAAACAACATAGATTGAGGGGCAATGGAGTGCTGGGGGGTTGACAGATATAAGTTCTTGTGATTACCCTCTTAACTTCTTTCAATACGGGTCTTGTTCTTTTTTGGGAACGTTAACTGACTCTATTTTTTAAGTTGTTACGATCCGTATTCTAGGGGTTGATCGAATTGCCAGGAGCGTTAGACTAGATATAAAGAGCAACAAAGTGTCACATCGCTTATGCTACAAGCGTTACTACTTGGGTTCTTGGGGTCGTCAGTTTTATCTATTTGAGTTATTCTGAGTCATTTTGTCTATGAACGCTGATACCTTCAATACATACTCTGTTACTTGCCCGATTTGTCATCATACAAGCATTGTGTCTTCAATGGGGGTATTAGGTGGGCTTTTTACTTGTCCTCATTGTCATACTCACTTTGTCATTAGTAACAGTGGCCATTTTGTCCGTGATCCTTTTTGTCTGAGAAAGTGGGCTGTGGGACAAATGTTACGTCGCCAGAGTCATCCTTGGGCGAGAATTCGCAGAGACTTATGGCTGACTCGACGGTTTCCGTTGGCGATGTTAGTGAGTGGGATTTTATTCGTTAGTTTAGCAGTGGCGGCAAACAACCAACTCAGTTCTGAACAAAATTTACCCGGTATTCAGTTAGAGTCGGTGAAGGAACAAGAATCAAATTCTCAATCTTCTGAGTGAAATTGAGTGAATTTTATTAATGTTATTGAGTTTTATCAGCATTTTTTGCAACGTTTTTAAGTCCTTTTGGACTGTAATTTTTGCTCGGATTTAATCCAATCAATCTGGGAAAGGCACATTAAAAAACACTCAAGACATCTAGCCCTGTAATTTTTAATTGTATGAATCTTCTGATCGAGTTTAAATTGTTGATTTTTGAACCGAGTTTTCACAGCATGAATTCTGGGGGGTTTGGGTTTTGTTTTTGGTAATCAGTGTCCATCCAGACGCGGTACCTAAAGATTTGACTTGATTGAGTTGAAGTCGTTTTAAGCTGGCAGCATCGAGTAACAAATAAGGATGGGGAGATTGCCATTTTTGTTTCAACTCCTCATCTCCTATGGCTCGGATTTTACGATCACTATAAAAATTCAAGGACGGACGAGAATAGGGATGAGAAGTATAGATCAAATCATCCGCAGATGTTCCTTGTTGAACTAAAGCGGCGACGGGTTTAACGGGATAATCTTCGGCAAGTTCCCAAACCCAATTGTTAGAACTAACAAACAAAATTAAGGAAACATACATTCCCCAAAATAAAATGATTAAAAACTGTCTATCTTTTCGATAAAGTAATAAAGTTGTCAGGGCAAATGTCAGTGATAATGCTGCTAAGGTTAGCTGTAAATCGATTTCGTTTCCCGCCACAGGTAAGGCTGGAATTAAATCAGCAAAATACAGACAACCTAACCAACTGACAAAGCTTAACAGGGCAAAAATAGGGATGAATTTGTGGGGTAAAGGTTCAGGTAAATCTTCGAGTGGGCGCTCATTTCCTTGCCATTGTCCTGTTTCGCGATCACCTTCTCGCCAAACTTGGGCAAAATAAGCACCCACAGCTAACGCTAAAGCGGGATAAATCGGTAGAATATACCAGGGAAGTTTCGTTGTCATTAGGGAAATAGAAACGAAATAAACCCCCGTCCAAACTAAAATTAATTTAGCCCAACTGAAATTTCGATTTTTCCAGGTAAAAATAAGTCCGGGTATCCAAAAGAGTTGCCAAGGCCAAGCATATTTTAAAATCTCTAGCAAATAATACCAAGGAGCGCCTTGATTATTTTCGACAGACTCCCAAATGCGTCGCCATGATTGAGATGCTAAATTAATCTGAAAAAACTCTTGATCATATTTTAGCCATTGGGCAAAATACCAAATTGCCACCGGAAACAAACCGAGTAGTAAACCCAGCCAAAGATATTTACACTGAAGCAGTCGCGGCGTATCCCAAGCTAAAAAAATAAAAGCGATCGCACCCAGTAACAAAGCCAGAAAAATTCCTTTGGTTAAACATAACAGTCCAAAGGCTAGTCCTGAACCGAGAGCATAACGTAAATCTCGACGCGATCGCAACACACAACCCAACATCAAAATCAACAAAAACAGCACCGTTCCATCTAACATCGCTAACCGTCCATGTCGAACAACCGGAAGCAACGTCAGATAAACTAAAGCCGAACAAACCACCGCAGTTCGTTGACGAAATAACTCTAAACCTACAACATAAAGCAGAGGCACAGAAGCTGCTGTTAACAGGGCCGACGGAAAACGAGCCGTCCATTCGTGAATCCCGGCAAAGTGGTAGACTGTAGCGATTAAATTATGGACAAGCGGGGGTTTGTTGAAATAAGGACTACCATGTAAAGTCGGATAAAGCCAGTGCAGACCTCCTTGGATAATTTCTCGGGCCACTTGGGCAACCGTCCCTTCATCCCAGTCTCGTAGGGCTACACCGCCAAGATTGAGTCCAAACAGCAATAAAGCGGCAATGAAAAGTCCGAATATCCATAAAGAATCAGTCCACTCCTGGTGATCGGGAGTTTGGTTTCTGGGCCTACCGGTCGCAAAAATTTGACGAGACATAGATTAAGGGAATTAAAATTGCAGACACAAGCGCGAGAAATTCCCGCTAAAATCTACAGTGTAACTTTTGTCAAAGAAAGGTTGTCAGTCGAAGGTGATATGGAAGTTTTA
>CAZNCM010000507.1:0-3586 GCA_964571155.1 uncultured Lyngbya sp. | reverse complement strand
GGGCGTATGCAATACGCCCCTACGCGGGGGACTGCGGCGGCAGAGGAATTCTTTGGCTTCGTTTATTGGTGGGTTTAAAAGCGCTGTGACAAGGCGAATTAATCAATGCTGTAACAATAATTATATTCCAACTTGGCAACGGAATTATTATGAATCAATTATCCGAGATGAAAAAGCTTTGAATAATATTCGAGCATATATTCAAAATAATCCTTTATCTTGGGATGAAGATATTGACAATATTAAATGTGATTCTAATTTTCAAAAATATGATCTGGATTTAATATTTTAACCGTAGGGGCGTATTGCATACGCCCTTGTAAATTCAATTAATGTTACGGATTAATAAATCTCTGAATTTACGAATAAAATAAACACAACGCATCTACTGATTAACCATGAAATCAAACAATAAAAATATTCATTCTGATGAGTCCGAGTTAATCTTGCCGGACTTAACGCCTTATTGGAAATTGACTCAAACTCAAACCTCTAATTCTATTTTTCTCAAAGCTAAAAATAATTCAGCTTCTTATCAATTCACTCCAGAGGAAGGTTTAGCTTTATCCTGCTTTACCGGGAAATTTACAATTTTAAAGGTTCAAAAATATTGTCAAAAAAAATTAAATTATTTTCCCGAAAACTTAGTTTTTAACCTTTTACAAAAGCTGATTGAACTTCAGATAATTGCTTGGGAGACTGTAGAAGATCATCCCCCCAAACCCTCCTTAAAAAAGGGGGAGAATGAACAAAAAATATTACTCAAACTAAAAAACTGCGTTCACTGGATAGAACATCCAGAAGGTTATTGGATACTCCGTAACCCGGAAGATTTTATATTTATGCAAGTTACTCAACAGGATAAAGCAATTATAGATCAACTCCAATATCAACCCGTTTCAGTCGTTTCTAAGGAATTTTCTGTTTCTCAAACTCACATTAAACTACTACTACAAAAACTAACAGTAACGGCAATGTTGGAGGGAACTACACCGCCAAAACCACCCAAACGTAAGTTTAACCCGATGCAGTTATTATTCTTTCGCATACCCCTATTTAATCCTGATAAATGGTTAAGTAAACACATTGATAAATTGCGGTGGATATGGACTAAACCTGTTGCTTTTCTGCTAACAATATTTCTGGTAACTTCTGCTATTATCGGCTATTCCCAAAGAGATGAAATTCTCTATACAGGAATTCAACTATTAACTCATGCAGGCAGTTCTCTCTTACTTCCTTTTGGGATTTTAGCCATGTTTGTTGTCACTATTCACGAACTTGGACACGCTTTTACCTTAAAAAATTATGGCGGTATTGTACCTGAAATTGGGTTATTTATTATGATGTTTATCCCTGCTGCTTATACGAATACAACCGATAGTTACTGTTTGGTGAAACGCTATCAACGGGTTTTAGTTTTCGGTGTAGGTGTTGTTATTCAGTTTATCATTGCGGCACTGGCATTACTATTATGGAATTGGTCAAACCCCAGTAGTTGGTTGCATACAACCAGTTATTTATTGATGACTGCGGCTTTATTTACGGTGGGGTTAAACCTTAACCCTTTAGCAAGTCGTTTTGATGGCTACTACATCGCTTCAGCCATGACTGGAATTAATAATCTCAGAAGCCGTTCTTTTCAATTGTACCGAAATTTTTTCACCGGAAAACCTAATTTAGAAAATCAACAGGACACATTAATATTAGCCTGTTACGCACCCTTCAGTTTGGCATACATCTATTTTGTGTTTGGGTTTTTATTATTGCGAATTACAGATTGGTCTTTTACCAATATCCCAACTTTGAGTTTAATTTTATTACTCATTTGGATAATTTACTCAATTTTACCTGAACATAAATCCTAATTTCTTTAATTTGTTTAAATATTTGGTTTAAATCTCATGACTTCTACTCCTAAAAACTCCTCTCAACCCCGTTTAAAAGTTGTTCCGCCAACCGTTAAAGAACAAGCTAAACTTCAAGATAAACCCGTTCAATCTCCTGTTGAAAAAACACCACAAAAATCTACCTTTCCAACTCAATTAATAACTTGGGGAGTGGTAATATTAGGACTGGGTGGAATTGGTATGATTCCGGTTAACCATTCTATCAGTGGCAAAACAACGATTACATCGACTGTCGGCAAACGTCAATCAGTTACAATGCCGGAAACAGGAATATTAACCCTGCACGTTAATTCAAATCAAACGGTAAAACAGGGAGATATTTTAGCAACTATTTCAAGTTCTGATTTAGAGAATCAAAAAGCAGCCACAAGCCAAAGAATTGCTGAGGCAAAAACGGCAGTTAATTCAGCTCAACAGCAATTAATGTTAGCTCAAACTCGTCTAGAAGTTGCTAAAAGTTCAGAATCAATTGCCCTTGATAACATGAGCCAGAAACAGCAGGAATTGAATCAAGCACAACTATCATCGGGAACGGCTAGAATTAGAGCAATAGAGCGGGAAAAAGCAGGAATTGAAAGTGAAATTAGAGGAATTGAAAACCAAATCTTGGGACTGGAAAATGAAAAAGCGGGAATTGAAAGCGAAATTGTTGGAATTAAGAATAATATTGCCGGATTAAACCGACAGTTAAAAATTGTTGAATCGGCTAGTGAAAAGCGACAGGCGTTAGTAAAGGAAGGATTGATTGGATTTGAATCTCCTGAATTAATGAACTTAGAAATGAAAGCAGAAGAGTTAATAAATAAAATAGAACAAGAAGAGAATTCAATCAACACTCATCAAGAAAAAATTAATCAAAAACAGAACCAGATTTTACAAACCCGAGAGTTAATTAACCAACGCCAACAACAAATAGGAGTTCAGTCAGAGGGAGTTAATCAAGTTATTGAAACCTTAGAACAACAGTTAGAAGAGGTGGAAAATTTTGTTGAACAAAAAACGATTGAACGAATATCTGTACAGCGAGAAGTGGATGCCTCACTGGCAGAGATTAGGGATAAACAATATTTATTATCTCAACAGGAAGCCGAATTAAGCCGCTTAGAACAGTCTCAGCAAAAATTGGCAATTAAAGCTACAGTATCTGGTACTGTGACTGCATCGGATTTGGATTTACGCGATCGCCAAACCTTAGAAGCAGGACGGGAAATTTTAAGCGTTGTCAATTTATCCAATTTAACAGGATTGGTTGAAATTAAACAGGAGGAAATTGATTTAATTGATCAAACTCTACCCGTCACATTTAAACCCCGTCAGGCAACAGTAAATCAATATCAGGCTAAAATAGCAGATATTCAACCCGTGATTCAATCTGATGAGTCGGGACAAAACTCGGTGTTACAAATTCGGATTATGATTGAGAATGATGATCGTCAATTGCAACCCGGACTAGAAGGAGTGGCTCATATTGAAACGCCAAAACTGCGAATTTATCAGAAAATATCGCGGGAAGTTTTGAAGTTATTCCCTTGGTGGAAACTGTAAATTGATAGCTTTGTTATCATGCAAAAAAAATCCCTAACTTTTAGTCAGCTAGGGATTAATATAATTAATGATTTATCGATCTCAAATTAATAGAATTTGAGGGTTTTAACTTAACTCCGATCTGTTACTGC
>CAZNCM010000506.1:1709-3598 GCA_964571155.1 uncultured Lyngbya sp. | reverse complement strand
CTTGCCTCTTGCCTTTTGCCTTTTGCCATATGAGCTCTTGCCTGCTGCCTATTCCCTATTGCCTTCACCTTAACGCATATTCTGTTTTTTCTCAGCTTTGGGGTCACGAACCGCAACGGCTGCAATTTCCGCATCCATCAGGGTTCGACCCGTCGCCGCTAGATAAACATCATCCAAACTGGGTCGAGATTGGGCGATCCCAAACGTGGGTAAATTCGCCTCTTTTAACGCCTGTTGTACTGTTAACAGCGCATCACTTTGAGGTTGAACGACCAAGTTCAGAGAATTGCCTTGGGCAGTATTAATAATCGCTTCAGTGACAAACGGTAAAGATTCCAGGAGAGATTTTGCTTTTTCGGCTTCCTCCATCGGCGAAAACTCCCGAATTCTGAGGGTAATGCGATCGCCTCCAACTTGATCTTTGAGTTGAGAAGGAGTTCCTGTTGCAATCACAACTCCCTGATCAATAATGGCCACGCGATCGGCCAAAGCATCCACTTCTTCTAAATAGTGGCTGGTAATTAACACCGTTGTTCCGGCTTGACGCAACTGACGCAGAAAATCCCAAACTGCTACCCGGCTTTCAATATCTAAACCCACCGTCGGTTCATCTAAAACCAACACATCCGGTTGATGGAGAAGACCAGCAGCCAAATCGAGACGTTTGCGAATACCACCCGAATAAGTCCCGCTTTTTTGATCGGCCCATTCTGCTAAACCCAATAAATTGATCGCTTTGGCAATCCGATCTTTAATCATCGGCCGAGGCAGATGGTACAATGCCGCTTGGAGTTGCAGGAGTTCACGACCTGTTAACACCTTGTCTAAGGCGACTTCTTGGGCAACATAACCCAGGCGTTGTCTGGCTTGTCGGGGCTTTTCAACCACGTTGACCCCAGAAACCTCTAACCGACCCGAATCCGGAGTAATTAACGTACACAATGCCCGTAGAGTCGTGGTTTTACCCGCACCGTTGGGGCCAAGTAAACCAAAGATTTCCCCCGGTTTGACCTCCATAGAGACCTCTTTGACGGCCTCGACAGAACCATAACGTTTTTGCAGTTTTTCAATTAAGATGGCAGGTGTCATTTTGCGCTTCTATTGGGGACTGCCTTTGTTGACATCACTTGATATTTTAAGAGATTCCACACAACCCGGAGGGGTTCAACGGCAGACATCAGGTGAGGAAAACCGACTATGGGTTGAGAAAAATTAATTTCTGAGTCGTATAACTACAAGGGTTGATATTTTCGCAGGGTGATTGGGCAAACTAAGAGTCAGGGGAATTGTATCTATGGGTCTAGTTTCTATTGGGCATGATTTCACTTTCCTCAGTCAATAATTAATCTCACCAGTCCTAATGAGAGTTATGATGGAATCGATAAATCGCATCGGGTGTGAATCCCAAGGCAGACAAAGCATCTACCGATAGAAAACAAAGATGATCTACATCCGTTCAGTTTAGAGTTGAGGTCACTGCTCAAGATGCTGAGAACAAAAGGTAAACTGTTACAGAATATAGATTTTGATTCAGAGCGACTCAAACCAGCAGGGCTGCATCTTGAGGATTTCACATACAGCATTCGTTTTGATCAATTATTTTGAAATCATTCTCCTGAAGGAAGTTCTGTCTAATGAGCCGGATTTTGATCGCTGAAGATGAACCTCGTATCGCTGCCTTTTTAGAGAAAGGGCTAAAAGCCAACGGCTTTACCATTACTGTCGCCAATGATGGCTCTGATGCCTTAGAAAAAGCACTGGGAAATCAATTTGACTTGCTGATCCTGGACTTAAATCTTCCCCATCAGGATGGCTTTCAAGTCTTGAAACAATTACGGGGCCAGGGAGAACAAGTCCCCATCATTATCTTAACGGCTCGTGATGATATC
>CAZNCM010000506.1:0-1699 GCA_964571155.1 uncultured Lyngbya sp. | reverse complement strand
ATAAAGTTGCTGGTTTGGAAGAAGGCGCTGATGATTATGTCACTAAGCCGTTTCGCTTTGCGGAGTTGTTAGCGAGAGTACGCGCCCGCTTACGTCATCAGACTCTCTCACCTGTTAAAGAGGAACGGGTATTGACCGCCGGGGATATTTTGCTGGACTTGTATACTCGTCAAGCCCAAGTCGCTGATTGTCCCATCAAACTGTCCGCTAAAGAATTTCAGCTTTTAGAAACGTTGATGCGTCATCCCGAACAAGTGATGAGTCGAGAACAACTCCTGGATCGGGTTTGGGGTTATGATTACGACCCCGGATCGAATATTGTTGATGTTTATGTTGGATATTTACGGAAAAAATTGGGCGGCGATCGCATTGAAACCGTTAGAGGAATGGGTTATCGTCTTTGTCCCTAAGATTAAAGAATATTGAGGAACCTAACTTTAAAAGTTACGTCTCCGATAGAAGGGTTTTGATCCAGGATTCGGATCGGAGCCATTGAAAAGAGTAATTCTAGCAATCTTCTTAAATCTATCGAAAGATAGAGACAGAAGATCAGCTTATAATTTAGTATTTTTGACTCCTTTTCAAAGGAAGATTTACAATTAATCAAAATTTATTTTTGAGTCATTCCGGTACATAAATCTCAACAACAACGGAGTGGCTTATTTTTATATGAAACAAATTTTCAATGAATAAATGATCACTTTTATCCCTCAGTATAATCACGTAAATCCCCCTAGTTAATTATAGCTATCAAATAGATGAGGATATGTAAATCAACGCTATAACGCCATTTAAAGCTTTTTTTGTCTTGATTTAAAAGTTCCGTATTTTAACGGATGCCACTATTAACTCCGGATGTAACAATTGAGAGTATGGGTTAAATGGAAATCATAAAAAACTTCTCATCTGACCCTCATAGAGATCTTAAAAGTGTTTATTAGAATCAGGGTAGACAACAAAAAGTTCGGTGTGAGACCTCAGATGAAATTATGAAAGATGAGAGCTTACAACTTAAAGTAAAAAGGAGGCAACAAATTTATGCTTGCAACTCAGGCAATAAAAACTAAACTCTGAGTCTTTATTAACCCAACAACCCCTTATAGTCTGACTGAAGTTGAGAGGGGAGAAGCAAATCCCTTTCAGTCACTAATCTACAGATTTTTTTCAGTAAAGTTTTTGCGATTTAAGTAGAGGTTTAATCTAGCTATGGACGACTTAATTATGAACGACTTGATTTTAGACCCTTTAACAGGCCTTCCTGTAAACGAAGAAACCCAAACCATCACAGAAGAACCCGTTGAGTCTGTTGATGTTGTAACGGGAGATGATGACATGGACGACATGGACGAAGACATGGACGAAGACATGGACAACATGGACGAAGACATGGACGACATGACCCCCATCCCCGTTGAACCCGATGGCGGAATTGGAGACGGCGCAGAACCCCTTCCCGACGTGGACAACATGGACGACGTGGACGAAGACATGGACGACATGGACGACATGGATGATATGGACGACATGACCCCCATCCCCGTTGAACCCGATGGCGGAATTGGAGACGGCGCAGAACCCCTTCCCGACGTGGACAACATGGACGACGTGGACGAAGACATGGACGACATGGACGACATGGATGATATGGACGACATGACCCCCATCCCCGTTGAACCCGATGGCGGAATTGGAGACGGCG
>CAZNCM010000505.1:0-3603 GCA_964571155.1 uncultured Lyngbya sp. | reverse complement strand
TTGGAAGATACAAAAGTTCGCGCCCCATTTGCAGGAGTTATCGCCCAGCGGTATGCGGTAGAAGGAGCATTTGTAACCCCGGCAACTTCGGCATCTGATGCAACTTCGGCGACTTCAACTTCGATTGTAGCTTTGGCGAAAGATTTAGAGGTCTTAGCGAAAATTCCCGAAGCCGATATTGGTCGAATTCAACCCAATCAAAAAGTCGAAATTGCGGATGCTTACCCCGATCAAGTCTTTGAAGGACGGGTACAATTAATTGCCCCAGAAGCCGTTAAAGAACGAGATGTAACCTTGTTTCAAGCCCGAGTCGAAATCCTCACGGGAAAAGATTTACTTCAGTCCGGGATGAATGTTGACCTCAAATTTATTGGGGATAAACTCAATAATGCCTTGGTAGTGCCAACTGTGGCAATTATTACCAATAAAGGAGAAACCGGAGTTTTACTTCCCGACGAACAAAATCAACCCCAATTTCATCCCGTAACAATCGGTTCAACGATTGGAAATCAAATTCAAATCTTAGACGGAATCGAAGCCGGAGATCGCGTTTTCACTGAGTTACCCGAAGGCAAAAAACTAGAAGACATCATCAAATAAATCAATTAAAAGTATACAAAAACCCCACGGGTAACGAATTAAATTGTAGTGGAGATAATTAAGCTAATGCTAAGATCAAAATGGATAGATAATCTCACTCAGCATCAACCCATCCGTTAAAATATCCGTTTCCATAAACATTAACCCAAACTACCCACAATCAACCCATCCGTTACAAAAGCATCAACCTCAAAAATCCACAGTTAACCCATCCGTTACAAAAGCATCAACCTCAAAAAACTCAACCCAAACCCATCCGTTACAACATCCGTTACCATAAACATTAACCCAAACTACCCAAAATCAACCCATCCGTTACAATATCCGTTACCATGAACTTTCTCGAACACATAAAAATGGCATCTACAACGCTACTCGCGAACAAAATGCGAAGTAGTTTAACGATGCTGGGTATTATCATTGGAAATGCTTCAGTTATTGGAATGATCGGCATCGGAGAAGGCGCTCAAAGCTTCGTCAATGATCAAGTTAACTCTTTGGGACCTAATGTTTTATTTATCATTCCTGGGAGTCCAGAAGCCCAAAGTCGCCCCGTTTATCCCCCTCAAACTCTTGTTTTAGCCGATGCAGAAGCTATTGCTGAACAAGTTCCTGTTGTTGAAGAAGTGGCACCTTCTTTAAACGGAAGTGAACTGATCAGTTATCGCGGAAAAAATGCGTCTGCGTCTTTAATTGGGGCGACTCCCGAATATCTTTCCGTGCGAAGTTTTGATGTGGCGAGGGGAAGATTTATGAGTGATTTAGACTTGAAAAGAAATGAACAAATTGTTGTACTAGGTTCAGAACTCGCCGAACAATTATTTGGAAATGAAGATCCTTTAGGAAAACAAGTTCGCCTCAAAGATATCAGCTTACAAGTAGTTGGAGTGATGCAACCGAAGGGTTCAACCTTTGGTACAAATCAGGATATGAATGCCTTTATTCCGATTACAACAATGGCGAATCGTATTGTTGGAGAAACGTCACCTTATGGAACCCAAGTTACTTTTATTTCTGTTTCTATTGCCGATCAAAATAATATGAAAGCGGCTCAATTTCAGATAGAAAATTTGCTGCGACTGCGACACAAAATTACCGACGAAGATGATTTTACCGTTCGCAATCAAAAAGATTTGATGAATACATTGGGACAAATTACCGGGGCGTTGACATTAGTGTTAGCAGCAACAGCAGCAATTTCCCTTTTTGTCGGCGGAATTGGTATTATGAATATTATGCTAGTTTCTGTCACCGAACGCACCCAAGAAATTGGTCTGCGAAAAGCAATTGGTGCCTCTCAGCAAGATATCCTCACTCAGTTTATCATAGAAGCAGTCATTCTTTCTGCCGCAGGCGGATTACTGGGAACTGCAATTGGTGTCGGTGGGGTGTTTTTAGTGGCTGCTGCGACGCCGTTATCGGCAGGTGTTTCTCCGGTTGCGATTACAATTGCGGTGAGTGTTTCTGGTGGAATTGGCTTATTTTTTGGGGTAATTCCGGCTAAACGTGCAGCTAAACTTGATCCCATTGTTGCCTTAAGAAGTGCATAAATTCAATCTCATCTAAATACCATGAAAACTTCTCTTTCTCGCTTACAAGATTATCAACAACCGCCCTCAAAAAAAACAATTGTTAAACTTGAAAATATCAAAAAAGTTTATGGAATAGGCGAGATAGAAGTTCAAGCGTTAAAAGGCGTTAGTCTCACGGTTGAACAGGGCGAATATTGTTCAATTATGGGGGCTTCAGGTTCGGGAAAATCAACGGTTATGAATATTGTAGGTTGCTTAGACCGTCCGAGTACAGGTGCCTATTATTTGGATGGGGTGAATGTTGCTCAAATGTCCGAACAAGATTTAGCTAAAATTCGCAATATTAAAATCGGATTTGTTTTCCAACAATTTCATCTTTTAGCCCAATTAACCGCCCTCGATAATGTGATGTTACCGATGCTTTATGCAGGAGTTCCAAGCGGCGAACGTCGGGAACGGGCGAGAGAAGCTTTAGTTCGAGTTGGCTTAGAAAATCGGATTAATAATAAACCCAATCAACTCTCAGGAGGACAACAACAACGGGTGGCAATCGCGCGTGCAATTGTAAATCGTCCTGTGTTATTATTAGCAGATGAACCAACGGGGGCGTTAGACTCGAAAACCACCCAAGAAGTGATGGATATTTTTACAGAATTAAACGCCAGTGGAATGACAGTAATGATGGTAACACACGAATCGGAAGTCGCCCGTCAAACTCGTCGGATTGTTTGGTTTCGTGATGGTGAAGTCATTCACTCTCATCTGACTCCAGAAGATTTACATGAAGCCACGTTTTAAATAAATTAAATAAATTAAATAAATCCTAACTTAAAGATCGGGCATAATAGACCATAAGGGGGGAGACAACTGAGGTCATTTACCCACAGTCCCCTCTATTTAGATTATCAGGGTCTATTGAATGTTGACTAAATCGCTCAATCAATCCCTCGCTCAACTTTCGGCGAAAATCCCCTTAAAAACGCTGTTGGTTGTGCCTTTTGTTTTGCAGATTGTCGGTGCTGTAGGATTAGTCGGATGGTTTTCTTTTAAAAATGGTCAGGAAGCCGTTAATAAGTTAGCCATTGAATTACAAGAACAAGCCAACTCTCGTATACTACTATTCCTCGATCATTATTTTACCATTCCTCAACAAATTAATCAAATCAATCAAGATGCAATTCAGTTGGGGTTAGTTGATTTAGAGGATTTATCAACACTGGGTTTATATTTTGCCAAACAAGTTGAGGTATTTAATGTTAGTTATATTAACTTTGGTGGGTTAGAGATTAATCAATTTGTTGGAGTCCAAAACCAAGGGGATAATCCACCTCGAATTACTGAATTTTACCGTCAAGCCGCAGACGGAGATTTATATTGGCTTTCTTATACGCGGGATGAACAAGGAAACCAACAAAATGCTAATACTTTTATTGAAAATGCAGATCACCGAACTGAAAGTTGGTATACTGAT
>CAZNCM010000504.1:0-3619 GCA_964571155.1 uncultured Lyngbya sp. | reverse complement strand
GCTTCTGGCTCTGTTGATCTCGCTTAGTTCACCAGGGTCAGTGTTTTATGTACAGCAACGAGTTGGCAAGAACCGCAAGTCTTTTGACTGTATTAAATTCAGAACAATGGTGACCAATGCTGATGAGATGTTGACTCGAATGATGGAGACATCCCCCCATCTACGTCAAGAATTTCAGGACAATTTCAAACTGAAACACGACCCCCGAATTACCTGGATTGGTCATTTCTTACGAGTGACGAGTCTCGATGAGTTTCCTCAATTTTGGAATGTACTCAAAGGGGACATGAGCGTTGTCGGGCCAAGGCCTCTTGTTGCTGAAGAATTACACAAGTACGGGCGTCACATGGATAAAATTTTAACGATTAAACCCGGAATTACTGGCCTCTGGCAAGTTTCTGGGCGCAATGATATTCCCTATCCTCGACGAGTTCAGATTGATTTGTATTATGTGAATTTCAAAAATTTCTGGACTGACCTGTGGATTATAATTAAGACCATCGGTGTTGTCATTTTTCCCAAGAATAATGGAGCTTACTAAAGGGTGACAACGAATCTTTGTCAGTCAATGCTACCGCTTTAACTCCCGTTCTCTCGTTTTCGCATTGTGCAGTCGGTTTTGGGTTAAGGTAGACATGACTTCAGCAGTGTTCTCGCTTAACAATAGCCTTGATTCCCTGATGCTCAAATCCCAAACTGAATTTTTGAAAATTTTTAGTCTGTTGACAAAATGTGATCATCGAGGATTTCTCGGCTGTCGTGATCGATTACCCGCTGAATTCTATCTGTACCATTCCGATTGCACTGGCGAGAAACTGATCGTGACGAGACCTAAACATCAAGCTTGATCTCGATCACATCGCTTTAAAGACCAGTAGCGGCAACATTGACTTACATTAACCCAAAGAGAACATTAAGATGAACGAACGCAAGCGCGCCCTCATTACTGGAATTACGGGTCAAGATGGTTCTTACTTGAGTGAACTCTTACTCGGCAAGGACTATGAAGTTCACGGCATTATTCGCCGGAGTTCATGTTTTAATACTGACCGGATTGATCATATCTATAAAGACCCTCATAACGAAGAAGCTCGCCTGTTTCTTCATTATGGAGACCTCACAGATGGAACAACTCTACGTCGTATCTTAGAAGAAGTTAAACCGATAGAGATTTATAATCTCGGCGCTCAGTCTCACGTTAGAGTTAGTTTTGACTCTCCCGAATATACCGTTGATGCCGTGGGAATGGGAACGTTACGGATTTTAGAAGCGATTCGCGACTACCAACATCGTACTGGGATTGAAGTTCGTTTTTATCAAGCGGGTTCTTCGGAGATGTTTGGGAAGGTACAGGAAGTTCCTCAAAAGGAAACAACACCCTTTTATCCCCGCAGTCCCTACGCCTGTGCTAAAGTCTATGCCCATTGGCAAACGGTTAACTATCGAGAATCCTACGATCTATTTGCCTGTAACGGTATTTTATTTAACCATGAGAGTCCTCGACGGGGTGAGACGTTCGTCACCCGCAAAATTACCCGTGCATTGGCTCGAATTGTCAAGGGAATGCAGAAAGAGGTTTATCTCGGAAATCTCGATTCTAAACGCGATTGGGGCTACGCTAAGGACTATGTACGAGCCATGTGGTTGATGCTTCAGCAGGATGCCCCGGATGATTATGTCGTGGCGACCAATGAAACCCACTCGATTCGTGAGTTTCTCGATGTTGCCTTTAATTATGTCAACCTCGATTGGCATGATTATGTCAAGTTTGATGAACGTTATCTTCGTCCGGCAGAGGTAGAACTCTTAATTGGTGATCCCAGCAAAGCTAAACAAAAAATGGGCTGGGAACCTTCGGTGACGTTTGAGGAGTTGGTGAAATTAATGGTGGATGCCGATATTCAAGCGTTGGAAAAATCTAAAAAGATCGCCCAGGGTTTTGACTAATCGTTTGTACATAATGAGGTTTAATCCATGAATACACTGGATTTGCAAGATAAACGAATTGTTGTGACCGGAGGTGCGGGGTTTCTGGGTCGGCAAGTGGTTGATCAGTTACTCAAAGCGGGCGCAAATTTAGATAAAATTTTGATTCCGCGATCGCGAGAGTATGATCTGTGTACCTTTGAAGCCTGTCAACAGGTGGTTCAGGATCAAGATATCATTATTCATTTGGCTGCTCATGTGGGTGGAATTGGCCTGAACCGAGAAAAACCGGCTGAACTGTTTTACGATAACTTGATGATGATTCATTGCGCCTATCAAGCTGGTGTCGAAAAGTTTGTCTGTGTGGGAACGATTTGCGCCTATCCCAAATTTACGCCCGTACCGTTTAAAGAGGATGATCTTTGGGAGGGTTATCCGGAAGAAACAAATGCTCCCTATGGAATTGCGAAGAAGGCTTTGTTGGTTCAATTGCAAGCCTATCGCCAACAATATAATTTTAATGGCATCTACTTATTACCCGTCAATCTCTACGGCCCGGAAGATAATTTTGATCCCCGCAGTTCTCATGTGATTCCGGCTTTAATTCGTAAAGTTTATGAAGCTCAACAACGAGGGGACAAAAAACTTCCGGTTTGGGGTGATGGGAGTCCCAGTCGTGAGTTCCTTTATTCTACAGATGCGGCTCTGGGAATTGTGATGGCAACTCAAAATTACAATGAACCTGATCCGGTGAATTTAGGGACAAATCAAGAAGTGAAAATTCGAGATTTGGTAGAAACTATCTGCGAATTAATGGGGTTTGAAGGGGAAATTGTTTGGGAAACTGATCAACCCAATGGTCAACCGCGTCGGTGTTTGGATACGCAACGGGCTAAAGAAAAGTTTGGGTTTGTTGCGGAAGTCGATTTTAAACAGGGATTGAAAAATACTATTGATTGGTATCGTCAACACGCTGAACCGATCGCGGTTTAAATCACCATCAACCCGGTTTCTCAAAAGAGCCGGGTTTAGAAGTGATCGCTTGCATCTACATTAACTTTTCTGATTCTTGAGTTCTGGCTTCAGCTTGTCTCAGTCATTTTCTCAGTCATCATTATTCAAGACTCAATCTTTGCAGGGCGCATTTACACCGAATCTAGATGAATGATAGAGTCTATTAAGCTTTTTTGAACTGATATTTCAGAGTGTTTTAGTTCAACAAAACTTTGACTAAATTGTTCTTTTTAAATTAAATTAAGCAAATCATTCTATTTTTTAAACAAAAAAAGTTCATTTTTAGTCTAAATAAAAAGTTTTAAAAAATCAGTTTTTCTACTGTTAATCAAGTATACTCTAATTGGAAACTCAGAAAAATTGTTGGAGATATTTCTCTGTTTAACATTAGAAATTTATGATCGAACTAAAGCTTAATTATTAGAATATTATGACTCCCAAGATAGATCAAACCTCTACAAACGTCGTGAAACAAAAACAAACTCCCCAAAGTAAACATCAGCTTCGTCGAGAGTTACTGCATATTCGTCAGTCGATGTCAGCAGAAGATTGGCGAGAAAAGAGCGATCGCATTAGTTTTCATTTACAAGCTTCGTCTATATTTCAACACGCAAAAACAGTTTTAGCTTATTTTAGCTTTCGTCAAGAACCTGATTTGAGTCGTCTCTTTGCAGAAACC
>CAZNCM010000503.1:555-3629 GCA_964571155.1 uncultured Lyngbya sp. | reverse complement strand
GTTTGGGTTGAAATCATGGATTTATTGCGATCGCTTCCACTGGGTTTATATTTAGAAGAACCGATTACCTGGTTACATCGGATGGATGCTCGGGTAAAACTCGGATGGTTAATGAGCTTTTTGTTGACTCCGCTGCTAGCCAGTGAGTTGTGGAGACTGGCTTTAGTCGGGTTGCTGATTCTGATTACCCTGAGTGCGAGAATTCCTTTACGGGTTTGGAAGCGACAAATGGGTTGGCTGTTGGTCTTTTGTAGTTTACTGTTTGTGGTTAGTTGCATTATGCCGGATGGAATTGTTGCAGAACATCAACCCCGTCTCCCGGCTGATGAGATTAGCTTTGCCCTTCCCAACTCTACAGAAACAGTTTCTCCTCCTTTACCCCAACCCACATCTTATAACTATGTATGGGTAGAGCAAGGCCCTCTGATGATTACTCGTTATTCTGTAGATTTGGGGATTCGGATCAGTACGTTGCTGTTTACGCTGGTGTATAGTACGAACTTGTATTTACTGACCACGGCTTCTGAGGAAATTGCCACCGCTATCGAAAATGTCATGGAACCGTTACGACGGTTGAATTTACCCGTTACAGAAATTGCCTTAACGTTGACGCTTTCCCTGCGGTTTTTTCCCCTGGTTTTAGAAGAAATTCAAAATTTAGTCCGGTCTGTGCGAACCCGAGCGATTAACTGGAAAAAACTAGGATTTCGACGAGCAACTCAAGTTTGGTTAATGGTTGCAGAACGCTTGTTAGAAAATTTATTATTGCGGGCTGAACAGATGGCGAGTGCAATGACCGTGCGGGGGTTCACCACTCCCAATCAACATCATGTCCAGTGGTATCAATTGCGAATTCGATGGATTGATGGGTTAGCATTGGTCAGTTTAATGGTATTCTGGACGCTGCGGTTTATTTTGGGAGCGCAAGCTTAGGGGAAAGACAGCAGAATTTGAGTTGAAGGGATTGAATCAAGGTAAATTTTCCACTAAACTTTAGCTTTTAAGCCCCTTTTTACATTGATGAGTGACTCTTACCCTTCTATAATTGTAGGTCTAAGATCTCTATCTCTAAGAAACTCCCTCTCATGGGTTTTCTGAGTACCCTCAAAAGACGAGGGAAGGAGGAGAGAATTCAATAGAGTCTATCAAGGTAAAATTTACATGAAAATTTACATGAACTCCAAACCCACTCGCTATGATGCAATTTAAGATGATTTTAGTTTTGTTCTGTTCAAGGTTTTAAGTTCTCACGTTAAGCTGTAAATGTTCTGAGAATCCACTCAGTTAAATCTCAAAATTCACTCCAATAACACCAAAAAGCTGTTATAGAAAAGAGAGATGATGTTACAGGATCAAGAAAGAATTCCTTTGAATGGAGTTTTGATATTCCCGGTCAATACCTTCTCTAAAATATTCACACCTTTCTAAATACCAAGAAATGGTAAATTGAGAAAATCTAACTCTCTTAATCTGACTGCTATCGATTGTTCTACAGAACTGCTTATTTGCTAATTTTTAGACTGAATGACAACTGAAACCTACATGAATCATCCCAACTTTGGCTTACTCTTTAGAGTTTGCCCTGTTGAGGAAAATCAAGAACTGTTTACGACGCTTTATGCCCAACGACTGTTTTTTTTAGTCACTCATGGGCCTAGCGGTTTGAAGTTTGAACCTGTGACTCGCTCAGATGCTCGGCTGGCGGTTGAAATTCGTTTGAGAATGTTACGTCGCAACAGCCAAATTGAAGAATACAAAGAGCTACAAGCGATTCATAAACGTACATTTCAATAACTGGGAAGTGTTTGTGTCGAACTTACACCAAGACCTAGAAACCTGGTTTTTGATGGCTGACTCAGGGCTGAAAACTTGATCTGATTTGCTGAAATCGGGTTGTTGTCTCAGTCCTGTTGTTATTTTATAGAGAAGGAAAAAAAGAAGATCAGAGGTAGAAAATGAGCATTTTTCTAAACAATCTGACTTCCCCAACTTTCCCGAACTGATATCACGAGATTATGACCCATTCCATCGCCGAACGTATTGCTGAAATTCGCTCCCAAGTCCCAAATTCTGTGCGGATAGTTGCCGTTACCAAAACGGTATCTGTAGACGCGATTCGCATCGCCTACGCAGCCGGAATTCGAGATTTTGGTGAAAATCGCATCTCTGAAGCCATGGAAAAACAGGAGCAACTGCAAGATTTATCCGATATTACTTGGCATTTAATCGGTCATGTCCAAAGTAATAAAGCCATAAAAGCGGTGCAGCACTTTCAATGGATTCACTCGGTTGATAGCCTAAAATTGGCTCAACGCTTAGATAGACTCGCTCAAGAGTCTGATTGTCAACCCCAAGTCTGTCTACAAGTCAAAATATTAAGTGATCCCAATAAATATGGCTGGACGGTTTCTGAACTTTTAGAGGATTTAGCGGAACTTAATCAATGTCAGCAGATTCAAATCAAAGGTCTGATGACCATTCCCCCTTTAGGATTAAATGATTCTGAAACTTTAAGCGTCTTTGAACAAACTCGGGAGTTGGCCCATAAAATTCAACAACAAGGGTGGTCAAATATCGAGATGAAAGAACTTTCAATGGGAATGTCAGGGGATTATACTTTAGCAATACCAGCAGGGGCAACAATGATTCGACCGGGACAAATTATCTTTGGTGTACGCACCCCCTAGACAAGATAGTATATTTTCGGGTAAAGATATCGAGTTCGAGAAAAATTGAACACTATAGTCAATCCTACCTGACTCACCTAAAATGGTTGTCTAGTCGGGGCAAAGAGTCGTTATGGAGAAAAAACCGTGAACTCAATTTTTGGTAAGCTACGGGATTTTGTCGGACTCAATGACTCTGTTGAGTACGATTACGAATACGATGAAATGGAAGGCGATCAATATCAAAATGTTTATCCGCCTTCCCAAGACTTGACTCCCCCTCCACCTGTCGAGGAGGATCGTCGGAATGTTCGTCGTCCTAGAGAACGCACAGTTGGTGCTGCCAATCCAGCAGCAGGTACGGTAACATCAGAAGGATTAGGGTCAACCATGAACAATGTGATCGGT
>CAZNCM010000503.1:0-456 GCA_964571155.1 uncultured Lyngbya sp. | reverse complement strand
GAGCGCTAAAAGAAAGAAAGTCTGTTGTTCTTAATCTGACGATGATGGACCCAGACCAAGCCCAAAGAGCAGTAGACTTCGTAGCGGGAGGAACCTACGCCCTTGATGGTCATCAAGAACGAATTGGCGAAAGCATTTTCCTGTTTACTCCCAGTTGCGTTCAGGTGAGAACTCAGTCCGGTGTTGTGAACGAAATGCCGGGTCAAGGTCGCACTCGTATTCCCTCACCGATGGCCTCGATGTGGCAATCTGAAAAGGTGCAACAAGCTGTGCAGTAGCTCGATCAATTCCAAAGTCAGAGATCAGAAATCAGACGTTACGAGCGTGATGTGTAAAGCCCCCGTATTTCAATCGGGGGATATAAGCGATCTGGCCAAATTTATTTAGCCGTGAAAAGAAGGTAACTTTGTGCTATTATAGTTTAGCGTGATTGACGACGATAAACTATGCTTGTAT
>CAZNCM010000502.1:0-3658 GCA_964571155.1 uncultured Lyngbya sp. | reverse complement strand
CGACCAATGAGGTACAACAGTCTAATTCCTCTAAGCCTGCATGGTTGCAACGAATGATTGATACTCCCACTCGCTCTGATGTCTTATGGACTTCGGCGATGTACGGGGGATTAAGTCTTTTGAGTATTTATCCGGGAATGAATATTCAGTTGTTGCAGCTTCCTTTGGCGCTCGGTGTGGGTGCCGGTTTGTATTTTCTTAATCGTAAAGAAAATCAATTTGGTCGAGCTGTATTATTGACGGTTTTTGGTCTGATTCTCGGCTTGATTTTAGGCAGTTTACTCAGTCCTCTGGCAGGTTTATTAGAGCCTGAACGATTTATTACATTGGTAACTTTAATCGTTTTATGGTTGGTCTGTTGTTTTTTACGGTAGTCCATCAATGCTTCAGTTAAACTTGAAAGTTTGAGGCTCTCGGTTTCCTTGACTCAAGACTTCAGGCTTTCTCGTTTGTTATGCTTTAGCACTTGCTCGTGAGATCACTCAGGTAGCCCCACAAAGCCCAACAAAAGTTAGATGAAACCCCTGGAAATTGACAAGATATGAGGGGATAAATTGTGCTGCATTGAATTTCCCGAAACCTGAAACTCTTTTAGGGGAGAAGTCTTCTATATTTCTATAATAGGTGTACTTAGAGACTTTCTTGGTGTGATGAAATCAATCAATCGTTTTAGATGGGTAGCTTTAGGAGCGGCTCTCTTTCTTAGCCTTCACTTGGGGTTAACCACCCTGGGATTCGGTTGGCTCGTCGGGGGTAGAGCGTTCGCCACTTCTGCGGTTACTCCCGTGACCTCTATCGTTATTTTAGCAGAAGATGGAGTTCTAAAGGCGGATGTCAGACAACAGTTTAATCAAACCTCTTTCAATGCTCATCATTTTACGGCCAGAGCCGGTCAATCTGTAACAATTACGGCGGAAAGTTCTGATTTTGTTCCGACTCTGATTTTACTTAATCCTCAAGGTGAAAACATTGGCGCAAGTCATCAAGTTAGCCGCAATCCATTAAAATCAGAATTGCAAATTACCCTTCCCGAAACGGGTACTTATTCACTACGAGTTAGCAGTGTTAATTCAACAGAACAGTCGGGTAAATATTCTCTAAAAATTGCCAATTTAGAACCCCTATCGGTTTCAACAACGGATAAACAGCCCGCTCCTAAAGTTGAGTTAGAAAACAAGCTTCAAAATCTCGAAGAAGAATTTAAACGCTCAGAACGTTTTGCCCTATTAGCCCAAGCTGACCAGTTTTATCGCAGTGGAAATAAAACCCAAGCCGAACTGATTTATCGACGAGTTAAGCAACCGTTTAAGACTGAACAAAGACCTCAAATTCTACGAGCGATTACCAATCCTAAACAGTTAATTCCTGAAGCACAACCGCTTTGGATTGAAGCACAAGCTGTTTGGCAAGAAACTGCTGATTTGAGTCCATTACAAAAATTTGTTCAACAATATCCTGCATTCATTCCCGGTCATTTACTCCTTTCTCAAGCGTATCAAAAACAAGACAAACCTCAACACGCTCTCAAGGTTTTAGAACAAGCAACCAGTTTATTTCCTGATAATTATGAACTGATTGTTGCTCAAGTTCAAGCCTTAGAAGCGGAGAAAAAATACTTAGAAGCTTCCATTGCGGCGCGTCAATTTACTCTCATTCAACCCGAACATCCTCAAACTTCAACCTTAACAGAAAGTGCAGATAAAAACCTCAAAAAATTTCAAGGAAGACTGGAAGGACAAATGGTGAGACGGGGAATTGTTGGAACAGCAGTGAGAGTGGGAGGATGTATGCTTTTAGGTGCCTGTAACCCCGTGGGTGCAATTGTGGGAGAAGGGATAAAAATGGGAACGCTTTTGGTTCAAGGGGAGTCTGGAATTGGCAATCAAATTGCGGGAATGTATAAGCGAGAGTTACCCATTGTTCAAGAAGGAGAAGTCGTTGACTATGTGAACGAATTAGGAAATAAAATTGTTCAATATATGGGAAGAAATGACTTTGATTATGAATTTTATGTCGTTGCAGATGAGGCGTTGAATGCTTTTGCTTTACCGGGAGGGAAGGTTTTTGTTAATACAGGAGCGGTTCTTAAAACAAATTCGGAAGCCGAACTTGCGGGTTTATTAGCCCATGAAGTCAGTCATGCGGTGCTTTCTCACGGGTTTAAACAAGTGATTACCAATAATGTTTACAATAATCTGGGAGAGATTGTTAATGCAGCGTTGAATAATACGGTTCCTCTCGGAAATATTATTGCCAATTTGATTAATTTAGACTACAATCGTGACCAAGAACGACAAGCCGATTTAGTGGGAACTCGGGTATTAGCAACCTCTGGATATGCGGCGGATGGCTTACATAATTTGATGATTACATTAGCAGAACAAAAGGGTTCTCAGGGCGGTTCGGCTTTCTTTTCAACTCATCCAGCCACAACGGAACGGGTTGCTTATATCGAGGAATTAATTCAACGTAATGGTTACAACCGTTATGCGTTTGAAGGAGTAGAAAAACACGCCCAAGTTCAAAAAGGAATTGCCAAACCAGACATCCAAATTGGAGAGAAGACTTAACTCGATATTGTTGCGGGGGCGAGTTCTATTGAGATATATGTTTCTCATCAGTAACCTCAATCAACCCGTCCCCTCTTTTACTTCTACTCCTGTTCCAGATTCCCTTGTGTCGCATTATTTTTTCAATTTCATCTTAACTCATTATCTTCGGAAACAGGAGGTTCAGCTTGAGTCGAAATAAGCTGTAACTGTGTAACCTGTTCAATTGATAAACCTGTGAAATTAGCCACTTGTTCGGGGTTCATTCCACTCCTCAGTAAATTGAGAGCGACTTGTTGAAGTCCTTGTTGAATTCCTTGCTCACGAGCTTCTCTTCTCAGTTCTTGATAAGTCACAGACTCTTCCATAATATCCCTCCTAAGAATGCTCCCAATAGTCTCCTTCTCTAATACTAACCCAGCTAGAATAAAAGCAGATGCGCCGACATTAGACTGAACTCGTCTATCAGAAATCGCCTCGACTCGACGCGCGACTTCCCGCAACACTTCTACTTTTTCATCAGTTCGACTCAATACCGCAAAAGGTAATAATCCCGGTGTATTAAGAAATTGTTCGGTGGGTTGTTCCCACAGGCGAATGACCTCAAATTCATGGCGAGTTCGAGTCAAAGTAAATGTATTTTGATAAACTAACTCTGAAGCCGTTTGTTTGAGATAAATGACGACTTGGTGCATTTCTTTATCAGGATAACGCCGATGCACTCGCAAGCGATAATCTGTCATCCGAAAGGGAATTGTGGCTTCCGTTTTGGTCTGAAATTCGACATGAAGGACTAAATTATTAGACTGCTGTAAGATTAACGCATCGGTGCGAATAGGTTCAATAGAAAGTTCTTTGGGGCTGAGTTGAGTCAGTTGAATGGGTTCACCCAGTAACCAACTGGCTAAGTCGGTAGAAAATTCTTCAGCAATGAATTTACAAATATTGTCGTACATGAAGTTGAACTCGCCCCTAAAACTTTTAGATGAGTCTTGCTAAACTGTTGCGGGAATAGCGACAGATTTTGAAGGAGTACGCTTTCCATTCATCATCATTTTAATTCCCCCAATCGGTGATAACGTTACTCCTCGACGTCCAGCTTTAACCGG
>CAZNCM010000501.1:2772-3659 GCA_964571155.1 uncultured Lyngbya sp. | reverse complement strand
CCGCCAGTTGGGGAGCGTCAGTGTCGATATTAATCACCAGTTGAGTTCGCAACAACTCCACCCCTTCCACTGAGCGCACTCGTTCACCATCTTTGTAGGTTAAGCGCTGTACAGCTTGTAAAGAGATCGATTCGTTTAAGGACTCTTGAGAAGGAATCGGAGGTCTTTCGGGGACTTGGAACTCCGTCACCGGTCGCAGCAACAAAGCAGGACCCTCGGGAGTTTCCACATACTCAACGTAGTGCAGTTCTTTGGCTTCAATCCCAGGAATCGCTTCTTGTCCCGGATTAACAATCTGACCATCAATCGCCATCACCATTTCCGGGTCATCAACCAGGTGGAGTTCTCCCGGTTTAATCACAATTTCCCGCAAAATGTCATTTTTCTGAGTCACTTCAATCACCCCATTGGACTGACAGAAGATATCTTTAACGACTTCGGTACCGGCTTCGACGTACTGCCCATCTTCCACCAATAACAGAGAAATATCCTTATTAACCTCGTGACATTCTTCAGGAATCCACAGCAGAGTACCCCCTTGAATCACCTCGTAGCCCTGTTTAGCCTTGCTCCGTTTGGCGACTTCAACTCCGGCATATTTAATAATGCCTCCCGTCGCCGTGCGGTAGCTATCATCCATCAACTCAGCAATCACTTCATGGTTTTCAACCTTGCTTCCCGGAGTCACTTTCAGCAAGAAGCGATTGTTGTTGGTGGTTTCAATCACATATTGTTCACGACCTTGGAGTTGCTGTATCCGCACTAACGCCTGGTCTAACAACACCGAAGCCGTGATAATTTCAATCTCACGCGGAAGGTCAGATTTGAAAGTAGTAGTAGGAGTGACCACACCCGCACCCGTTGGTTCAGCCAAAGGAGGAGTAGAG
>CAZNCM010000501.1:0-2762 GCA_964571155.1 uncultured Lyngbya sp. | reverse complement strand
GTTCGAGAACCTCCGTTGTCGTCGTTTCTTTTTCGCGCCCGTGAATCCGAACAATTCCCCCATGTTCAGACACTAATCGCGTTTGAGCAAGTACACTATCGACCCCAACGTGATCTCCATTTTTAACAGTAGGTTCAGCCCCCGGAAGCAAGTTATACACCTCACCAGAGAGAATCCAAATCAAACCGCCTCGGGCAGCGATGCGAGTCATGTTCCCTTGACGGTCTGTTTTTTCCTCAGCAACGACATCCGCAAACCGGACTTCACCCGCTAAGTCTGTGGCAACGTCTTTAGTCGCCTTTTCTGTGGTTTTACGAGCGGTACGACCCCCGGCCGGAATCTCTACTAACACTTGGTCAGCTTTTACGGACTGTCCCTCTTTGACGACCAGGGAACTTCCTTGAGAGACATTTAACGATTGACTCCGATCCCCATTTTCAACCGTGATTTTACCGTTACTTTCAATGTAGAAAGAATCATCACCGTGACGAGTCCGAAACGCCCGCAGCCGAAGATTTTTCTGGAATCGCACTTTCCCATCAAAGGGAGCTTTAATAATTTCAGCGGCTTCTGCGGTGAAGACTCCTCCAGTGTGGAAAGTCCGCATAGTTAACTGGGTTCCCGGTTCCCCAATCGATTGAGCGGCAATAATCCCAATGGCTTCTCCGAGATCGACCATATCTGCATGAGCTAAACTCCAGCCATAGCAATGCCGACAAACCGAGCGAGTCGCTTCACAAGTTAACGGACTCCGCAGAAAAACTTCCTTGACTCCAGATTTACCAATAGCAGTAGCGAGATCGGCACAAATGGCTTGGTTGCGAACAGCTTTTTTGCCCTCAAAGCTAACAATTTCCCCCGTTTCGGGGTGGATGACATCCGCTCCTAGCACTCGTCCAAACAACCGATCTTGTAGGGGAATCAGAATGCGATCCCCATCGGTCATACTTCGTAGCCAAATACCCTTTTCGGTGCTACAGTCGATTTCCCGCAAAATGACATCTTGAGCCACGTCTACTAAACGACGGGTTAAATATCCCGAGTCAGCCGTCCGTAAGGCGGTATCCACTAAACCTTTGCGCGCCCCGTAGGAGGAGATAATGTATTCGGTAACAGTTAATCCTTCTCGGAAGTTGGTTTTAATCGGCAAGTCAATAATTTCCCCTTGGGGATTTGCCATCAATCCCCGCATTCCGACAAGCTGACGAACTTGGGAGATGTTACCCCGCGCCCCAGAAAATGCCATCATGTAAACGGAGTTGAGCGGGTTTGTGGCTTTAAAGTTCCGCACCACTTCATCTTTGAGGGCCTCACTTGTCCCGTTCCAGGTATCGACCACTTTTTGAAAGCGTTCGACTTCGGTGATTTCTCCTTTGGTATAGCGACGTTCTGTGCGACGAATTTCTTCTTGGGCTTCATCAAGAAGACCCCGCTTAGAAGGGGGAACTTGCAAGTCTTCTACCATATCTTTTAATTCATCGGCAATTTGAGCGGTACGAGCGGTACCATGATGGGTAAATGACCAAGAAATGAGTTTCTTGAGTTGTTTTTTATCAATAATTTGATTCCGGAAGATTTTTTTATTGTCAGTCATGGGTTATAGAGCGTGAATAGTCAACAGTGAATTAGTCAACAGGGGACAGGTGAAGGTGATCTTCTCACTTGGGGTGAACACCTTAAACTTGACTCGAAAACAATTACACTAAAACGTCTTGAACGGTTTTATTGAAGATCACACGTCCCGGAGTGGTTCGCACATATTGGGACAAAATTTTTCCGTCTTGATCTTCTCGCACCCGACGAGTGGGTTGTCCACTTTTCTCTCCGACGTAGATTTTGGTGACGACTCCATCACTGCTGCTTTCTTCTTTTTCAAGTCGTTCATCTTCGCTGGCCATTACTTCACCTTCAAAGCGTACCCAGATGTAGGCGTGTAAGTCTACAGCTCCTTGTTCATAAGCTGTGATTGCATCGGTCAGACTGGCAAAGTAGCCGTTTGCTCCTTTTGTTGCTGCTGGGTTTTCAGCGGTGAGATAATAACAGCCAAGTACCATGTCTTGGCTCGGCGTGACAATCGGAGAACCCGTCGCGGGTGAAAGAATATTGTTAGAAGCCAGCATCAGCAGTCGAGCTTCGGCTTGAGATTCGATCGACAAGGGAACGTGAACAGCCATTTGGTCGCCGTCAAAGTCCGCGTTAAAGGCGGGACAGACGAGAGGATGTAACTGAATGGCTCGTCCTTCTACTAACATCGGTTCAAAGGCTTGTATCCCCAAACGGTGTAGTGTCGGCGCTCGGTTGAGCATGACTGGATGACCATAAATTACTTCTTCTAAAACATCCCAAACACTGGGATCATTCCGTTGAATTAATTTCTTGGCGGCTTTAATATTGTTGACTAATCCCTGACGAATTAACCGATGAATTACAAAGGGCTGAAAGAGTTCAATCGCCATCTCGCGCGGGAGTCCGCACTGGTGCATTTTCAGTTTAGGCCCGACGACAATCACTGAACGTCCAGAGTAATCTACCCGTTTTCCGAGTAAGTTTTGCCGAAAACGACCTTGCTTTCCTTCGATAATATCGGAGAGGGATTTCAATGGACGATTATTGGCCCCCACGACTGTTCGTCCTCGCCGACCATTATCAATTAAGGCATCAACGGCTTCTTGCAACATCCGTTTTTCGTTGCGGATAATGATTTCTGGGGCGAGAATTTCCTGTAAACGAGCCAGACGGTTATTGCGGTTAATCACCCGACG
>CAZNCM010000500.1:0-3673 GCA_964571155.1 uncultured Lyngbya sp. | reverse complement strand
ACCAACTCCAACTCCGAGTTTTGAACCGACTTTAACTCCAACTCCAACTCCAACTTCGGGTTTTGAACCGACTCCAACTCCAACTCCAACTTCAGGTTTTGAACCGACTTTAACTCCAACTCCAACTCCAACTCCAACTTCAGGTTTTGAACCAACTATTGAACCAACTCCAACTCCGAGTTTTGAACCGACTTTAACTCCAACTCCAACTCCAACTCCAACTCCAACTTCGGGTTTTGAACCAATTATTGAACCCACTCCAACTCCGAGTTTTGAACCGACTATTGAACCAACACCAACCCCGCAACAGTCTACTGTTTTTGAGGTTCCAGGTTCATCAGATCTCTTTGATCTAACTGCTTACATTCCTCCCATTACACCCCCTAGCCGACCTTTAGATCTAAAATTTGATGTAGAATTAGAATTACTCGAAGAAGCGATCGCCGTTTCGACAAATGCTTCAGATCGTATTATCGGAACATCCGCAGATAACCAAATTTTTGGCTTTCTCGGGGAAGATACCTTATTTGCGGGTAAAGGTAACGATATTGTGATCGCCAATAAAAATAATGACTTCCTCAGTGGAGACGAGGGAGACGATACGCTTCACGGTGGACAGGGAAATGATACTCTCCAGATGGGTTCAGGTCAAGATGAAGGGTTTGGAGATCAAGGAGAGGATTACATTTGTGGCGAAAATGGAGAAGATCGTTTATATGGAGGGTCGGGAAGCGATCGCCTTTTTGCTGATGACGGAAATGACTGGGTAAACGGAAACAGCGAAGCCGATTATATATCAGGAAACCCAGGAAATGATACCCTTTATGGCGGAAAAGGTCAAGATACCCTGCAAGGGGGAATAGATCATGATTCTATTGAAGGAAATCTCGCAGAAGACTGGATCGAGGGAAATGCGGGAAATGATCGCCTGTGGGGAAATGCGGGAGATGATACTCTCTCAGGTAATTACGATCATGATATTTTGTTCGGTGGTGACGGAAATGACTGGCTAGATGGAAACGCTGGAGAAGATGAAATTTTTGGAGATCTCGGGGATGACACGCTAGATGGAGGGGAAGGAAACGATCACCTTTTAGGAGGAGATGGGGATGACTGGTTAGTCGGAGAAGAAGGCGAGGATACTTTGTCGGGTGGGGAAGGACGGGATCGCTTTTTTGTATCAGAGGGTCGAGGTTTAGACCTGTTGCTAGATTTTGAGGAAGGTGAGGATGTGATCGTTCTCGATGGTGGGTTGCAGTGGGAAGAACTCGGCATTTTTTGGCGCTCACATTCTCTCATTTTAACTATAGCACAAACCGGGGAAGAATTGATCGAGTTATTCGGAATTGACCGTGAAATGTTCACAGTTGATGATGTTTTATTCAGATAAATTCTGAGATTAGGTGGGAAGAAATTTCCCCACTAACCAGTTAACAATACTCTTGGTATAGGATTCACAAATTTGATTCACGGCTGTTTCTGAGTAGACACAGTTGTAAAAACTAATGATATTTCCGTATACGGCGTCGGGATAAAAGAGAGTATTTTCATCTAAAGATAGCGATCGCAAGTCAAAGATTTTAGGTTGGGTATTTGCAGCATAATCAATCATAATACTGAAACCATAGCCACATTGTTGTAAAGTCTGTAGGCTACTCATTGTCGCCTCTAAAAATGGTGTAGACCACCCTTTTTTACCACTCCCGCGACGACTTCCTCCTCCGTATTCAAACATAACGACTTTGGGAAGTAGAGGTTCAGGTAAGTTAAAAAATTGCTTGATAATAACTGATTCCCAGCCTTCAATATCGAGTTTAAAGCAGGTAATTTTTTGAGTATTTAAAATTTCTATTAACTTCAATAAATCTAAGGTTTTAACTTGTTTTTTTGAGGCAGAAGAACCAAACCAATTTGGAGAAAGAGAACTAAAATTTGAATTCATTAGATTGCCAAATTTCCCTCTATAAAGGGTTTGAGTTCCATTTTGATCGGATAAACAACTTTCAATTAGGGTAATTGGATATTGTTTACAGAGTTGGTAAAGTTTGTCTACAGGTAAGGGTTCAACTGCTACTGCGGAGAAATTTAATTGTGAAAAGAGTTCGCAGTAAAATGCAAAGGTTCCAACGCCGATATCAAAACAAATTCCTTCCCGATCAGGATCGATTTCTGGTAAAATTGACTTCAACAATGCTTGACAGCAAGATTCAACACGCATTAAGTTCGATTAAGATATTAAGAGATTGCTTGATTTAATTTACCAGGTTTTAGCCGTAGATCAGTTATTAATTCAGAAATTGTATAGATCATCCAACCGTTGACATTTTTCTCAAGCTTGGCGATCGCATAATATCAGGATACTTTGATTGCCCAATAGGGTTTCTGTCTTTAGACTTCTCAAAATTGCGGGTATCGATACAACTCTATTTTATCCAATACAGATAATGGATAAAACAAAATCATCCTTTTTCAAATATTTTCACCACAACTCCTATCCATTCCCACAGATTTTGTCAGAAAATCGATTCATTCTCAAAAACCGTTAGGACTAACTAATGAATATTATGGAGTTGAATTATTGTGGTTTCAGTTAAAAGCAGTAGACTATTATGCAGACTAAAATAAAGTCAAGATTAATTAGATAACTGTTCAACAAACTGCTGATGTTCAACTGTTGTTAACCCCTGTTGACAAACTGCCAATACTTGTGCTAAATTTCCTGCTAACAACGCTGAAACATCTAACCACAATCCCGGAAAAACTTGACTACACAAAACCCCGTCAGCATTAACATTTAGAAGTTTGTATTCTCCCCCCGTTAAACGATACCAATCAAATTCACCGTCATAGACTCGCCAAACTAAATACTCTTGAACTTGATTGCGACGGTACACTTTGAGTTTATCATGCAAGTCAATTGATGCGCTACTAGCTGCGATTTCTACGATTAATTCCGGCGCACCTTCTACATAGTCATCTTCACTAATAGAAGACTGTCCCCCTGTTTCTATTCTAAGTAACGCATCAGGTTGAGGTTCGTTATCTGCATCCAGACGAACGGTTGTATTATCAGCGATACCCACACCAGGTGTTGCAGCCCAATAGTTCCCCAACCAAGTCATAATTAAAGCATGAGGTTGACCATGATTTCGATAACGTAAAGGTGAAGCCACGTAAACCACTCCTTCTATTAATTCAGCTTTCTTAATCTCTGACATCGCTTGATAACGCCGTTCAAATTCAGTACGAGTCAGAGAATCACCGCTTTCGAGAGGAGGCGTTTTTAGAGTAGGAGAAACTTGTATTTGAGTCATAGGTCTAATAAATCACGGTTCATCTTGATGAGAAAAACCCACTTCTTCTAAAGTTTTACCAGATTGAGCAGGTATTAACCATTCGGCAAATTCTTCAGAAAAGCGATCGCGAAAAATAGCATCTCGAATGCGTTGGGTAAACCGAATTAATTCGGTAACATTATGAATAGAAAGCAGCGTATAAGCCAGCAGTTCTTTTGCTCTGACTAAATGACTGAGGTAAGCGCGAGTAAAATTTTGACAAGTGTAACACGGACAAGTTTCATCGAGGGGTTGAAAATCTTCTCGAAATGGAGAATTTTTCAGGTTCCAACGTTCTCCTTTAACCAACGCCGCCCCGTGACGCGCCAAACGAGTGG
>CAZNCM010000499.1:0-3681 GCA_964571155.1 uncultured Lyngbya sp. | reverse complement strand
AATACAATCTTGGTAAGGATGCTTACGTCCCCCTTGAGGCGGAACATTAGCCACTGTTCCTTCTAGCATTTTCAGAAGTGCCTGTTGAACTCCTTCTCCTGAAACATCCCGTGTAATTGAAGGATTTTCGCTTTTACGAGCGACTTTATCAATTTCGTCAATGTAGACAATTCCTCGTTGGGCTTCTTCGACATCAAAATCTGCTACTTGTAACAATCGCAACAGAATATTTTCAACATCTTCCCCCACATATCCCGCTTCTGTTAGCGTTGTTGCATCCGCCACGGCAAATGGAACTTCCAACATCTTCGCCAGTGTTTCCGCCAACAGCGTCTTCCCGCTTCCGGTTGGGCCAATCAGCAAAATATTAGACTTTTGCAACTCAATATTATCTTCTGAAGATTGGCGACTTTTCCCTTGAATAAAGCCAAGTCGTTTGTAGTGATTGTAAACGGCAACCGAAAGAACTTTTTTCGCTTCATCCTGACCAATCACATGATTATCGAGATGAGCTTTAATTTCTATCGGTTTGGGAACTTGGTTGAGCGCCACTCGACTCGGACGAGGGCGGCGCTTAGGCGGAGGAGCAGCTTGTGGACGAGCCGGAGGAGGAGAGCTGCTGGGATTGGAGTCGAACAACTCCTCATCTAAAATCTCATTGCATAACTCCACGCATTCATCACAGATATAGACGCCAGGCCCCGCTATCAACTTCCGAACTTGTTCTTGGGATTTGCCGCAAAAGGAACATTTTAGATGGGAGTCGTACTTAGACATAGTTGCCTCGTCTTATGTTGCTGGGACAGATTCTCCAGGAATAGGACGATTCTGTTTAGAGATCACCTGATCTATTAGACCATATTCTTTGGATTCTTCAGCGGACATAAAGAAGTCCCGTTCAGTGTCCACCTCTATTCGTTCAATCGGTTGGCCTGTATTTTGCGCGAGTATTTCATTGAGAATGCGCTTATGATAAAGAATTTCTCGGGCTTGAATTTCGATATCTACTGCTTGTCCTTGAGCGCCACCAAGAGGTTGGTGAATCATCACCCTGGAATTCGGAAGGGACATTCGTTTTCCGGGAGTCCCGGATGACAACAAAAATGCTCCCATACTCGCCGCTAAACCATAACAGATTGTCACCACATCCGGACGAACTTGCTGGATGGTGTCATAAATTCCCATTCCGGCTGTAACCGAACCGCCTGGAGAATTAATATAAAGTTGAATGTCTTTTTCGGGATCTTCAGCATCGAGAAATAACATCTGGGCGCTGACAGCGTTAGCAATCTCATCATCAATTGCAGTTCCCAGAAAAATAATTCTGTCTCTGAGCAACCGGGAATATAGGTCAAACGCCCGTTCTCCCATACCCGACTGTTCGACGACCATAGGAATCATTACGTTCGCCGGATTTGTTGAATGGATTTCTTTTTGGCTCACGCTTCGGAAATCACGATTGTTAAAACTCACAACAGGCTGATGAGAAGACTCAGATGTAATCATGGGATAGAGAATAGGTTTTCAACAGTTGATTTTAAATTAACCCCTTGATTTTATAAGTAGTGCCTTCCGCACGTTGGGCAATTATTGCATCTAAATGAACTTAATATGATCTATTATGCCTTAACTCCACTTAAACGGCTCAAGATTAACTCAGATTTACCTCGAAAAATGGGAAGGAGTGGGGATGATCAGTGTGCTGGTGTTGATTGTTGACACCATTGGTTTAAAAACTGAAATGTCATAACTTGGTAACTTGATCGGGTAAAAAGGCAAATCTCAGACCTGAGAAGTTTTTTTCTTTCCCCATCTCCCTACCTCCCTACCCGTTGACAGGGGTAAGGGGATGAGAGATTTTTAATCCTTAAATCAAGTTTGGGAATTAACCCTCAAACTTACTCCGAGGTTTCGGAGGTCAAGACTTCGACTTCGACTTCAGAGGTGACTTCTTCAGAAAGTTCGGTTTCTTCAGACTCCTCAGACTCCTCAGATGGACTTAAAGATCCTTCCGGAACCAATTCCACTGTGGA
The DNA here is from genome assembly GCA_964571155.1 of uncultured Lyngbya sp. GTDB lineage: Bacteria > Cyanobacteriota > Cyanobacteriia > Cyanobacteriales > Microcoleaceae > Capilliphycus. The sequence continues at coordinate 1,648 of CAZNCM010000499.1, read as the reverse complement.
ATTTTCCTCTAACCAACTATAAGTCTTTTTCTTGAGTAAGTTTTCGCTAACCACTTCACGCAAACGGTCAGGGTCAACCTCTTGTCCCTGTAATTGCGCCATTGTTTTGGCTTCTTCAGCCTGGATTTCCTCCTCAGAAACCGTGATCGATTCTTGCTGGGCAATTTCCTTTAACGCCAAGGACTGCTTAAGCTGTTCAATCGCTTGAGGACGAGAACGCTCTCGCATTTGAGGAATCATTTCTTGGGTAAATAGCCGCTTAATATCGACACCCATCTGACTTAACTGCATGGCTTGCTGAGTCAGAACTTGATCAACTTCCTCTCGAATCATCGTTTCCGGTAATTCGACTTGCAGATTCGCCACAATTGCTTCAATTAAAGCTTTGTTTTTGTTCGCTGTGGTTTGTTCGTCGGCTTCCTCTTGAAATCGCTTTTCTAAGGACTCTCGGAGTTCGGCTAAGGTTTCAAACTCACTGACTTCTTCAGCAAAGTCATCATCAAGTTCTGGAAGTTCTTTGACCTTAAGTTCATTTAAGGTAATCGTAAACACCGCAGCCTGTCCGGCTAATTCCTCATTGCCATAGTCATCGGGAAAAGTCACTTGAAGTTCCTTTGTTTCGCCGGGGTTCATCCCAATCATTCCCTCTGTAAAACCGGGAATAAATTGTCCCTCAACTAACTCAACTTGGAAATTTTCCGCGCTTCCTCCGGGAATTTCTTGGGGTTCGCCTGCTTCGTTTTTTTCAGTCGCAAATACGCCTTTGAAGTCTACAAATGCTACATCACCCGTTTGAGCGGGTCGGTTTTCAATCGGAACTAACGTTGCTAGTTTCGTCTGTTCCTGTTCTAACACTTCATCTACGCGAGCTGGATCAAACTTTACTTCTTCGGCTTGCACATTTAAGCCTTTATATTCACCGAGTTGAACTTCGGGGGCAATATCAACCGCCGCTTTAATGGTTAAAAGCTGTCCGGGTTCATACTGGGCAACCAATTCTTCAACATCACCCCGGAGTTCAAAACTCCCAATAGCAGGGATATTTTCCTGTTCAACCGCCTTGGGTAAGCACTGCTGCATCAAATCATCAAGGGCCGCCGCTTTAATCCGACCGACTCCTAAGCGTTGGACAAGAATATGACGCGGTACTTTACCTTTGCGGAACCCAGGAATATTGACCGAACGAGCATATTGACGAATCACTTGCTCGTAAGCGTTCTTGGACATTTCCGGGGAGATTTCGATATCTAGCCCAATTTGGCTAGCGGGGAGTTTTTCCTGGGTAACTTTCATAATCGTGGTATTCTGGAATTCAATAACCCCTCAACACATTTTGACTCTGGGGAACTATAATTTGGGTTGAGTTAGTCTCTCGACTAGATGTGCAATTGTATCTTATCTCGCGATCGCTATGGGTTGTGAGCCGCAATTCACCCCGGAGTTTGAACGCGTCTGGGCTGACCCAAACGAAGATTCAGACGATGTAAGGGGGAGAGGAGAGGTTTAGATACAGAGTCTTATTGTAGATTAACAATTTTGTTTGTTATTAATTTTGTTATTGAAATTTCAGGTTTATTTTAGAATTGTCTCTGAGGGAGGGTTCTGAGTTTGTCTAAGTCTTACCGAGTTGCAATTTTAGGAGCAACAG
>CAZNCM010000498.1:363-3720 GCA_964571155.1 uncultured Lyngbya sp. | reverse complement strand
AAATTAAGGCGGCGCTATTAAATAACGGCTTTTCACCCTGTTTTTCAAACTCGGGATTGGGTTCTACCGTTCCCACCAAAACCGCAAGTTCTGGGGGCAATTTTTCGGCTAAAATTTGCAGTTGAGCGATCGCCGCCTCGATAAAACTGGGGCGGTTCAGTAAATCTCTGGGCGGATAACCCACCAAAGCCAATTCTGTGGTTAAAAGCAGATGACAACCCGCTTCTGTGGCTTGTTGGGCAACGTCGAGAATGCGTTGGGCGTTTCCGGTAATATCGCCGACAGTAGGATTGAGTTGTGCGATCGCAATTTTCATCATCAATCTCTGAGGTAGATTTTAACTTAAGTTTACTACTACTCAGAAATTATTTCTCGATTGAGTCTGCTTGAAAGGAATTGAGTTGTCAGTGAGGGATTTCAATCTATGAGGCGTGAACAATTGATCGCCGACATCTTTACGACTGCATATTAATTAGGACCGTAAGGATCGCGACAAAATTCATATGTGACCTCAAAATTTTCTCCTCGCTGGTTCGCTTCCTCTCTGAGACGTTCGATATGATCTTCTCGTTGTTCTTTAGCCGCTAAACGAGTCGTTCCGCTTGAAACGGCTTCTTGAGTCTCACCCCCAATTTCATACTCATAATGACAAACATACTGAGTTTTGGTTCTTTGAGCATAAGGGCTTAAAGTCGTCGCTTCTTCATTAGTGGGGTTGAGTTCTGCTAAGGCAGGCGCAGTCAAACCGAGCGCCATAAAACTAACGGTAATACCACTGATAAACCTATTCATAATAGTCTCCTTCAATCAAAAATTTGTGCTTCTATTACTATCTATCTTAGATAAGTTTAAAGAAAGGTTAATCCTTCTGACGATAGAACCTTCTCATTTTAATGGGAGTAATTTGCTCAAATCGATCAAAAGCAGTCTCATCCAAAAAAGCAGATAGATATATTCCTATTGGCTGATGATGCAGGAGATCGCAACTCAATCTAACTGAAGCTAAATATTCATCAAGTCTATTTTGATAAAAATAAAAACTCGTTGTTGGGTATTATGGTAGTCCTCTGGACGATTTTTTGAGGGATTAACCCGAATCGACTCCTAAATTCTTTCTGAAGCAATAGGCGATCCTCGATTCAAACCGATTAAAATTGAGTAAGATCTTGACGGAGTTTTTTTAGCGATCAGTCGCTCAATTAACGAGAGATTTTATAGCCTTCTTGTAACTTAATGAACTTAATTCAGATTAAATAGCAAATATACTATTATTCGTAAAACTAAACTTTTGTACTCTATTCTCAGAGGTAATTTAATGACAGTCGGTATTCAAAAAAAAATTAACTTTGTATTAATCCTGTTAGGCCTTTCGTTTCCCGTACTTTCTGCGAGTCCCGCTCGCGCCCAAACCTGTACAGAAGCAGAAATTCAAGCCAATATCGAACAATTTGAAGAAGTTAATAGACTTTACGATCCTCCCTATGGAAACGTGATCCGATGCGGAAAAAATGCGGTTCAACCTTTAATTGTTACGGTATTAGATGAAAACAGTAGCAGCAAAGTTCGCCGCATCGCCGCATTTGCTTTGACGACAATTAAAGACAGTTCGCCCGAAACCATTGACGCTTTAATTCAAGTCGTTCAAGATCGACAGGAAGATGCAGATGTTCGCCGAAATGTTGCCTTTACTTTGGGTAAAATTGGGGGGAATTCACCGGAAGTAATAAAAGCGTTAATTGGGGAAGTTGAAGACAATCAAAATCATGTGGGAGTTCGCAGTATGGCGGCTTTTGCATTAAGAGAAATGGGTCAAGGTTCGCCCGAAGATATTGAAACTTTAGTAAAAATTTTAGAGAATAAACAGGAGAATTCAGAGGTTCGGGTTTATGTGACGGGTGCGTTGAGAGCGATCGCGAAAAATTCACCGCAAGCGGTTGCCGTTTTTATTGACGTCCTCGAAGATCAACAGGATGATTTAGAAATTCGCAGCCATGCGGCGACAGCTTTAACAGAAATGGGTCACAATTCATCTGAAATTGTTGGGGTTTTGGTTAAGGTGGTGGAAAATCAACAGGGAAATTTAAAGCTTCGTAGCTATGTCGCCACTCTTTTAGAGGCAATTAGTTTTAATTTAATTGTAGAAGAAAATCGGATGCCCCGACAACAATTTCAGCAATTAGTTCAAACACTACAGCCCGTCTTAGAAATTCAAGATGAGGAGTTATTATTACCGAATCAGCTAAAAGATAATCTTTATACTTTGCAGTCGAGAATTCAAAAAAAGAAAATATAATTTCAGGACATCTTATCACTTCTCCTGAAAATTACGCTGTACTGATAACTTGGCGCCAGTTTAAACTCACTCAAATTTTAGCAGAAAAAGCGGGTTTGGTATCTTGATTCATGCTTTATTTTGGACAGGCTTAATTTTCCTCTATCCAAAATCCCCTATTTAACTGTTGCGTTCTCGACAAGCTGGTTAATTGTTCAGGGGTTGAAGAATGGTTTTCAACTCCCTTTTAATGTTGTCAATTAAATGTTAATCTTCCGGTTCAAAATCTTCTTTACTCACCCCACAAACCGGACAAACCCAATCATCGGGAATATCTTCAAATGCAGTTCCGGGATCTATTCCTGAGTCTGGATCACCCGCTTCAGGATCGTAAACATATCCACAGGTATTACACACGTATTTTTGCACGATTAACTCAGTCTCCACTGTTCTCCAATTTCAGTAAAACTTTAACAAAAACCAAAGTTTATAATATCTTTCTATGGAGAGATTTTTTATTGGGGAGTTTTATCTTGAACGTCTGAGAGATTAAGCGGGGGTTGTTTTGAGGGTGAAATCATAGAATAATCTGATTTTTGATCGGGTTTCAAACTACACAAACGACGAGTCCAGATAACGGCAGCTAAACCAACAATGAGATTCGAGATACAAGCGGCTGCAAAAATGCCATTTAACCCAAATAACCAACTCCCTAAATAAGCTAATGGTACATATAAAATGACCATTCGAGATAACGTTAATACAACCGCAGGCAAGGGTTTTCCCAAAGCGTTAAAAGCTGCATTAGCGACAATGAAAATACCATAGGTTCCGTAGCTGAGGGGTACAATTGCCAAATAACGAGTGGCGGTGTTAACGACTTCAGAGTTCGTATCAAATAAAGTGATAATCTGTGCGGAAGTAGCTGAAAGAATAACCGCGATAAAAATTCCAAAGCCGATACAAAATAAATAGGATAAGTGCAAAGAACGATGGACTCGCCCGTAGAGTTTAGCCCCCCAGTTTTGACCAACGAACGGCCCAATTGTTGCCGAAAGAGCCATAAATGCAATTAAAGCAAAAGA
>CAZNCM010000498.1:0-248 GCA_964571155.1 uncultured Lyngbya sp. | reverse complement strand
GAGGCAATTAACGTTAAAGAACGAGCAATAACTGTGGCTAATGCTGCCCCTTTTAAGCCCCAGCTGGGAATGAACGCCCAACCAAAAATAAACACCGGATCTAAGGCAATATTCACAATCGCCGCAAAGGTCATAATTAGACTGGGAATTTTGGTGTCTCCCGCCGCCCGAATTGCACTATTTCCCACCATTGGAACGACGAGACAAATCATGCCGGGATACCAAATTTGCATATAATCGTGAATATA
>CAZNCM010000497.1:3215-3729 GCA_964571155.1 uncultured Lyngbya sp. | reverse complement strand
GCCCCCATGACCACATCCCAGCCGGACTTAAGACCACCATCAACCCGCAACCGCACGCGATCGCGAAGTTTATTGTCCATCAACACCCGATGAACTTCAGTCAATCCCAATTCCCAAGGTGTACCTGCGTGTTTAATCGAAGACAAAGGACTAGCCCCAGTCCCCCCATCGTGACCGGAAATCTGGATATAATCAGCATTTGCTTTTGCTACCCCAGCAGCGATCGTACCGATGCCAATTTCTGCCACTAACTTCACCGAAACCAATGCTTGGGGATTAATCTGATGAAGGTCAAAAATCAGTTGGGCTAAATCCTCAATCGAATAAATATCATGGTGAGGAGGCGGTGAAATCAGCGTTACACCAGCCTTAGAGCGCCGCAACATGGCAATGTATGCACTCACTTTTTTACCCGGTAACTGTCCGCCTTCTCCGGGTTTTGCCCCTTGGGCAATTTTAATCTCAATCGAGTGGGCATTCATCAAGTATTCCGGCGTCACCCCAAACCGTCCCG
>CAZNCM010000497.1:2925-3145 GCA_964571155.1 uncultured Lyngbya sp. | reverse complement strand
TTGTTTAATCGCGGAACTAGCGCTATCTCCATTGCGTAACCCCTTCAAATAGGGACGACTGGCTGAATTCCCCTGGTCATCGATATCCTCAAAGGCTTTAAACCGGGCTGGATCTTCGCCCCCTTCACCCGAGTTAGACTTTCCGCCGAGGCGGTTCATGGCGATCGCTAACGTTTCGTGGGCTTCCGGCGACAACGCCCCCAATGACATCCCCCCTGTA
>CAZNCM010000497.1:0-2915 GCA_964571155.1 uncultured Lyngbya sp. | reverse complement strand
CTTCTAGATATTTCTGATAGGTTTGATAATGGTCATATCCCGGTACATCCGAACCGTTTTGATTACCATTAACACTCCTGACAGCCTGATGTAAAACTTTAGCCAATTCGGGGTTATTGCTATGATATTCACCCCGTTTAAAGAAGTTGACAAAGCCGTAATTTTCCAGTTTTTTCTGTTCAATTTCCGGGAAAGCTTTCACATGAAATTGGTAAATTTCTTGACTGAGTTCTTTAACCGTTAACCCCCCAATCCGAGAAGTCGTACCTTTAAAGCCCAATTCCAATAAATCACCACCAATGCCAATCGCTTCAAAAATTTGAGCGCCTTGATAGGAAGACAGCAGCGAAATTCCCATTTTGGAGAGAATCTTTAATAAACCGCCCTCTACTGCTTTGCGATAATTTTTCTGAGCATCGCTTAAACTCAGAGACAATTTCCCTTGTTCAATTGCCTTTTGAGTCTTGGGACTAGACCACCACCCGCGTACACTGGCAAAAGCCAAATAGGGACAAACCGCAGACGCCCCATAACCAATTAAACAGGCAAAATGATGGGTACTCCAACATTGAGCCGTCTCAACCACTAAAGAGGCGCTGACTCGTAACCCCGTTGTAATCAAATGATGGTGAACCGCACCGACAGCCAGTAGAGGCGGAATATAAGTCAATTCTGCACTCAGATTGCGATCGCCCGGTGTCTCCCCAGAAGAATCGCTTAAAATGAGAATTTTTTTGCCCTGGCGAACTTCATCTTCAGCCCGCCCACAGAGTTGCTTAATGGCTTGTGCGAGTCCATCTGGCCCTGTAGAAACGGGATATAAAGTTGAGAGTTTGATTGTTTCAAACCCACTTTGACAGAGTGCTTCAAGTTCAGCTTCATTGAGAACAGGAGACTCAATTTTGAGCATCCGGGCATTTTCCGGTTGTGGATCGAGTAAATTTCCCCGTCCGCCGAGTTGCATATTCAACGACATCACGATCCATTCTCGCAACGGATCAATCGGGGGGTTCGTCACCTGAGCAAACCGTTGTTTGAAGTAATCGTACAGCAAATGAGGTTTGTCTGAAAGCACCGCCAAGGGAATATCATCCCCCATACAAAAAGTCGGTTCTTTCCCCAAACTTGCCATATCCGCGATCACCATGTCCAGATCTTCTGAACCGTAGCCAAAAGCGGTTTGTAGCCGTAACTGGGTTTGTGCATCGAGGGTAGAACTCTCGTCCTCGAAAGGTTGAGGGTCTAGGTTAACGCGATAGTTCTCCAGCCACTCCCCATAAGGTTGACGACGGGCAATGCGTTCTTTGATTTCCCAGTTTTTGAGAACTTCGTGACTTTCGAGGTCAACCGCCAACATTTGTCCTGGCCCTAAACTACAATCTCAGCTTCGGGAATGTTCACAACCCCTGCTTCTGAGGCGACAATCACTAGATTATCTTTAGTAATGCAATAGCGCGCCGGACGCAAACCATTACGATCTAAAGTCGCCCCAATTTGTTTACCATCGCTAAACACCAGCAATGCCGGCCCATCCCACGGTTCTTGTAAACCGCTGTAATATTCGTAAAAATCAATAATTTCCTGACGCGATTGCAGATCCGGTTGATTTTTGTAGGCTTCCGGCACCATAATCATCAAGGCTTCTAGAGGAGTTCGTCCGGTTCTCACCAATAACTCCATGACGTTATCGAGGTTAGCCGAGTCACTATTAGTCGCATCCACAAACGGTTTTAACGTTTCTAGACGTTCTCCCCAAATGTCTGAGGCTAGTTTACCTTCGGCTGCCCGCATCCAGTTAATATTCCCCAGAAGGGTATTAATTTCGCCGTTATGACCTAATAAGCGCATCGGTTGAGCCAGAGGCCATCGGGGCATCGTATTCGTGCTGAACCGTCGATGATAGACTGCAAAGGCACTCTTGTAAGCCGGATTTTTTAAGTCGAGATAGAACTCTCCCAACACTGCCGATCGCACCATGCCTTTATAGACAATTGTGCGACAGGAGAAGGAACAAATATAAACATTTTGCCCCCAGACAAATCCTTTGGCTTCTAAAGCATCACCGATCGAACGTCGTGTTAGATAGAGTTGTCGTTCAAGAGCATCTCCGGTTTGATCGGTTTTTGAGGAGACCACCACCTGTTCGATCAAAGGTTGATTTTCTCGGGCTTGTGGCCCTAAAACATCGGGATTAACGGGAACTTTGCGCCATCCCAGATGCGTCAAATGTTCTGCGGCCAATACCTCCTCGATCACTTGCCGAGTTGTAGCGGCTTGTTGTTCATCAGGGGGTAAAAACACCATCGCTACCCCATAAGCTTGATGCAATTGTTCCAGGGAGAACTGCTGAAGGCTAGAGAGTTCGGGAGACTGTTGCAACAATTCCCAGGGAATAGCACTCATTAACCCGGCTCCGTCTCCAGAGTCATAGTCAGCACTACATCCGCCTCGATGTTCTAAACAGGTGAGTGCAGGTAAAGCTTTTTCGATAATGTCATGGCTGGCTACACCCGATGGATTGGCAATAAAACCGACTCCACAGGCATCTCGTTCTTCAACAAGCCATCGTTGACCCCCGTAGGGAGTCCCTAAACGGGTTGAATTCTGTGTACCCTGAATTGAAAAACCTTTTATTGCAGAGGTTTCCGGCATTTCCCCCCCGATCATCGGTTGATTTTGATTCTCGCTTGTGTTGATATGATCCATTTCGCAAATGTCGATTAAACTAACTGTGGAATCGCTCGCTGTGCCAAAAATGGCTACAGATGAAAGTTTTACAGATGGCTTGAGGAACTATTTCAGTCAAACCCGACCCCTCAACGCCTTGACAGACTTATTGCTCCGTAACCAGTTGATCCGTTTTTTCCGACGACGATACCTGCGCTAAACTTGCGATCGCAGTCTCGACACCGGAA
>CAZNCM010000496.1:0-3734 GCA_964571155.1 uncultured Lyngbya sp. | reverse complement strand
TGAATTTACCCAGTGCGTTTCAAGAGGCTGATATTATTGTTCGCCACAAAGACGAAATTCTCACTGAAGCTGAAGAATACGCCCAAGAAATTTTAGAAGCGGCTGAACACCGAGCGACTCAACTCTTAAATGAAATGGGAATTGTTCAGCAAGCCCAAGCAGAAGCCGAACAGTTACGACAACAAGTTCAAATCGAGTGTGAAACTCATCAGCAACAGACCATTGCAGAAGTCGAACAAATTCGCTATCAAGCTCAACAAGAACTCGATGACATCCGCTCTCGAACTTTAGCTGAGTGTCAAGAGATTCAAAATGGTGCTGATGAGTATGCTGACCATGTTTTAGGAAATATTGAACAGCAGCTTGGTGAAATGTTACGAGTGATTCGTAATGGTCGCCAACAGTTGCACATTCAACATGATAATACCTCGGGACAACTGCGAGGACAGTAAAGCAGCGACCAGTGACCCTGACAATTCTTTACTGATGTTTCCCTCAATTGTGCAGGTTTAAAAGGTGTCTAACAGACTCGTGAAACCCTCAAAATAGATGACAAGCTAAAAAGGTAACGGTGGATATGATCGTCTTTTAGAGGCGAATAAATAAGAGATGGCTTCCGAAAAATTTCGTCGCCAACTGCGCCATGAAGCGCAACTTTGGAAAGCAGAAGGATTGATCAACGATTCCGCTTATCAACAGATTTGTGATCGTTATCAATTTAACAGTATTGATACTGCTGCCAGTAACCGTTTTGTCATGATTCTCATCGGTTTAGGTGGCATTCTGTTGGGTTTGGGTGTGATTACTTTTGTCGCCGCAAATTGGCAACAATGGCCGCGAGAATTAAAAATTATCTTACTACTTGGTTTATTTATCGGTTTAAATACAGGTGGGTTTTATCTGTGGCAGTCTCACCCCGAAACCGGGAAAACAAAACGTTTGGGAGAAGGATTATTAATTTTTGGCGCACTTAGTTTGGGGGCGAATATCTCCCTGATGGCGCAAATGTTTCATATTGGCGGTTCTCCTTACGGACTGTTTTTAGTTTGGGGATTGGGCGTTTTATTAATGGCTTACAGCCTACGTCTAGTTTCTCTCGGTTTTCTATCAATTTTACTGGTTGGAATTGGGTATTGGTCAGGAGTCAGTAATATTTTTGTTCCGGGCGAATTAACGGGGCTAGAATTTCTGCTGGTACACATGGCGTTAGTCGGCGCAATTTTGTTTATTCCTCTGGCCTATTGGTGTCAGTCTCGAACCGTTTTTATCATGGCGATATTAGTGATTGTTCCCGCTTTATCCATGAATATTTCGGTACTTTTAGACCAAAATTTCTCCGCAGAATTGATGACAATTGGATTAATTTTACCCCCGGCGTTGTTGTGGAGTTATGATGATAGTCTATGTCCTAGTATTGATAGCCGACCTTTTCGACCTTATACTCGCAATTTGGCAATTTGGTTTTTAGGGATATTATTTTTTATGTTGTCCTTTCAGGGAGTTGGGACATCTTTAGTTTATATTGGGTCTAGCCAGTCTATAGCCATTAATGGATTTCATCTCATCTTGGATGTGATTTTATTTGGTGGTTTAACGATTTGGCAATGGCTTTATTTAGCTAAACCCCGTCATTCTGGTCAACATTGGGGACTCGATTCAATTAGCGGTGCGATCGCCATCTTTTTGTTTGTTACAGCACTGGTCAGTTTAGGATATCCGGTGATTAGTGTAACTGTATTTGTATTTGTTTTCAATATTTTACTCTTTTTGTTGGCAGGGGGTTTAGTTAGAATCGGGTTAGGAGACGGAAAACGAGGGGCGTTTTGGGGGGGAATGGTCTTACTGACGCTACAAATTATCAGTCGGACTTTTGAATACAATACCGAATTACTGTTTAAAGCCCTTGTGTTTGTATTATGTGGTGTTGGGGTAATTTTAGCGGGTTTATGGTTTGAACGTCATTTATCCCGTCAACACAGTTAGTTAAAGCTGTTCGTTTTATTCGTTATAGTCACTGAATTTTTTACACATCTGGAGGATTCATTCAATGCAAAAACCCAACAATCATCAAAATACAGAATCGAATGATTTTTCTGAAAATATTGACCATCAAACTGAATCTTTAATCACGCAATCTCCTGTTAACACAAAGCGTCTTCCGAGTTGGCGATTATTACTTCCGTTGTTTATTCAACTCGCTATTATTGGGTCTGTTCCTGCTCAAGCCGTGTATACTCATCTTACGGGAAAAACTGTTGTTCTGCAAACTGCACCCGTTGATCCCTATGATTTTTTACGGGGTTATTATCAGGTTTTAAGTTATGATATTTCAACTCCAGAAACGCTAAAAACGCTTCCCGGTTGGGAAGAACTTTCCAACAATCAAAATAATATTCCATCGGGAACTGCGGTTTATGTCATTTTAGAACAACCGACTTCCCAACCCACTCAATCTCCTCGTCCGCCAGCTTGGGAACCGATTAAAATTAGTTCAACGTTACCCAAAGATTTACCCAACAATCAAATTGCACTGAAAGGAGAATCGAATGGTTGGCGAATTGAATATGGTTTAGAAACCTATTATATGCCGGAAGATCAACGGTTGCAAGTCAATCAAAATATTACCGATACTCAACGCAGTGAACCCCAATCTTTTGTCGTAGAAGTCAAAGTCAATGCTCAAGGAAAAGCGGTTCCGGTGAGTTTGTGGGTACGCAATCAAAACTATAAATTTTAAGAGATTTTATGCAGCAATCAAACCGATTCTACAAAGTCAAATAAGACCGTTGTCATGTAATAATCTGCCCATTCTTTCCCAAACGCTTTTTCTAGAACCCGTCTAGTTTTATCATTTTGTTGCTGTTGGGTGCAATAATATTTTTGAGCCGTTTGGATTTGAGTTTGTTCGGCGGGAGAAACCGGATTTTGAGCCGTTGCATATTGACAGTGAACCCGCAAATAAGCATCAACTCGGTTTAAAAACTCGGCTTCTTCTGTTTCTCCCATCGGGCGAATAAATAAGCAAAATTCCGAGAAAATATCCCCCCAGTCGGGAATGTCACGAGGTTGGGAAAAAGTATTCGGTAAGGAAGATAAAGCCGCAGAATAATCAGTCGGGAGATGGGGTTTAGGATGAATGGGAGATAAATCAACAATTGCCGCACTAATTTGTCCCCGTCCACCTACCAAGTCTGTTCCAAACATCGGTAAGGCGTAGTTAATACGAGGAAACATTACACAATGGAGAATATCCAAACTCTGACCGACTTTTGCTAATTCTAAGTGCAATTTGCGAAATTGGGGGGTTTGATAGCAACGATTTTCAATAATAAGCTTCTCCCCTTCCAGTCGTCCTTCGACATAGCCTAATTCTGCGGGAAGATGATAAGGTTCGAGATCGAGATATTGTTCCCAAATCGCTTCAATGCGGTTAGCCAGTTGACGAATGAGGGAATGTTGTTGTTCGCGTAGGGATGGGGTTGATGCTTCTATCATTGAAAAATCTTTGCTCGTTGTTGCCTCAAAAAATCGTCACAGACGCTAATTTAGCTCTATGTAGATCTAGAATATCAGGTTACGGTCTACAAAACATTGGCAACTTAGAAAAATAAAGCTTCTCTGAACCGCTGCGCTTCTCAATACTGTCTAAATTTCCCGGTAAGATTAAGGGGTCTATCTGCATCAAGGAGATTGTGATGTTTGGTTTGGGATTACCAGAAATGGGAGTGATTTTG
>CAZNCM010000495.1:1440-3739 GCA_964571155.1 uncultured Lyngbya sp. | reverse complement strand
GTTTGTTGTTCTTCTAGTAAACCACAACCCATTATAGCCCGATGAGTTTGACCCCAATCTCCTTGATAAGCTTGTTTTAATTGATCAATCGGTAAGGTCAGCCATCGGTGAGCAAGAATTTGACGAATTTGACGCAAATAACTTTGAATTAAATAATCGACTGGATTTTGTTGATACTGTTTAATCAGGTTTTGAGTTAAGGAAAAATACTCGGGGGTTTTAGTCACTAACTTTTGAAAAATATGAGATTTAAACTCAGCAGTTAAGAAGTAATAGTCTGGATGAAATAGCATCTTTTGATAGAGTCTTTGATAATCTTTGAGGTTTTGGCCGGCGGAAATATTTTTTTGGGTTTGTTGTTGGGTATGTATCCTTAAGCTAGAGAGAGTTTGATTGACAAAACCAATTTTATAATGTCCCATAATTCTAAACCATAAATCTCCATCTAAAAGTTGATGAAGATTTCCATCAAAACCCCCAACTTTTTCAAAAATAGCTTTAGGAATTAATACGGTTGTGGGTTCACCAATTTTATTGAGTTGACCTTTTAAACAGTTAGCATCAGATAAGAGTTCTTGACCGGACTGAATAGGTTTGAGATTTGACCATTGTTGATGAAGATCTTTCCCTCCATTTAAAGCCGCTTGACAGAGAGGGTTTGATTGAGAATTTTCATCAATAAAAACTCGTCTTGGGGAGAAGACTAAACCAATTTCTGAATCTTGTTCTGCTAAATCAACTAGAGTTTCAATACAGTGCGGTTCGAGGAGATCATCTTGAAATAAAAACTTGATATATTTTCCTCTGGCTAGGGAAATTGAGAAGTTTAAATTTTCTACTAAGCCATAGTTGGGATGGGGAAAAATTTCAAACGGAATGGAGGTTTTTTGTTTAAATGATTGAGCAATTTCTAGGGTTTTATCGCTAGAACCATCATCAGATAGAATAATCTCTAAATGCGGATAGGTTTGAGAGAAAGCACTCTGGAGTGTTTCGGTGAGAAAGGCTTCTCCGTTGTAGGTGGGAATGATTAAACTTACAAGGGGAAATTTAGGATTACTCTGAAGGGTTGATGGTAATATTGGGTTGGTTTTAACTTCTGTTTTGGGTTCGGGGGGTTGAGTTTTGAGTGTGCGAGTTGTTATCAAGTTGAACGGATCGGTGCTTCCGGTTAGATCAGACAAGCTCAAATGGTCAAAGTGATAATATTGTTTAATGAGTTGAGATTTTTTTGAATCTCCCAGTAGGTTAAATAGGGTATCTAAGCCCAGGTATTGATGAGGTGAACGTTCGACTTTTAAGGCTTGTCTGGCGATTAAAAAATCTGCTAATTGGGGGTTGAGTTGTTCCCCGAATTCTAGACAGTCGGGAAAGATTTTGAGTAGATTTTCATAAACGTCTTGACAGAAGTACCGTTTTAAAGTCTGGGAGAGTTCAAAGTTATGACGAATGATTGTTTCAGGTTTTATTCCACTAATATTAGATTGATGAACTCGATAGTTGACTAAAGGTTCTGGTAAAATATAAAGTTCATAGTTTAGACAAAATCGCACCCAAAAATCAAAGTCAGGAATTTGTCTAAAGCGAGCGTCGTAGAAGCCAATTTCCGAATAACAGTCTTTCCGAATTAGAGAGCTGGTTTGACAAAGACAGTTTAGCCATTGAAAGCGAGTCCGGTTTTTCTGAATAAAAACTTTGTCGAGGAAAGAGTTAGAAGCGGGTAAATTTTTCCCTTGACTGTCAATGAGCTGAGGATAACTCAAAACGGCATGAAATTGAGGATTTTGATCTAAAAATAAAACTTGTTTTTCTAGCTTTTTTGGAACGAATACATCATCGGAATGTAGAATCGCGATCAACTCTCCTCGCGCTTGTTGAATTCCATAATTTGTGGCTACACTTTCGCCCTGATTTTGTTCAAAGCTAAAGAGTCGTTGTTTTCTAGAATTTTATCGACGGTTTGATCGGAAGATCCATTATTGACAATAATGATCTCAAAATTTTGATAGGTTTGATTAAGAACACTATCGATAGCTTGAGAAATATAGGCGGCTTGGTTATAGGTTGGTATAACAACAGAAACTCGTGGCATGATGAGTAGAGGTAAACTTTAAATCAAAATTACAATATTGCGTTTAGAGTTTAACAGAGATTGTTTCGGTTCGGTGTCTTCTGTTCAAGATTGATTCGATTTTTATACAAGAGTCAATAGACCCTGGGAATTCGCAAAAAAACATCAAATTTATGATACAGTAAAAACAGTTGAGTCCGCTTGCAAGGATGAGATTGAGCTGTCCTT
>CAZNCM010000495.1:0-1430 GCA_964571155.1 uncultured Lyngbya sp. | reverse complement strand
GCTCTCTAACTCCAGAAGAACAACGTTTTCATCCGTTCTCCCCCTCTTCTGATTTGCTCACCTTGTTAAGCGCCAATGCTCAAGTTATTGTGGAAGTTGGATGTCGAAGCAACACAACAGCAAGTCAGTATAAGCAAATCAATCCTCACTGTTCATATATTGGAATTGTATCAAATTCTCAAGAGGCTGAAGCCTGTCTACATTTTGATCGGAAGGGGGTAAGGTTGATTGTTTGGTCTATGATAATATTCTCCCATTAACGAAAAACTCGCTCCAAATTCTTCAGCATCACAGCAATTGGTTACAGACTGAAGGAGAAGTAATCGCTTGTATTTATAATGTACAGTATTGGCGGAAAATTGTAAATTTGTTACAGGGAAAATGGGGAAGTTTTGACGATCAAACCCTGAGTTCTCTCGAACAAACTCCCCAACCGGAATTCACCTTAGAAAAAATTCAATATTTATTTCAGTCTGCGGGACTTCAAATCTGTGAAATCCAAACTCGCGGACAAAAAGATGAACAATTTCAACAGTTTTTACAACTGATGCAACCGATGATTCAAGCATTAGGTTTAGATGCGAATCGTTTTGCAACTCAAACGGCTGCCCAACGCTATTTAATCCGAGCAACTCGTTCACCTAAACCGCTGCGTCGCTTACTGATTCAAACGCTTATGATGGCGCCAACGGCTTGCGATCGCGTACGGGTTTTAGAACCTGATCGGTTAACTCAAACTCAACTCGGAACTCGTACAATTTCTGCGGTTAAATCTTTTCCAACTGTTGCGCTCATACCGGGAGAAGAAAAGGTTATAATTTGGCAGAGAACAATTATGTCTTATCAAGATTATCTCCCCAAATTAAGACAATTCCTCCAACAAGATTATCTGATTATTGCGGAAATTGATGATAATCCACTTCGACGGCAAGAATATGCAGAAAATCGTTATTTAAGTTATCGGGGATGTCACGGCGTACAAACTTCTACCGAGGCTTTAGGGGTGTTTTTACGACAACTTAATCCTCATGTCGCTGTCTTTCCAAATCAATTGGCTTATTTACCGCCTCCGCGAGAGTATCAAACGGATGTTGTGACGATCTTTTTTGGGGCATTAAATCGGGAAAAAGACTGGAAACCGATGATCACAACGTTAAACAAAGTTTTAGCAAAATATCAACAAAAAGTGCGAGTAAAAGTAATTCATGATCGCTTATTTTTTGATACCCTCAAAACGCCGAATAAAGAATTTGAACCCTTTTGTAGTTATGAGCGATACCAAGAGATTTTACATTCTTGTGATATTGGATTATTACCTTTAGCCGCTACACCTGTTAATTTAATGAAATCAGATTTAAAATTTATAGAATGTGCAGGTCATGGCGTTGCTGTTTTAGCGAGTCCAACGGTTTATGAAAAATCTATTCTAG
>CAZNCM010000494.1:0-3762 GCA_964571155.1 uncultured Lyngbya sp. | reverse complement strand
AGGGGAAATTGTTGATAAGTTTCCCGAAGTAATGGACTCAGCAGAAGCCAGGGCTGAACGAGCGAAAAAATTAATTATCGCTTCTTAAATTGACCGGGAAAATCTATTGATTCATCGATCAATTCGCCACCAAGACATAAAGACATGAAGGTTTATTATTTTTGGATGTTTTTTGTGTCTTGGTTTTTTTAAACTTCTGAACTTCTCATTTATCATGGTTTATGTACTCGGTATTGATGGAGGGGGTACGAAAACGGTTTGTTTATTAATCGATGAAGCTGGAAATATTCTCAGTCGCGGACAAGCAGGGTCATCTAATTATCAAACTGGGGGAATTGATTCTGCTAAAAATGCGATTGAAACTGCTATTAATCAAGCCATTTCTATTTTTTTAGATCACAAAAATTACCATAAAATTTCGATTCAAGGATTGGGAATTGGACTCGCTGGAGTCGGTCGAGAAGAAGATTTTAACAGTATTCAAAACTTAGTTGAACAAGTCAAAACTAACTCAAACTTATCAATAAATTGGGAATTAAAACCCAATTCTACTGTTATTAAAAGTGATAGTATTATTGCTTTAGTTGGCGGTTTAGGTCATCAAGTCGGAATCGTCGCGATCGCTGGAACCGGTTCACAAATATTTGGACAAAATAGCCAAGGAAAAACAAAACGAGTTGGCGGTTGGGGTTATCTATTGGGTGATGAAGGAAGCGGGTATTACATTGCAATTTCTGGGTTAAAAGCAGCGTTAAAATCCCACGATGGGCGGTTAGGTTCAACTCAATTAATTTCGGCATTCAAACACCATTTAAACCTCGATAATATTGAATCTTTAATCGAAGTTATTTATAGACGCGGATGGACGGTTTCACAAATTGCTAATTTAGCTAAAATCGTTGATAACGTTGCAAAAGAGGGAGATGAAATCGCCAATAAAATTATTAATACAGCCATCGAAGAATTAGTTTTTGCGACAGAAATAGCAATCAAAAGTTTATTTAAACCCGATGAAAGCGTTGAAATTGTCACTATCGGGGGAGTGTTTCAAGAAATGAACAATTTTCATTCAAAATACACTCAATCTTTAAACAAAGTTGCCCCTGCTGCTAACGTGATTTTACCTCGTTATGAACCTGCTTATGGGGCGGGAATATTGGCGTTAAATGGGTTGGGGTATTTTCCAGTAAACACTTGATTAGATGAAACTCAAACAGACCCTTAAACAAATTTGTTAAACTAACTGACAGTAGAACTTCACACTCAAGTATAATGACAACAACACAAGAAAAACAAACTCATCCAACACCCCCTGGAAGTCTCGGTTTACCGTTAATTGGCGAAACCCTTAGTTTTCTAAGAGATAAAGATTTTGCGACAAAACGACATCAAAAATATGGGTCTGTTTTCAAAACAAATATCTTTGGTCGCCCCACAATCATGATGATTGGAAGTCAGGCAAATCAGTTTATATTTACGAATGAAAAGAAATATTTTGAAAATAAATGGCCACCTAGTACCAGAACCCTTTTAGGGCCAGATGCTTTAACCATTCAAACCGGAGATCTTCACAAATCTCGCCGCAAAATATTAGCCCAAGCCTTCCAACCAAGGGCGTTGGCGGGGTACGTTCCCACAATGGAAATAATGACTCGTCGTTATTTACAAAAATGGGAACAGCAGAAAACTTTTGCTTGGTATCCGCGACTAAGAGAATACACATTTAATATTGCTTGTAAACTGTTTATCGGTGATGAGAAGGCTTCAGAAACCCCGATGGCTGAATGGTTTGAAACCTGGTGTCAAGGATTATTTACACTCCCCTTGCGTTTACCGGGAACGAAGTTTAATCAAGCGTTAAATTGTCGGAAAAAATTATTGAATCAAATTGAAAAAATTATTCGTCAACGTCAACAACAAGCCGAACCCGGTGAAGACACGTTAGGTTTATTATTGCAAGCAGAGGATGAAGATGGAAATCGTTTGAGTGTTGAAGAACTCAAAGACCAAATTTTAACGTTATTATTTGCGGGACATGAAACTTTAACTTCTAGTGTTACCGCTTTTTGTTTGCTTCTCGCCCAACATCCCGATGTTTTAGCAAAAGCAAGATTAGAACAACAGCAAATTCAACTCACAGAACCCCTTACCTTTGAACAGTTAAAATCAATGCAATACTTAGATCAAGTGTTGAAAGAAGTGTTGCGGTTTGTTCCGCCTGTTGGGGGTGCATTTCGAGAAATTATAGAAACTTGTGAGTTTAACGGTTATACCCTTCCTAAAGGGTGGTCTGTTCTCTATCAAATCAAGCGAACTCATTATGATTCTACTATTTATAGCGAACCTAATCAATTCAACCCAGATCGATTTTCTCCTGAACGAACGGAGGAAAAATCCTATGGTTATATTCCGTTTGGGGGCGGAATGCGAGAATGTTTAGGGAAAGAATTTGCAAAATTGGAGATGAAAGTCTTAGCAACAATGTTGTTGCGAGAATTTGACTGGGAACTGCTTCCGAATCAAAATTTAGAGATGACTGTTTCACCCACTCCTCATCCTAAAGATGGACTTTTAGTGAATTTTAAACGTTTAAATAATGTACATTAACCTGACCTTAGAAGGTTGATAGAACTATAGGCAGAGAGAAAAAAATTCTGACCTCTGCCTTTTATAATGTTATTTTTTTGATTTTAGGTTAATTTTTTTGAGAAAGTGATTTTCTTCGTCGAGTTTCTAAATGCGGCTTTTCCAGCGAAACCACTTCTGCTGTATTACTTTCTCGGGCGACTCGAATCAATAATGCTGCTAAAGCTAAACTTGCAATCATCGAACTTCCACCATAACTAAATAGCGGTAAAGGTAAACCTGTTGTGGGTAATGTCCCCGTCGCTACACCAATATTTAAAATCGACTGACCAACCATCACCACCATCACCCCAATTGCAACTAATTGATGTTCAATTCGATGAGCATTTAAAGCAACTCTTAACGAGATTGTAGCATAAGTTCCGAGCAATAAAAGTAATAAAATTCCGCCAATAAAACCAAATTCCTCAGCATAAACGGCAAAGATAAAATCACTATATTGAATCGGTAAATAAAACAGCTTTTGTTGAGACAATCCTAATCCCGTCCCCCAAACACCGCCCGAACCCACCGCTAATAAACTTTGAATCAGTTGATATCCATCATTCATGGGGTCAGCCCAAGGATTCATAAAAGACAAAACCCGAAGTTTTTGATACTCATTTAAACTAATACTAATTGTTGCTAAAAGTATCCCACCAAAAGCAGTTCCGCCTAAATAAAGTAAAGGTAATCCTGCCGCCAACGCAATCAACCACAGCGTCATTCCACACAAAGCGGTTGTACTGAGGTTGGGTTGAATTAAAATTGTTAACAAAATCAGTGCAAAAATACCTAACCAAATCAGTCGCGTTTTCCAAGTCAGACGATACCATTGAGAAAAAAAGCAAGCACTTTGTAGAACCAAAAAGGGCTTCATTAACTCAGACGGTTGTAGCAGCAACGGGCCAATAGAAATCCAACGAGTTGCTCCATTAATTGTTGTTCCTAAACCTGGAACCAGCGTCAAAACCAGTAACCCCAAAATAGAAAAAAGACCAATTCGTGCTGTTCTTAAGATCGAAGGAATAGAAGTTCTAACAATAAGATTAAATCCCACCATGCCGACGAACATCCAAAGAACCTGTCTTTTGAAGTAATATAGTCCATCTTCATGTTCAATATTTGCGATGGGAT
>CAZNCM010000493.1:288-3775 GCA_964571155.1 uncultured Lyngbya sp. | reverse complement strand
CTGAAATTGATTCAACAAAACCGTCGAAACCACCTCTCGAAAATCCGTTGTAATTGCCAAATCTCGACCTTCATAACGTTCGGATTCCGATAAACCCGGCCACTGACCATAAACTTGACCTCCCCGCAAAGAACCGTTTAAAATCCACATCGCATTTCCCCGTCCGTGATCGGTGCCTTGATTGCCATTTTCTGCAACGGTTCGACCAAATTCGGACACCACTAAAATTGTCGTATCGGCGTAAATTTTACCCAATCTATCCACCAACGTTACTAACCCTTCCCCCAAGTTTTTTAAGCGGTTTGCAAGTTGACCTTGACTCGAACCTTGGTTAGCATGAGTATCCCAACCGCCCACATCCATAAACGCTAATTGAATACTCGGATCTCGCACCATTAAACTCGCAAGTTGTCGAGTTTCTCCCGCAAAACCTTTCGGAAGCGGGGCGCCATTATTTGCTTCTTCCATTTCTGCTTCGAGTTGTTTTAATAAAGTATCGCGGGCGGCGCGACCTTCTTGGTAAGCCAAACTCAGCGGATCGTTACTGGCATAGAGTTGATCGAAAGCAGACTGAATTTTATCTTGATCAATCGGCAGTTTTCGAGCAGAATTTCCCCGTAAAGAGATATTGCTAGCAGACTCGTGACCTGCTAAAATTAAAGGTAAATTTGAACCCACGCTGACCGCTTCTACGGGTGTTTTTCCCGGTAAAATCGCCAACATTCGATTCATCCAACCTTCCACCGTTTTTTTGTTTCCGGGTGTGCCGGATTCCATGTATTTTTGAGCATCAAAATGAGAGCGAGTTTCATCGGTTAAACCGCAAGCGTGAACAAAGGCTAAAGTTCCGTCTTTCCACAAGGGAATAAGCGGAGATAAAGCCGGATGTAAGCCAAAATTTCCATCGAGATCTAACGCCCCTTTTTCCTTTCCGGGTTGGGGAATGGCTAAAGTGGGTCTGGCTTCATAATAATCAGTTTCAGCATAGGGAACCACCACATTTAACCCATCAATTCCCCCCCGCAGAAAAATCACAACTAAACGTTTAGGGTTGGGAGTGGCGGCGAAACCTTTAGCAAACCAACTGTGACTTCCGACTGTGGCGATCGCACTGGTTCCAACAATCCCTAAAACTTTTAAAAATTGGCGTCTATCCATAACTTATTAATCCTAAAGTTGTTAATCCTATATTAATCGATGAATTTGGAAAAATATCCGAATGGTCTTCACCCCAATTATCAACAATTGGCTACGGTAACTTTCTTTATTATAGGTTTGAGGGTTCATTAACGACAAGATCTAGAAGGAGGTTTTGCCAGACTCTCCAAAGATTTGAGAATCGGTTAATAATCTTGTCTAAATTTAATTATTGTTTTAAGTAATTAAAATATATTTAAAGCATTTTAAGCTAAACAAAGACTTCCCGTTGATGGTATTGTAGGACAAATAACTCAATTAAAAATACAAGAAGCGATCGCTGAATTAGAACTTCTGAAAATTCTCAATAATCTTCGATTACTCAACCGCATCAGATCAATAATTCAGGAGATTTTATCCAAGGAAATTAGTTAGAATGGATCAAACAGGTGACAATCCAGTTGCCTTTTGGCGACAAATGCGGTAACTTTTCCTTCAGTTGGATAATCAACTTATTTTTGGGTTCGCCAGTTATGACTCCTCCCCTCTCCTCAGCCTCACCGCCACCCTCAGCACGTCGAATATCCTGGGGCGTTGTAATTGTCCTTGCGGCTTTGTTATCGGCGATATTAGGCGCAGTCACAGCAGCGTTTTTACCCACAGAAGAGAATACACCCGATCCCGCTTCCAACGTCCTCAATCAATTTTGGCGCGATCGCTTTGGTTATAAACTAACTCGTCGAGTGAATATATTGGTGATGGGAATTGATCGCACAGAAAACACCGAACCCAACTCACCCGAAAGTTTTCAAGGACGCAGTGATACAATATTATTAGTACAATTTAATCCCACAGAAAAATCAGTCAGTTTGTTATCGATTCCTCGGGATACTGAAGTTGAAATTCCCAGTGTGGGGATTGGGAAGATTAATGAAGCCAACTATTGGGGGGGAACTGAATTAGCAACAGAAACCGTCCGTCAAACCCTCAATCAAATCCCCATTCATCGCTATGTTAGGGTGAGTAGCGGTGCGTTTAAAGAATTGGTTGATTTGTTGGGAGGCGTGGATGTATTTATCCCGAATTCCATGTCTTATATTGACAATACCCAACAGTTGAAAATCGATTTATCCCCCGGATGGCAAACTATTAATGGTGAACAAGCCGATCAATTCGCCCGTTATCGGAGTGATGCTTATGGGGATATTGGGCGGATTCAACGACAACAAGCTTTAATGCAGGCGATTCAAACCCGATTACAAAATCCGAATATATTACCCCGTTTACCCCAAATAATTCGGGTGATGCAAAAGTACATTGATACCGATTTAAGTTTTAATGAGATTCTGAGTGTAGTTAACTTGGGTTTGAATCTAGAATCTGAACAGTTTAAAATGGTAACATTACCTGGACGGAGTAGCAGCGCCGAAGAAGCTTATAGCAGTTATTGGATTATTGATGAAGTTCAACGCGATCGCATAATAGCCGAATATTTTCACCACAATTCAGACACTGATGTTGTCGCCAACTCCGACTCCACTTCAGAAACTTTACCGCTTGATCTCAAAATTGCCATTCAAAATGCGTCGGGAAATTCACAAATTGGTGAAAAAATAGCGGATTCTTTAGCCAATCAAGGCTATTATAATGTTTATACTGTTCCTGACTGGCCTGATGAACAACGTCAAACTCAGATTATCGTTCAACGGGGGAATTTATCAAGCGCCAAAGCCTTAAAAAATAAGTTAGGTTGGGGTCAAGTCGAGGCTTCTTCAACCGGGGAAATGGGTTCAGATTTGACTTTAAGAGTGGGGTCAGATTGGGTGAATCATTTTTAACCTTAACAATACAGAGAGATTATGATCATTAAAAATTGGAATAAAGATATTTTACGATCAGGTTTTCATGTGATTCTTTTAATTCTTCTGGCTATCTTTTGGATTCTATTAACTGCAAAACCTGCTTTAGCAATTTCTTAGACTCTTGTATAGATAAAAAAACGGGCTAACCCGTATGGCTAACCCGCAAGCTTGGGAACGCTCTGAGCAATTATTTTTGAACGATCAACTTAACGTTAGCGTTTTGCAGACCACGCTGCTTAACTTCAGAAAGAGTTTTGTTAACAGCGTACTTCTGGTTAATAGCGTTGATTAATTCAGTTTGGTTGTGCTTTTTAGCAACGCCCCACAGGTCAGCGATCAGGTCAAAGGTACCATCGCTATTGCGAGACCAACCTAAATCATACTCACCTTCGAGAATTGCAACTAAGTCAGCGCGAACACGTTGGCCGTTGTAGCCACGAACATCTGCGTTGCTCTTTACAGAGATACCTAAATCGCGTAAAGAAGTC
>CAZNCM010000493.1:0-266 GCA_964571155.1 uncultured Lyngbya sp. | reverse complement strand
TACGCAGAGTGCTGAAATGAGACATTGTAATATCCTCCTAGTAGAACTGAAAACGAAACAACAACGGTTTTGGGTTTTAACGGATACCGCCTTGAATTTGTAGCGTAGACGCTGATCACAAGAGCGGTTTTTTTTCAGAAACTGCTAGCCTTTTTTGTGCTAGCCTATCCTCCTGTTTGGACCAGGAGAAAGCTTTTAAAATTCCATACGCTGATACTCAGCGACGGAAGATGCAGCTGGCCGCGCCCGCTGACGAGCCCAATCGC
>CAZNCM010000492.1:0-3779 GCA_964571155.1 uncultured Lyngbya sp. | reverse complement strand
CGGCTACTCCTATTGGAACGGGTTGTAGGTTTTTATCGAGAATATAAAATTCGGTATTGGCAAGGGGGCGACCAATTAAAACTGTTGATTTTTTCTCTAATTTTTCAGATTTTTTAACTTGATAAACCGACGACCAAATTGTTGTTTCAGTCGGCCCGTAAACGTTAAAAAGTTGTTGAGAATTTTGATAAAGTTGTTGGGCTAATTTCGGGTCTAACGCTTCTCCTCCACTGAGAATTTTTAGGTTGTGCTTTCCAGTCCATCCGCCCAGGGTTAACATTTGCCAGGTGGCGGGCGTGGCCTGCATAATTGTGATGTTTAATTGGTTAATTTGATGTTGAAGTTGTTGGCTGTCTGTGGTTGTTTTTTGGCTGGCAATAACTACACGCGCACCGACAATTAAAGGTAAATAAAGTTCTAAGGCGGCGATATCAAAAGACAGGCTGGTAACAGATAATAAAACGTCTGATGGTGTTAAATCAAGGTTTTTATTAATAGCAAATAGAAAGTTAGTCAAGGCGTGATGAGAAATTTGTACGCCTTTCGGTTGACCTGTAGAACCAGAAGTGTAAATAATGTAGGCGAGATTTTCGAGTGTAACGTTATGATAAAAGTTATCAGTTTTTTCTTGAGCAATAATTGACCAATCTTCGTCTAGATTGAGAATATTTTTACAGGGTAATTGAAGATGATTGAGAGATTTTTGAGTGATGATGAGTGAGATTTGAGCGTTGTCTATAATAAAACTAAGACGGTCTTGAGGATAGGCGGGGTCGAGGGGAATGTATGCGGCTCCGACTTTTAAAACGGCTAATAAAGCGATAACCATTTCGCAGGAACGCTCTAAACAAATGCCGATAGTTTGTTCGGGTTGAACGCCCTGTTTTTGTAGGTGGTGAGCGAGTTGATTTGCTGTTTTATTAAGTTGCTGATAGCTGAGTTGTTGATGCGAGTCAACAATAGCAATAACATCCGGTGTTTGTTCGGCTTGGGTTTCAAAAAGTTGATGAATACAGGCGAGTTTTTTAAATGTTGTTTGAGTTTGGTTCCATTCGAGCAATAGTTGATGTTTTTCGGTTTCCGCTAAAAATGAAAGTTCGGATATTTTCTGGTGAGAATGAGTTACAATCTGTTCTAATAAATTTTGGAAATGAGTAATTATATTGCTAATCGTTTCAGCTTTGAATAAATCTGTATTGTATTCAAATACTCCGGTCAGTCCCGATGGATGTTCATACATATCCAAGCTCAAATCAAATCGAGCCGTTTTATTTTCGGGATTAATATAATTAAAAGTTAAATTGGGGAGTTTAACAGTTTTTGTCGGAGTATTGTGAAGAATAAACATCACTTGAAATAGAGGATTGTGGCTTAAATTCCGTTCGGGCTGCAATTCCTCTACTAAATATTCAAACGGCAAATCTTGGTGAGCATAAGCCCCTAGAGTGACTTCACGCACCTGTTTGATAAAATCCCTAAAGCTTGGATTTCCAGATAGATTTGTTCTAAAAACTAAGTTATTAACAAATAAGCCAA
The DNA here is from genome assembly GCA_964571155.1 of uncultured Lyngbya sp. GTDB lineage: Bacteria > Cyanobacteriota > Cyanobacteriia > Cyanobacteriales > Microcoleaceae > Capilliphycus. The sequence continues at coordinate 2,243 of CAZNCM010000492.1, read as the reverse complement.
TTAGGTTTTCAATTTCGGGGCGATTACGATTAGCAACCGTCGAACCGACTAGAATATCTTCTTGTTGAGTGTAGCGATAAAGTAACGTTTTAAAAGCCGCCAGTAATAACATAAATAAGGTTACATCTTCCTGACGAGCAAGAGCTTTCAGAGATTCAGAAAGTTGAGAAGATAGGGAAAAAGATTGACTTTCTCCTCTAAATGTTTGCACCGCAGGACGTGGATAATCTGTGGGTAACTGAAGGATTTTAGGATGATTTCCTAATTGTTTTTTCCAGTAATTAAGTTGCTCCGAACGGGCTTCACTTTCCAACCATTTTTTCTGCCAAACTGCATAGTCTACATATTGAATATTGAGTTCGGGTAAAGGTAAATTTTGACCTTGATAAAAACTTTGATAAATTGCGGCTAGTTCTTGAATCAGTACCCGCATTGACCAGTAATCAGAAATAATATGATGCAGGGTAAACAGCAGTATATATTCATCGGTTGAAAGCTTTAATAATTTGGCTCGTAATAAAGGAATTTGAGTTAAATTAAAGGGCTGTGATGCTTCTTGTTGAATCTGCTTTCTAACTTCAATATCACGTTGAGTTTGAGGAAGTTCCTGAAAATCAATCACGGGAATATTGAGATTCAAGACTGGATAAACACTCTGAACCATCTCACCTTGAATTTCTGTAAAGCTTGTTCGCAATATTTCATGGCGTTTGATGATTTCATTAATACTTTTTTCTAAAGCATCAATATTGAGTGTACCTTGCAAATGTAAAGCAGCAGGAAGATTATAAACTGAACTTCCGGGCTGTAGTTTATCTAGAAACCAAAGTCGCTGTTGAGCAAATGAAAGCGGAAAAAATTGAGGCTTTTTAGCCTTTTTTTGCATCAGTTGTTTGAGCATTTTTCGCTTTTGTTCGGGCGAAAGTTTGGCAAGGTTAGATGGTGTTGGGTTCATTACTTTTCCTCCGCTAACATTTGAGCGAGTAAATCATCAAGTTCTTGTTCTGAAATTTGGTCGAGATTATCTAGATTTTCTGGGGAATCATTACTGTTGACCCGCTCAATTTTAATGGGTTCATTTTGAGGAACTTGATTGTTATTTTGTTTTATCTCTAGTTCCAAATCTGCAATAGTTGGCGTTTCAAAAAAGCGACGAATTGAAATGTCAACTTTAAAAGCTTGACGCATTTGAGAAATAACCTGAGTGGCTAATAGAGAATTTCCTCCTAAATTAAAGAAGTTGTCTTGAATGCCTACTTTTTCTAAGTTGAGAGCTTTTTGCCAAATTGCTGCTATTTCTGTCTGTAATTCAGTTTTAGGTGCTACATATTCTAGTTGATTTCGAGAAGTAAAACTCTCGGGTTTTGGTAAGTTTTTACGGTCTATCTTTCCATTGGGTGTTAGGGGAAGTTCATCCAAGATTATATAGTTTTGAGGAATCATATATTCGGGTAACTTCTCGCGTAAAAACTGACGTAATTTTTCTAGAATCGATTCGGATTTTTGAGGAGTTTCTGGAGATAACCACTGTTTTGTCCAAGCCGTATCAATGCGACCGCCTACAAAGCTATGTAATAATATTTGATTGGGTTCGAGCTTAAACCATTCTTGTATGGGTTCAAATTCTAAAGCACCAATTGGACAAAGACCGATTTCATGCTTGGGCGCAGTTTCCATTAAAAGTTGGCTAATATAACCCGCTTCTAACAAACAAAAATCTTTGGCTTTTTCACCATAAATTGGATGAATTGCATTTAAGTTACCCATTAAAAATATAGCAAAAGCAGATTGTTCAAATATGGATTGATTGACCACATATATTTTGCTATCAATATTAGCATTTTCTTGAATTAAAATTAAACGATGCTCTGCGGGATTATAGTAATAAATTCCGGGTTGAATTTCTGCAATTGAATTCGGTTTTATATAACAATAGGTTTGTACGGGATAAAGACTTCCGGCTGAAGCATATCGATATTTAGGTAAGGGGGAGTTGTCTAGTTTGATTTGCATCAAACAGCTTATTAACTGACTAAATTCTTGTAAAGATATCGGTTTCTCCAAGAATTTTCGATAACTCTGACGTTGTAAATAAGCCTGAGTAAATTCTTCACTGAGTTCGGGTTTCGGCAACTCAATGCTTGGTTGTTTAGCTTCTGTGGCGAGTAGTCCCCGTTGTTGCAACTTGAATTCAATCTGATCAATACCGGAGACATTTTGGGGTTCTTTCGGAACAATATAAG
>CAZNCM010000491.1:3033-3789 GCA_964571155.1 uncultured Lyngbya sp. | reverse complement strand
GTATGAGTAGAAGCGATCGTTCCTCGGATCAATGTTTCCTTCAACGAATTAGTAGTGCGAGGTTGTTGCAGAATGGGTGCGAGGAGTTGAGGATAGCATTTTTCTAAGTCATTAACCTTGGCTAATGCTCCCCATCGGGCATAACAATAGTATGCGGATTGCATATAGGCTTGGGCGACTTTCTCTTTGCCCCAGTTGAGATAGAATTTAGCGGCTAGTTCGTTGGCGAGAGCTTCTTCATTGAGGAATTGATGTTCTTTGGCTCCGGCAATAGCGCGATCGTAAAGTTCAAGTGCTTCGGCTTTATTGCCCAATACTCGACAGCGTTCTGCTTCCACCAACTGCCATTTATGCAGGTGATTCATGGGAGCATTTTGCGCCCATTGTTTCAAAGTAGTTCGATCAGTTTCCACCAAGGCAAGAAGCTCTGCTTGTTCAATTTCTGGCTGTGTAGAGAAAAGCGCCAAATGTGTCAGGGCTGCATAGAAATGGACAATAGGAATAAAAACCATGCCTGGTACTGCCATCAAATATTGTTTGGCTTGGGTGCTATGGTTTGATGCAGCCGTATAATTGCCAAAAAAGTAGGCAAGCATCAGTTTGTAAGTGTAAGCAATAGCGATCGAAGTAAGATCGTTGGCCTGATGGTGCTTAGGAAGCATCACCGTTTCATCGTAGGCATCGCCAGTTAAGCAATCCGACAGAATACGAGTTTCCCTCAAGTTCTGCACAGTCTGTTGCTCCATATCCAGATAA
>CAZNCM010000491.1:0-3023 GCA_964571155.1 uncultured Lyngbya sp. | reverse complement strand
AGTCAAGACAGAATATTGTTTTCCCTGCACAAAAACAGTCCTGTAAGCTGCTATTTCCGGTTCCCAAATGTCCAGTTCTACCCCAGCAAAAAGTTGAGCTATGAAGTAATTGCACGCGCAGTAGCCAGCGTTAAGAAAATCACCAATTTCCATAGCAGCCACATACCCACTTTTCAGCGTCACCCGCATTGCCCTCATAGATTCCTGCTGATGCTGCATACAGGAGCCAAAAAAAAGTAGAACTGTAGGCTTGGATTCCCCTACATTAAATCGGTCAAGCAATTTCAAAGCCAATTGCCCAAAGTTATAGCCTGTTTCCACTTCTCCTAAAACGTTACACAGCACAAGACCATGAATCGCATACCCCACCGTTGATGCGGGTGCATTTCCAAACTGGAGCGACAAACTAACCATAGTCGTGCTCAGTATGGGCATTAATCCCGGCATTCCCTGGAAGACAGTGACAAATAACATACCTAACAGTTGCATGGCTGCCTGAGTCTGGCGATCGCTCATTACAGGGAGATCGATTAGTTCCTGAATCCCTCTGCCGCGTTGAAGATTGGCTAGATTTTCTAGCGCTTTGCCTACATTGGCTTCGTCAGGTGCTGTGGGGAGTTCAACTCCCAATTGACCCAGTGCATCTCTGGCTACTGCGATCGCTTCTAACATCTGACTTTGGGCTGTCAGTGCAACGATTTGAATGTTGTAAATTTCGATTTTGTCTAAAATCGTCTGAGCTTCTGCTAACACCAGTGCAGCCATCTGTTCCATGTTGTCAAGCTCGGCATTCAAATAGGCGGCTTCGGTACCTGCAACATAGAGATTTAATGTCAATTCATACTGAGTTTGCCAACAGTTGTCTGTCAATAATTCAATTCCTGCTTGAAAATAGATTTTGGCTGCTGTGTATGCGGTAGAATTTCTGGCTTTAACTCCAGCTTTTAAGTTAAGTTGGGCTAAATATTCCCGTTCCTGCGGTGCAGTGATTAACTCTTGTCCTTGGTTTAAATGCCCGACAATATCAAATAGTTTTTCCTCTTGCTCTATTCGTGAATAATTTTCCTGAAGTAGTTGTCCTATTTTAAGATGGGTGGCTTTTTTCTGTGAATCTGGAATTAGTGAATAAGCTGATTGTTGAACGCGATCGTGTAAGAACCGATAAGTGGGATTCGCTGCTGCATGAGAAACCGATGCCGTATCAGATTGGGTAAAGAATTTATAGATTTCGGTAGTGGGAATAATTAACCCTTCCTGCAATACTTTCCATAAAGCAGTAGCTGCAACTTCCGCAGATTGTTCGCTCACAATAACTAAGGTATTCAAATCAAATTCAGCCCCAATACAAGCTGCCAGTTTGAGCATATCCTGAGTCTGTATCGGCATTTTTTGCAATTGCAATGCCATAAACTCCACGACATCATCCGTAAGTGCTAAGGCATTGACGCGAGCAATATCGCACTGCCAATGCTGGATATCCCAATCAAAACTAATTAATTTATCGTCATGTAAGGCTTTGATGAACTGGGTGGCAAAAAATGGATTTCCTTGAGTTTTTCGATAAATTAAGTTTGTTAAAGGTTCGGCAAAAGATGATTCACAATTGAGTGCATCTGCTACTAAGGAATTCAGGTCTAATTCCGTTAACGGAGCCAAGGTAATTGTATTTACTGTTACCTCTGTTTTGAGAATTTCATCTACTGTTAAAATAAATGGATGTACTGGGGAGACTTCATTATCCCGATAAGCTCCTAATACTAATAAATATTCTGTATCTTGCAAGAGTAATTTTAATAAATTTAGGGAAGCTGAATCTGCCCATTGCAAGTCATCTAAAAACATCACTAAAGGATGTTCAATGCTAGTAAATACTTGCACAAATTTTTGAAATAATAAATTAAAGCGATTTTGGGCAGCACTTCCAGAAAGTTCTTGTGCTGGCGGCTGTTTACCGATAATTGTTTCTAATTCGGGAATGACTTCAATAATTACCTGTCCGTTTTCCCCTACTGCCTCTAATATTTGATTTTTCCATTGTTGAATTTGAGCATCATTTTCTGATAACAATTGCCCCATTAAGTCGCGGAATGCTTGCACAAATGCACTGAAGGGAATATTACGTTGAAATTGGTCGTATTTCCCTTTAATAAAATAACCGCGTTGTCTGACAATTGGTTTATGAACTTCGTTAACTACTGCGGTTTTACCTATACCGGAAAAACCTGCCACTAGCATCATTTCTGTAGCTCCGAGACTGACCCTTTCAAATGCTTCTAGAAGGGTTTTTACTTCGGTTTCTCGACCGTAGAGTTTTTCGGGGATAATAAATCTGTCGCTAAGGTCTCGCTCTCCTAGTTTAAAGTTTTCTACCTGACCTTTTGTTTGTAATTGCTCTAAACCAATCTCTAAATCATATTTGATTCCCAAGGCAGTTTGATAACGATATTCAGCATTCTTCGCCATGAGTTTGCTGACTATTTCTGAAAGAACTAGAGGGATTTCCGAATTTATTTGATGGATAGGAATTGGATATTTTGCCAAATGACAATGAACTAATTCCATTGCATCTTCTGAGATAAATGGTAATTCTCCTGTTAATAGTTCATAAAATGTTATTCCCAAGGAATAAAAGTCGCTGCGATAGTCAATGCCTCGATTCATTCTGCCCGTTTGTTCGGGGGAAATATAGGCTAATGTTCCTTCTAAAATATTGGGATTTTGAATTTCTTGGGTTTCTCGTGGCAGCAGGGAAGAAATGCTAAAGTCAATTAATTTGACTTGTTTGGTATCTGGATTAATCAGAATATTAGCGGGTTTAATATCTTTGTGAATGACTCGATTTTGGTAGAGATAGTGGAGAATATCTGTAAGTTGGATCGCAATGTTCAGAAATTCTACTAAAGGTAAAGATTTTTTATTTGGGCTTTCATTGGTGGCTATTTTCAGATAGTCAGATAGGGAGACTCCGCCAAAGTCTTCCATAATTAGGGCGTAGCTATTACGGTAGGTTTCTAATGTTAATG
>CAZNCM010000490.1:677-3800 GCA_964571155.1 uncultured Lyngbya sp. | reverse complement strand
TATTGAAGGAAATCCTCATTTAAGATCGCTTTTGGGTTGGCATTTACAACAAGTTGGCTACTCGGTTTGGCAGTCAGCCGATTTTCACCATGCCAGAGAGATATTCCATACTCATCAACCCAATTTGGTCATTCTCGATGTTGAATTGCCTGGGGGAAACGCTTTAGAATTTTGTCGTTGGCTCCGACAGCAACAGTCATTGATTCTCATGCTATCTTCTCGAAAAACAGAAGCCGATATTGTTCGAGGGTTGAAAGCGGGGGCTGATGATTATTTAACGAAACCTTTTGGAATGCAAGAGTTTTTAGCTCGGACTGAAGCCTTGATGCGACGCACCCATACTGCGGCTCCTCCTGCGAATTTGGACTATGGTATTCTCAAAATTGATTTAGTGCAGCGTCGGGTAAGACTACGCGGACAACTGATTGAATTAACTCCTCAAGAATATAGCTTACTGTATGTTTTAGCTCAAGCCGACGGAGAACCTTTAAGTCGTTCTGAACTACTGCGACGGGCTTGGCCAGACTCGATTGATAATCCACGTACCATTGATACTCACGTTTTATCATTGCGGAAAAAAGTGGAAGTAGACCCTCGTCAACCCATTCTGATTCAAACCGTAAGAAACGTCGGATATCGGCTTAATTTGGAAATGCTAAAGCCTGATTCTTGGAATCCTCGGATGAATGGTAAAAATCCAACCCTACCTGTCAGAGCTAGCAGTTAATTTGAGTGGATTGAACGGTGAGTAAAATCTCATTAATCTTCTGACTCCCATTCCTGAATCTCCTGTTGTTGAGTGAGAGTAAATTGCTGTTTTAAAGCTTGCCAGTCTACCTGTCGAGTCTGATCATCTTGAACTAATTTTCCTTGCAATAAATACCATAATCGATTTCCCCAGTCTTGGATAATATCGAGGTGATGAGTCGCAAAAATCACGGTTATCCCATCACTGCTTAATGTTTGTAAAATGTTGAGTATCTTTTTCTGATTGGCAACATCTAACGCCATTATCGGTTCATCGAGTAATAAAATTTGCGGTTGAATCACTAATGCTCGGGCGATTGCTATTTTTTGGCGTTGTCCCGTTGACAGTTGCACTTCTGTTCGATTTAACCAATCAGAGGGAATCTCTAAACGTTCTGTCCATTGGGTTAACCGTTGACTAATATCATCCTCAGATAAACCTCGTAACTGGAGAGGATAGGAAATCGCCTCTCGCACCGTCATTCCTAATAGTTTGACATCAGATAACACGAAGGTGATTTGTTGTCGGAGTTGAACAACCGGAATCTGGGTGTAATTTTTTTCTTCAAAAAAGATCTCCCCGTTTGAGGGACTGTTTAAGCGATTCAATAACCGCAACAGTGACGTTTTTCCCGCTCCCGAAATTCCAATCAAAGCAATGCAATCGCCTCGTTGTACCTCTAGCGAAATCTCTTGTAAGATCGGCTGAAAACCAATTTTTGATGCAACAGAGACGTTAGTTAACCGCAGTTGGGGATTTAAGGGAGGGTTAGAACTCAAGTTAGTGGCTATAGGTTGGCTGATCTTCCAACTTTAAATTATCGCAAACGGGGGAAATTTTGTCGAGTTCAATCAGAAGACTGTTAAGCGTGGAACGGACAACCACTTGTGAGTTTTTGTAGAAAGGCACTATTATCAAAAAAATGTTCTAAAGAAACGATTTTCAAATCTTCCGTTACCCGAGCAATACTCATCCCGACAATTTCTAGCATTTCTCCGGTGGGTTTATGGTCTTTGAACGGGCCGTTAAAGGTTCCCCAATGGCGCCACTTAAAGGTAACATTAGGAGGCCCCGCTAGGACTTCTATCACTTCCCAAAGAAAACCATTTGGAAAGGCTTGATGAAACACTTGAAAGGAAGATTCAAAGCTTTCTCCCGAAGAACTGTAGTGTTCAGTTTCTCCCATGAATAAATTATAAGTTCCGGCTTTAGCGACATCTTCTGCGGTGTATTCAGGGCCGCCATTGGCTTTCATTCTAAACTGATCTTGAACGATAGATAACCACTGTTGAGGGTTAACTTTATTTGTAGCTTCTAACTCAAAAGTTCGGACTAAGTTTTCAGCAATTGCAGCTAAAGATGCGGGGGGATGATTGTATTGACTTTCTTTGTGGAGATATTGATTGGTATGAGAATAGTCAGGTCGTTCTCCGCCACGCCATTCAACTCCGGTATCGTTAGCAATTACAGTTTCTCGGTCATTAACCCAGAGAGGAAGATCGGGAGATTGATTGGGACTCATAGAATAATTTTAGTCTGATTTTTGCAAAATGTCTTTTTTATTTTGCTCAATTGACTGGGATTATTTTAGTTAAAATTATCACAATTTTATTTTTAAATAACTTTTGAGACCAATTCGTGAACAGCTAAGAATCTCATTCCATTGATCTCCGGTGTTGAAAGAAAAGAGTCTCCAGTCATCCGAATCAATCGAAAACTGAAGACTCCCTTAAAATTATTGAATTGGCAGACTTTTTAAGTCAAACTGGGTTGAGAAAAAGCGGTTGCAATTGTCCAAATATCTACCAAAAACAAGAGCAACGTAAACCCAAACAAAATAAAATACATCCAAGGTTGAGCAAGTGGGCGAACATCGGTTGTATCAATTCCTGTTTTTTGCTGGACAATTCTCACCAACTGAGCAAACCCAGCAATTCGCATCGGGAGTAAATACCCCTGTCCAGACTGACTGAGAAAATAATAAACCAGTCCTCCTTGTCCAGTGGTGCGGGGTTTGAGGGCTTTGACTTCATTCCAAGGTAAAGACCAACCTTTGCGAAAAACAGGCTTAACCCAACGAGGATAAGTGACCTGAATTTGTTGGTCATCAACGATGACTTGTTCGGTCAAAGCAGCATAAACAATGATCGCGCCTAAACTAATTCCAATCCACAATACATTAGGAGATACAGGCGCATCGACTGCTTGAGATAAGAAAGGCAAAGGCAACATTAATGCTGTATACAACCCCAGTAGGGTAATCCGAATAATCGGAGAGATATGAAAAACAACATTCAGAGATGGGGATGAATGGGGTGAATCTGATGAAACAACAGCGTTAGATTCCATGTGTCATTAGATTTAATCCTTTACTC
>CAZNCM010000490.1:0-624 GCA_964571155.1 uncultured Lyngbya sp. | reverse complement strand
ATTTTTCGTTTCTTCAATCCCCTGCTCTCCTTGTTCCATAATTTATGACACCCCGCACTTCTCAAGGAAAAATATAAGTTAGTCCGTTGGAAGTGCAAGGAGTGTCAAAGATGATTTCAAGGTTATTGTGTTAAAAGTGGAACTTTTTAGCTAGATAGGAGATTTTAAAAAAGGTTTTTGTTCCGAATCTAGTCAACAGCAGTTAAAGCGGGTGTTGCTAAAGACTCAGGAACAGGTTGACGCTTTTGCGACATAACTCGCTGATGATAAGCTTGCGCGGCTTGAGAGGGATGAGTATCTTCTGTCGGAACGCTACTCGGAGCATTTTGATCAATCTGAAGACGAGTGCAAGGAATCCGATCTGACAGAATAGCACTGGCCATACTGCCGGTGTGAATTTCTAACAGAGCCTCTGATAAAGCCTCAAACAATAAACGCTGTCCCGGAAATACAACGCGCTCAAAATACCAATTGGCAATGTTGCTAATACGAGCAATTTGGATTTGGCTGGTTGCATTAACGTAACAGCACAGAATTTTACTGGAAGCGTTGGATGGTAGGGGATCAAGAATTTGAGCCATGACTGCTAAGGAGCTTTGGTGTACAAGTTGTAGGACTTATTGC
>CAZNCM010000489.1:1419-3818 GCA_964571155.1 uncultured Lyngbya sp. | reverse complement strand
CTTAGCCGAAGAAGCCAGTGAGATGATCAAAAATCCACCCCATTCCCTTACAGTTTGGCAAACTTCACAAGATAAATGGCGAAAATCGATTCAATTATTAGAAGCAGTTTCTGATGATACAGCCAATTCTGAAGAAATTGAAAAGCGACTCGAAATTTATCGAACAGACTACAATTCAGTTACTCAAAAAATCGCCCAAGAACAAAAAGCAGTTAACAATTTAGAAGCGTCTCAACAATTGGCATTAGAAGCATCCGTAATGGTGCAAAATCCGCCCTATCCTCTCAATACTTGGGAAAACGCAGAGGAGAAATGGCAAAAAGCAGTTAATCTTTTAGAAGGTATACCAGAAGATGCTTTTATGGCATCAGAAGCACAAGAAAAATTAGACCTTTATCGAACCAATTTGGAAATCATTCGCCAGCGAGTTCAAAGGGAATCATCGACTCAATAAATAATCAGTTAATCTGTGGGTAGGGTTGTAATATTTACCCGACTCGATGTTTCTCAAAAATTTTCTGGATTTCAACTAAATTTAAAATTTTTCTAACAGTTTTGCTCAAGAGTTGATTGTTGTGGCAAACTAAAGTATTACCATTCGCTCTAAAGGTTAGATGAGGTGCAGCGATGAATACAGACGTACTGCGATCGCTTAAACGAGAATTTCAGATTGTAGTTGAACAGATGAAAATTGTCTTCTGTCCCCAGGATGGTATTCAGCGACGCGCCTATGATATTCTACAATTCACAGTTCCCTTAAAAAATCTTCAGAGTCGTTTGGAAACCGAAAAACAAAATCATGCAAACTTTGGAGATTTGGATAAATTAGAAATTCTCTGGGCGGATGAACGAACTAAACAAAAGTGGTATCAAAAACGAGAACAACAAGAAGAACTTTTAGAACGATTACTGATCCATAATAATCTACTGTTGTGTTTTGGTGACTTTATTCGATACAATTCCTATCGAGAGACTTTAAATCCAAGTTCGCTTTTACATCATTTACTCGAATTTATTGCCCTTGATATTCGTCGTTATGCTTATTTTCCCTATTTAACCATCACTTACGAAGGAATAGAAACCTTAACCTCTGAAATTAGTAAGTTGATAAAAGCCCTCAGAAAACAACTTCCGACAGAGAACCCCAAACGAAAACACAAACGACTGTATAGCATTCTTTTAGACTTAGAAGAATATCAGTCTATTATTCACCCCCAAGTCGAATTATTTGCCCAAGAAAAAGCTGAGTTTGAACGTCAAAAACAACAGTGGTATCAACAACAAGAAGAACTGAAACATCAACAAGAAGCTTGGTTAGAAGAACAAAAAGCCGAACTTCGTCAACAGCAAGCGGGGTTAGAAGAACAAAAAATAGCACTGCGACGACAACAGCCAACGTTAATTCAGCCTAGTATTGAATCTTTTTCCCCGGTTAAAACTGACGCAGTAATTGATAAAAAATCTGCTAAAAATCGTCAGCGTTTCGGTTGGAGTCCCTTTCTATTGTTAGCCGTTGTGATTGGAATTTTAGGCAGCATTCAGTTCCTTCCTAAAGCCTCAGTCAACTCTCGAAAACAAATTAGTGCTTTGGCTGAAAATCAACCGTTAGAACTGCGATTAAAGTCCGCTCAAGCCCTAGCAATGAAAGCCAACGAAGCCATAGATGATCAACCTTTATCCTTAACGGCTTGGAGAGAAGCGCAAGGAAAATGGCAAGATGCGATCGCCGAATTAGAAGAACTACCCGCTTCTGAAAAGCAATCAAAACCCGTTCAACAACAACTCGCAATTTATCAAGAAGATTATAACTGGGCGAGTCAACAGTTAATTCAAGAACAAACAGCAGTTGCTAATTTTAATAGTGCCAAAAAGTTAGCCTTAGAAGCCTCTGTTATTGTCAAAAATCCACCTTATTCTTTAGAAGTTTGGCAACAAGCAGAAAAAAAATGGCAAACTGCAATTAACTTACTCGAAACTATTCCGAATGACACTTTAATTGCGCCCCAAGTTCAAGAGAAATTAGCCCTTTATCGACTCAATTCTCAAGAGATAGAAAAACGGATTTTGATGCAAAAGCAAGCCGATCAACAACGCCAGAATAACACCCAAGGCTAAATTCAGTCTCCCATCTCCCAAACCCCCTGAGAATGAGAGGTTATGTAAAAAAATATTACGATACCACTAAGATTGTGAACGTAATGCCTCAAAATACATCCGGTAGGTAGTGAAAAATTATCGGGCGATTGTCCCGGTTAACTCCCTGACTAGAGATTGGCTCGTTCGGCAGACAATGTAACTTTATGTTGCGGCTCTCAGAGATTAGCAACGGGCTTCAAAAGCTGCTAAGACGGGACAAATCAGCCAAGTTAAGTGTTAAACAGCGAATGCTAGTCCTCTTG
>CAZNCM010000489.1:0-1409 GCA_964571155.1 uncultured Lyngbya sp. | reverse complement strand
AGCACTTAACAGGGTTTCATTCGGGTTAACCCCCAAAATGATTAGCTCCGACAACAGATCAACCATCTGCACCAGTCGAGGGTAAAATCATGAACACGTTAGCTAAAACTCTTTGGTAAAAAATGAGTATCGTCACTAAATCCATCGTAAATGCAGATGCTGAGGCTCGTTATCTCAGCCCTGGTGAATTAGATCGAATCAAAGGATTTGTCACTACAGGTGAGCGTCGGGTTCGCGTTGCAGAAACCATGACCTCCGCTCGTGAACGTATCATCAAGGAAGCTGGAAACCAACTGTTCCAGAAGTTTCTCCTGGTGGTAATGCTTACGGTGAAGAAATGACCGCAACTTGCTTGCGTGATTTAGACTACTACCTCCGTCTAATCACCTACGGAATCGTAGCAGGCGACGTTACCCCGATTGAAGAAATTGGTATCGTTGGAGTCCGTGAAATGTACAAGTCTCTCGGTACTCCCATCGAAGCCGTTGCAGAAGGAGTTCGCGCGATGAAGGGTGTTGCTACTTCCTTGCTGTCTGGTGAAGACGCAGCTGAAGCAGGCGCTTACTTCGACTATGTTATCGGTGCAATGCAGTAACGTCATCAGATCAACCTTGATCTTTGTGACCCAACCCTTAAGAATCTCAGATTCAGCAGCAACACTTAAGAAATATTAAAGTCAATCATGCAAGACGCAATTACTTCCGTAATCAACTCCTCTGACGTTCAAGGAAAGTACCTTGATTCCAGCGCTCTCGATAAGCTCAAAGCTTATTTTGCAACTGGCGAACTGCGTGTTCGGGCTGCAAGCACAATTAGTGCTAACGCTGCTTCCATCGTGAAAGAAGCAGTTGCTAAGTCTCTGTTGTATTCTGATGTTACCCGTCCCGGCGGAAATATGTACACCACTCGTCGTTATGCAGCTTGCATCCGCGACTTGGACTACTACCTCCGTTATTCCACCTACGCCATGTTAGCGGGTGATGTTTCCATCTTGGATGAGCGTGTACTCAATGGTTTAAAAGAAACTTACAACTCTTTGGGTGTACCCATTGGTTCAACAGTACAAGCCATTCAAGCCATGAAAGAAGTCACAGCCGGTTTAGTCGGTGCTGACGCGGGTAAAGAAATGGGCGTTTACTTCGACTACATCTGCTCTGGCTTAAGCTCTATCGTCTCAGAAGCAAGGCTAGGGAAGTCAGTCGTGAGTGCTAGAACGCTAAAGGCTTGTCTGTTGTAGAATGATGAGTTTTCGTGAGCTAGTATTGGCCCCTGACTCCCAGCCTTCTATCGTTTTAAAAAGACTGTAAAGACTAGGACTTTTATTTGGGGAGAATCCTTACCATGCGAATGTTTAAAGTGACAGCTTGTGTTCCGAGCCAAACTCGAATTCGGACTCAGCGGGAATTACA
>CAZNCM010000488.1:3581-3841 GCA_964571155.1 uncultured Lyngbya sp. | reverse complement strand
TCGACGGCGGCGGCTCGGAAAGTATCTGCTGCGGCAATCAGGCAACGATAATCAGATTTTGTCGCAATGTGACCAATTTTTCCAATGGTTGTTGTCTTACCTGCACCATTAACTCCCGTCATCAGCCAAATATTTAAAGTGTCTTTCTGGGGAGCAAATAAAGGACTATAACCATTTTGATACGGTCGGTCAAGAAGTTCTCGCAGAATTTGCTTGAGGTAAGCAATGGCTTGTTCGGGAGGGAGAATTTCGGTGCGAAT
>CAZNCM010000488.1:2497-3571 GCA_964571155.1 uncultured Lyngbya sp. | reverse complement strand
CGCTTCAACGCCGACATCAGCTTGTAAGAGTAAAGATTCAATTTCTTCTACGGCTTCCTCGTTTAATGGCCCCTGACCGACGATGGCTTTGAGTTGGTTGAGCAAGTTGCGGCGAGTTCGCCCTAATCCACGCCACAGTTTTTGCAACCAAGTAATTTCTTCAAGAGCGACATCTTCAGGACGACGACCTTGATTGGCCAAAACTTCCGCCGACCACATAAACATCTCATCAAATGTCATTGCTGACTGTTCAGCTTGAACAGGTGTCGTTGCGGTTGTGACGGGTTCGGGTTCTCAATTCGGGCTTGACGTTCGGCTTGAGATTGCGCCCAGATGGGTAAGGGGGCTGAGGCGGTGGTTGTTTTTTCGACTTCCTCTGCTTCCTCGACTTCCTCTGCTTGGATTTCCGGCACCTCAGTTGAGGAAAGTTCGGGAGAATCGGCTCCGATCACTGATCCGATTTCCGGTTCAACGACAGTGGCAGGTTCGGTGACTGCTTCAATGTCTGTTTTTTCCGATTCCTCGGTTTGGATCTCCTCTGGGGGTTCCGGAGTGGGTTGTTCGTCTAGCGTTTCTACAGCGTGAGTCTCCAACTCCGGTTCGGTTTGGATCTCTTGAGGCTGTGATTGTTGTTCCTGTTGGGTTTGCAGATTTTGGTAAGCTGTTTTTGCCCATTGGAGATAATCATCAGCGGATGTTGTTTTTGCGGTTGTCGATGGGGACTGTTTCTCCTCAGATGGTTGAGGTTCGGCTGGGCGTTCCTCCTCAGAGGGACTTTCGGGATCTACCGATTGTTCTGCTGATTGGGAAGTTGCGTCCTTGGTATCAAACTTACGACGAAACCAATTGAAAACCATTGCACTGACTCGCTCTCGATTTGAGACTATTTCTAAATTATTAATAGTTTGTCAGAATATTGCCAAATAATGAATCTTTTTTTGAATCCAATTGCAATTAGACCGTATGACTCCTTGATAGTTGTAACACTTATCCTGACTGTTGACCAATATGAAGACTACGACTAAAGATAGAGTGATCATATTTATTTTGAATCAAGAGTATGAGTAATTACTT
>CAZNCM010000488.1:0-2454 GCA_964571155.1 uncultured Lyngbya sp. | reverse complement strand
ACGAGATATTGATCGGTAAAATCAACCGAGTGATAATTTGACCCTGATCAAGTTTTTGGAGTTGAAACTGACCTCCCATTTGGTGAAGAATACGCTCTACAATCATCAAATGTTGACCGGGTGGACGATCTAGGGTGGAAGGCTTCAGCAAATCCGAAGATCGACCCGCTTCAAGATCCCGAATCAGGTGAGGATGGATCAGACCCCGATCCATAATCACAAATTCCAAATGTTGTTCATCTAATGCTTCAACCTTAATCTCAATTACCCCCTTTAACGGTGCTCGATAACAAGCGATCAGCAACAATTCATAACAAACCAGTTCCAGTTTAAGACTATCGGCGATTAACGAGAGATTCCTCTTTTGGTTAACTTGTAGCAAAAGTTGGCGATTTTTCATCACGGGTTCAATCCGATCGCGAACTCGTCGTAATAAGTTAGAAACAACAATCAAATCATGGCGATTATGAAGTTGCCACTGCTCCCGTTTGAGTAATGATGAAGTCGAAGCTAAAGTCTGACTAATTTGGCGGATAAGCTGTTGATAGCGCAAATTCGTCAATTGATATTTATGTTCATCGATATCGGGAAAAGGAGATTGTTTAAGTTCCGTCAGTTGTTTGATTCGACTTCCGACTACACGATAAAGTTCTTCTAAACGACGTTGTTTGTACCAGTTGAGCCATTCGAGTTCTTCTCGGTGTTGAGACAAGCTACTTTGAACTCTTAGAGATCGTCGCATCCAGGCGAACTGAGTCACAAATCCCTCTAAAAGCTGACGGGTTTGCAGAGATTCATCTTCTAAATAAGGACGATTGAGAATCAGTACACCTGTAGATAAATGTTGGGAATGAGTTCGTAATGCGATCGCCCAAATTTGATCACAATCGGATGGACAATTTAGCCACTGACGGGTGATTATCGGTAGACTGTTAATATCTTGGCAAAAAATCCCTTCGGTTCCTAAAACCTGTTGAATCAAAAGATCCTGCTCAACATCTATCCTAATATTTGTTTCTGGAACAACGGGCTGTTGTTGTTCATAGCGTTGAACAATTTCACCTTGTTTCTGGCTTTCTGTCCAGGTGACAAGGATCAACAAATGACTCGATAAGCTCAGGGCAATTTGTTCGGTAAAGCGACGCTCTAACTCGCAAATTTCATCGGTTTGCTGGCTAATCTGCCAACCGATCGCACTCATCTGACTAAGTTGATGTTGAACTTCTACCTGATGGTTGAGGTGCCATTGTTGCAAGACTAACCCTAATTGTTGGGCAACTATTTTCACTAAGGCTGATTCGGCTTGAGTCCAGGTGCGAGGGCTGGTATGACCAATAACGAGCAGTGAACGACGTCTTGTTGGGGTTTTGATGCCAGGATGATCATCCATTGGACAGACTAATAGCGATCGCACTCCAATTTCTCGCAACGGTTCACTCCAAGCCGATAGGCTGGGGTTGTCATCCCACTGTTCGACGGCGATCATGCCTCTGTCTTGAAATTGCTGTTCGCTTTCAAGGGTGAGCATTGCTAGAGGGGTGGTGAGCAAGCGATGATCCGGCAGTGGATTTTGATACAGGAGATCAAACTGGTGGTTGGTGGGTCGTTCTTCGAGTAGAAAAAAGTATTCGCTTTTTAAGCGTTGACACAGGCGCTCGGCACTACTGGAGAGGAGTATGTGCCAGTCTTCATCGGTGACAATGGCTCGGGTGATTTCTGCGGTTAAGGCGTGATTTTCCTTGATTTTTTTGATCGTATCGTTCATATCCGCTAAAGGTGCGACTACGCCCAGGAGTTGAGCCATTCCTCGGACAAACGTTTTCTCGGTGGTTTGCCAAATGCGAGGGTGTTTTCCTTCGATCGCTAAAAATCCCACGAGTTCTCGGTTAAAAATGATCGGGGCGGCGAGTAACGATCGGACTCGCATTCTTCGGATTAAGCGTCGGGTGATTTCGGCTTTGAGGGTGCTGTGAGATTGACCAATCGAAACTAAGCGATCGCTGGCTAAAGCTTGATAGAACTCGGTTAAATCTTGGAGATTAATTCCGGAAGCCGCTCGGGTAATCATCGCTTCTGGTGTTTTTTTGAGGTTACTGCTGCGTCGCCAAAAGTAACGTCCGTCTTGATGATACCAATAAATATTGGTGCGTGTGGGTTGAATAAATCGATGGGTTTCTTTAACGACGGCTTCGAGATAGTGATCGAGACGCACAAAACGACGAAACTCAGATAATAATTTCAGCAGGGAGGCGCTCGGATGTTTGGTTTGCTGACGTTGCCAATCGGTTTCGATGTGATACAGTGCGGTTGCTAATCCCCCCAAAACAATCGAAAGATATTCGGTTTCGTTGGTTTCCAGATAGCGATCTTTTTCACTGGTTCCGAGTAAGACTAAGCCAAAGCCCCGATCTTTGTGTCGCAGTGGATAGAGAAGGGTTGAGTGAATATTATAGG
>CAZNCM010000487.1:2598-3856 GCA_964571155.1 uncultured Lyngbya sp. | reverse complement strand
AGAAAAACGAGCTTTCTTCTCTACGACTTTAAGAGAAGAAGGAATGACTTTAATGGTTAAAATTAGCAAATCTATGTTGAAGGTGTGTCTGATGCTCAAGAGACTGCTATAACTAAAGGAGTTGTAATTGGTGATTTTGGCTGATGAAATTCACAAACTTTGCAGCAACTCTTTTCTTCACCTTGCTGAGTTATAATAGCCCGACTCACGCTGAACCCCAGTCCTCTAACTTCTCTCAATCTCTGAATTCTGCCACACCTACAAAAGCAGATATTCTCAATGCTTGTGTTCGCAATCAGGCGGAAACCTTACCCAATCCTTATACCGATGTTGAACCGACTCATTGGGCTTATAAAGCTGTTTTGAGTCTGTATTATTGTGGGGCTTTTCGTCAAGCGACACCTCCGGCTTTAATTGAACAATTACTTCAGTCTGATCGGGTTCCCGCACAAGAAAACAGGGATCAGATAAAAGGTGAAATTCGCGAGAATTGATCAGTGTCTAGGCTACTCTCTACCAAGTGGGATCAACACTAACGTTAATTGTAATTTTATCTCGTCCTGGGGGAACAGCACTAATACAAGCACAAATCACATCTTCGCCGTCAAGTTCAACCTCACAAGCATGACAGGAACCCATCAAACAGCCTGTTGGAATGTTAACCCCCGCCCGATTAGCAACTTCTAAAATGGCTTCTCCGGGTTGGGCGGAAACCGTAATATCATCAGGTAAAAAATGAATTTGCAAGGATTGAGAATTTGCCATTGTTTTCAGGATTTGACTTCAGAATTAATTGGTAGATGAAACTCAATCAAGTTCAACACTTAATTTCTATTATAGAGGAGATAAAATCTAATTCAAAATTTAATTCAAAATCCGATCTAAATCTAAATATTCTTCGACCACATCTGCCAAAACATCCAGCATCATTTCTCGTTGTTCTCGATAGTTTGGAATCCCCGTGGGTAATGTTCCTAAACCCCGTTGAGTTCGCAGATGATTTAACCAAGAACGTCGCCAGGGACTATTATCAAAAACACCATGCAAATAATGCCCCCAAACTGAAAATTGTTTATTTGTCACCCCTAAATTACGATCATCAAATAGAGGCAAAGTATTTTCTAAATCGAGAATTTGAGTACGACCTTGATGAATTTCATATCCTTCGATGGGTAAACCCATTTGAGGGTTTGCAGAGGTCACAGTCCGCTTACAAGACACTTTTTGATGATCCATAATCGTTTTTACAGGTAACAAT
>CAZNCM010000487.1:0-2588 GCA_964571155.1 uncultured Lyngbya sp. | reverse complement strand
TCCCTTCAATCCCTTGACTATCAACGACACTTTCACCTAACATCTGATAACCGCCACAAATTCCCATCACCTGACCTCCTGCGGCGACATATTTTTTCAGAGCTTCTCCCATTCCTGCTTCTTGAAGCACTAATAAATCAGCAATAGTTGTTTTAGAACCCGGAATAATCACGGCATCGGGATGACCTAATGCGTCTTGCGGACTAATATATTCTAAATTAACGCTTGTTTCTGCATCCAACGGATCAAAATCAGTAAAATTCGCAATCCGAGGTAAACGAACAACTGCAATGGTAATTTCGCTTTGAGGATTATTACGAGGACGACGATCTAATAAACTTAAAGAATCTTCTGCGGGTAAAGGTAAATCCACCCAAGGAATCACACCAACCACAGGAATTCCGGTATATTCTTCCAACCATGTAATCCCCGATTCTAAGAGCGATCGCTGACCTCGAAATTTATTAATAATAATCCCTTTAACTAATTCCCGTTCTTGAGGTTCAAGAAGTTGTAAAGTTCCGACCACATGAGCAAAAGCCCCCCCACGATCAATATCAACAACCAGCAGGGTTTTTGCATTCAAATACTCAGCCACCCGCATATTCGTTAAGTCGCGGTGTTTGAGATTTATTTCGGCTGGACTTCCTGCCCCTTCACAGACAATCATTTGATATTCTGAAGCTAAATGATCAAGGCATTTAGTAATAGCTTGCCAACCCATATCAAAATATTGTTCATAATATTCACTCGCTTTGACAACACCCACCGCTTTACCTTTAAGAATCACCTGAGAGGTCATATCCCCTTGAGGCTTGAGTAAAATGGGATTCATGGCGACAGAAGGAGAAATTCCAGCCGCCCAAGCTTGCACCACTTGAGCATAACCAATTTCTGCCCCGGCGGGTGTCACGTAGGAGTTTAACGCCATATTTTGACCTTTAAACGGACTGACTTTTATCCCTCGACGGTACAAAATCCGACACAGGGCGGCGGTGATCATGGATTTACCAGCGTGGGAGGTGGTTCCCACAATCATAATTGCTTTCATATTGATAAATTACAAAGTTAGTTTTGTAAAAACAGGTCGAGAAATCGTATTGAACCCTTAGAAAAATTGATACTTAAATTTGTTTATAAAGGAAACCGGAAGCGGCGATGGAGGAAATTTAAACAGCGTTCACGGGTCGTGGGAGTATCGAGTCCTTGAGTTTGATGTTCTGCTTTTTCAACAATCTGACGACTGAGGGGCGTGAGTCGAAAACTATCGGTAATTCCTTGTCCGTCTACTTCCCGTCGCAATACACCGACTTGAATCAACCACATTAAATGGTTTTCCACACTGAGTTCAGATTGAGGGGAACGAGTATAGCCCTGTTCCACGCCCCGCGATCCGGCGATCGCATTGAGTTCAACGCTTTCATATCGCATCAAACTCAGCAATTTTAGGGTAAAGGGAGAACAACGAATTGCACGTTCAGCCCGTTCGAGAGTGCTAGAGGGATATTGGATGGATTTGGGGGTGGGAGACTCAGCAGAGGTCATCTGATTTGTAAGGGTGAGAGTAATTTAAAACAGTCGATGTTTTTATGAATGGAAAAACCCGGCTAATTTCAAAAACCGGGCGTTTCTTTTATTCCATATTAGGGGGGATTTGGTGACTACGCCACAGTTAGCGGAAAAACTGATGTCTATCAAGGATGGTTTCACCATGATCCGGTATCCAAGCGATCCACTGATGTTGAGCGTTTTCACACAAGAGTAAGGCTTCGTCGTGACTGTAGGGGTTGGGAAGTTCCGAGAGGTTAACCCAAGTTCCGGGTTGATATTCGCCTGAGAATGGAACTTCTGACGCCAACCAGTCCGATACAGAAGTTAGGGTAATTTCGGGGTGTAAGTCAAGTGACATCGTATTTTCCTCATTAAGTTTGTTCTCAGAGACTTTGATCTCACCGCAAGTTTCCTCTGAAAACCTGACATTATAATTATTTTCTGTATTCATTGTTACAGAAACTAGACTGGCTCTCAAGTTTTTGTTGTACAACTTCATCAAGCGGGTGCAGGGGGAGGTAGGGAGGTAGGGAGATCTTGCCTGTTGCCTGTTAAAAACCGTTCCCAATCCTTTAAAATGACTTTGTGAAGACAATCGAAGAAATTTCTTTTGGGGAGGATCTCTCAGCAATGGCTTTATCTGTAGGAACAAAAGCCCCCGACTTTACCGCAAAAGACAGCAATGGAAAAACTGTCTCTCTGGCGGACTTTAAGGGCAAGATAGTTGTTCTGTACTTCTACCCCAAGGATGACACCCCCGGTTGCACGAAAGAAGCCCAAAGCTTCCGAGACAATTTCGACGACTACCAAGGCAAAGACATGGTGGTTTTGGGTGTAAGTATGGATGATGAAGCCTCCCACAAGGCTTTTGCAGAAAAGTATGGTTTACCCTTTACACTCTTAGCTGACTCCGATGGCACGATTACCAAAGCCTATGATGTTGATGGTGGAGGCTATGCCAAACGGGTTACTTATCTGATTAACGGTGAAGGAATGATCGATTATGTTGATGACAAAGTGAATACTGAGTCTCATGC
>CAZNCM010000486.1:0-3877 GCA_964571155.1 uncultured Lyngbya sp. | reverse complement strand
AGCCAAATTTCCCCTCTGAATACACTCGCCAGAGAAGGTCTATCGTCTGTAAATCTGTTGTAGAGAAGCGTTTGATTTCAGAAAAGTAAATCCATTTCCGTTCAACCGCCGCTTGACTCGACAACTCACACAGCTTTTGTAGAGTTAATTTGTCAGCTTCGAGAAAATCTTGTTGGGCGAGGAGTTGTTGAAGATGAGAGAAGTCAAACCTTGGGGAAAATGGGTTTTGAGAAAATCTTGCACCTCAGAGGAGTTAGCCCCAGAAAGCACCTGATAAACTTTACCCTCAACCGGAGTCGGATCAGCAGAGGTACGTTCTAACAAAAACTCCATCAGTAGGGGAAAACCGACGTCTCCCGCCTCTGCCAATGTTTGAATCAGTTGTAGCTTCGTTGCGGTCGTTCCTGAGTTAAGCCCGGAGCGAACTTCATCAGGGTTTAGTGATGCGACAGTCGCTTTGAATGTGGTCGAATCAGTCATAGGAGGTGTTTTGGGGTGAACAACCTGCATGACACTGGTGTGCAGATCCTCAACTATTGTACAGGTGTATGTTCCTTAATCCTACGATCGCTGTAAAATCCGATCAATTATTGTACTGGTAGAGGCGGGAACTTCGATTTGGATCAAAGCCACTTGACCCCCGTAAGCCAAAATTGCCGGGGCTTCTGGTAGCGTTTCGAGGGTGTAGTCGCCGCCTTTGACATAAATTTCTGGCTTGAAGATTTCGATCAATTGAGTGGCTGTGGTTTCACTAAAAATCACCACTCCATCAACGGGTTTTAGGGCGGCTAACACTTCTGCTCGCTGCATTTGCGGTACAATCGGACGGGAAGGAAGACCGGGTTGTGCAGGTTTAATCGTTTGCACAGAGGAGTCGCTATTTAAGCCCACTACCAGCGATCGCCCCAAGGTTTTAGCCTGTTGTAAGTAGCGAATATGTCCCGCGTGGATCAAATCAAAGCAACCATTGGTTAAAACCAGTGGACGCCAAGCCCCAGAATCAGAAGCGATCGCCAGTTGTAACTGTTCTAAGGTGTAAAGATTTTTAATCTTTGATGAATCAAAATCGGCCATGAGTTTTTATCCACAGAAATGATAGTCTAAAGTCTGAATTTCATCAGGGGGCGTAGTCTGAGCGTTGAGCATCTACTTAGGAGAGTATACTGATGGAAAGATCCCCATCTGATGACTTGCTCAAGGGAGTTCAAATAGTTATGTTAGGCTAGCGTTAATAGACTGATACTGTCTGATAATCGCGTTGAACTCCGACATTAAGCTAACACGATAAACTCCCCTGTCGATCCCAAACAACTTTACAATCAGCATTCTCCTCCGGTGGGTTTGAGAAGCCGAAAACTATCTTGACTCGCCCTATGTTATCCAACTTAACTCGTTTACGCAGATGATCACTGAGTTTACTCAATCCTATGAAAGCAATTTCCCTCACTCGCCGCTTGGAGTGTTAAACTGATCGGGACAATTTTGATTGTTTCTTCTTTAGTTGACTACCTGATCTTATTAATTCCGCCCAATTTACTCAATCGTGCATGGCAACTCAATGTTACTAGCCAATTGGTTGATCGGGGTATTGTCCCGATGGTGGGTATGGGCTTAGTTTTAATTGGTTTTTGGATGGATAGTGTCACTTCTGGAGGAAGTCAAAAACCGACTAAACCTTTAGCTGATTTGAGATTTTGGGTCGCCATTTTAGCAAGTTTACTCGGATTACTTTATCTGTTGCTGTTTCCCCTACATTTGAATAATACTCGAATTGCTCGTTCTGAGGCCTTATCACAGATTAATCAACAAGCAAGTCAAGCTGAAACTCAACTAGAAACTCAACTGGGAAGCAATCAGTTTCAACAACAGGTTGAACAACGGAAAACTTTGCTGAGAAATCAGTTTAGTAGTGTGATTGAAAATGAAGAACAGTTGAATCAATTGTTAGCCCGAGAAGATCTTCCTCAACAAGTTAAAGATATTTTGGAAGAATCAAAAACTAATCCTCAAGCTCTTGATCAGTTTTTAGAACAACAAGCTGATAATTTACCGACTCAGCTTTTAACTCAAATTCGCGAACGGAAGCAAGAACTTGAACAGCAAGCTAAAACTCGTTCTTTAAAGTCGAGTTTACAGACTGGAATTAGTAGTTTGTTGCTGGCTATCGGTTATATTGGTATTGGTTGGACTGGCTTAAAAACAGTCGGAATTTTGGGCGGTGGACGTCGCAAACCTTCTGCGGGTTAGCTTAGTCTGAGTTTTTTCACAGTAATCAGTAGTCAGCATATTTTCCCAATCACTGATTACTGGTTACTGAAAATCAGCTCTGTTCTTCTTTGTGCATTTATAGGCGAGTTTACGAGTTTTTCACTTCTTTAAAAACCGATGTTTTCAATTTATATTCTGACCTATAATGATGAGATTGATATTGCCGCTTGTATTGAGTCGGCAATGCTATCAGATGATATCATCGTTGTAGACTCTTTGAGTGGCGATCGCACGGTTGAAATCGCCCAAAGTTATCCGGTTCGAGTCATCCCTCATCGCTTTGAAAGTCACGGACGTCAACGAACTTGGATGCTAAAAGAAGTTCCCACGAAGCATGAATGGGTTTATATTCTAGAATCCGATGAACGCATGACTCCTGAACTTTTTAACGAATGTTTAGAAGCCATGAAAAGTTCAGAATATATTGGGTATTATGTTGCAGAACGGGTGATGTTTTTGGGATCTTGGATTCGTCGCAGTACCCAATATCCTCGCTATCAAATGCGTTTATTTCATAAGGAGAAAGTCTGGTTTAGCGATTATGGTCACACCGAACGAGAAGAATGTCTAGGGCCAACCAGTTTTCTTAAAGAAACCTATCCCCATTATACTTGCAGTAAAGGACTATCTCGTTGGCTGGAAAAACACAACCGTTACTCAACAGATGAAGCAACAGAAACGGTTCAACAGTTAGAGTCAGGAAGCGTAAATTGGAAGGATTTATTCTTTGGAAAATCTGAGGTAGAACGACGTCGGGCGTTAAAAGATTTTTCGCTACGTTTACCCTTTAGACCGTTAATTCGCTTTGTTTATATGTATATTATCCTGGGGGGTTGGTTGGATGGTCGCTCGGGATTTGCTTGGTGTACATTACAAGCCTTTTATGAATATTTGATTGTATTAAAAACGTGGGAAATTCGCAATATGCCTGTTCCTCAGTCAACCCCGGCTAATACTGCTCCTGTGGAGAGAAAAGAACCCTCAGTTTCTTCTCCAGTGGCTACAGAAGATTAGGAGAGAAACTTTGACCACAAAGACAGTAAGATCCTCAGATTTTCTCTTGAGTTTTTCTCCATGTCTTTGTGGATGTTTAAGCTAAGATTCCCAATCAGAATTAAGCTGCTTGACAGTATTGTTCGTAAATACCATCTAACAATAAGTTAAACGCAAAAACAGCATCTTGTGTGGCTGAAATTGCAGCTTGCTTTTGTTCTTCAGTTGAACAAAGTTTGACTAAAGCATCACGAGTCATTTGACTGTGAACTTCATCTGCTTTTTCATGGACTTTAAAAAAGGAAACAGCATCAGCAGAATCAATGCCATAATAGTTTTGTAATCCGGCAATTTTTGTAGTGGAAACTTCCGGAATTTGAGCTTCATAGGCATACAATGCAGCTAAACCTTTAACTACATTTTGACTGCGAGCTAACTCTTTTAAAATTCGGACAGATTCTGTTGTTTTCTCAAGATTTTGACGTTCGAGAACCGCTTGTCTGTCCACACCCAATCCTTCTGCAAACCGTAACCAAAGTTCAGGATGATTTGCAGTTGCTTCATCAATATGCAATCGGAACTGAAGCGCGTCTCTGACTGTCTCCCCGTAATTTTC
>CAZNCM010000485.1:0-3878 GCA_964571155.1 uncultured Lyngbya sp. | reverse complement strand
ATTCCATCGGGAACTTCCAGTCAGCAAATTGGACGGGATTTGGAAGCGGCGGGTTTAATTCGTTCCTCAAAGGCTTGGCGGTTATGGTCCCGTTGGTTAGTTTTTGCTGATCCTGAAGGTGAATTTAAAGCCGGGACTTACCAATTATCTCCGACTCAATCCCTGAGTACAGTCGCAGAAAAGATCTGGAAGGGTGAGGTGATGCAGTTAAGCTTCACGATTCCAGAAGGATGGTCTATTAAACAAATGGCAGAATATTTTGAGGAGCAAGGTTATTTTTCGGCACAGGCTTTTATGGATGCCGCCTCAGAGATTCCTTATGCTGATTATCCCTGGCTTCCTCAAGATTTACCCCTTCTCGAAGGTTTTTTGTATCCCGATACTTATCAAGTGGTTGCTGAACGGATTACCCCAGAGGTGATTATCCGTCAAATGTTAGACCGTTTTCAACAGGTGGCTTTGCCTGTCTATCAAGAAAATCGTAATTCAACTAATCTTTCACTCAATGAGTGGGTGGCGCTGGCGAGTATTGTTGAAAAAGAAGCGGTTGTTGCCAGTGAACGAGGGATTATTTCGGGGGTGTTTCATAATCGTCTCGAACAAGGGATACGGTTAGCAGCCGATCCGACGGTTGAGTATGCTTTGGGTATTCGCCAAACGGTTGATCAACCTCTGACTTTTCGGCAAGTGGAAACCCCTTCTCCCTACAATACTTATATGAATACGGGTTTACCTCCGACGGCGATCGCTAGTCCAGGTGTTGCCAGTTTAAAAGCCACTCTCAATCCAGAACCGACAGAATATCTCTATTTTATGGCTCGCTACGATGGAACCCATATTTTTAGCCGCACTGAAGCTGAACATCAAGCTGCTATTGCTGAAGTTGAACGTCAACTCTCGACTCAGTAGTTCAGGTGTTCAGGAGATGGCGAGTTAGGGAGATCTTGCCTTACCCTTGGCTACCGTAAAATTTGCTCAGGAGGTTAACCTGCTCAGAAATTGGATCTCTATACATCTTCATTTCTGAGTGTCTCTTTCTTGCCCAGCACTCAGTCCTATTTCCTTTGTGTCTTCGGGGTTTAATCGTAGAACCTCAAAGGCACTCAGGAAACCCTTTGATAGAAGTGACTCACCACAAGGTAGGATGGAACGATGAACACTGTGCGATGACCAATCGTTTATGACCCATGACCAATCTGCCGAACAGCTTCTGGAGTTGGCTTCATTAGCCGGTGCCGAGGCGGCTTCGGTTTTTCAGTCACAATCTCAATCACAACCGATTTTTTTTGAAGCCAACCGACTCAAACAACTCGAAAGTATTCAAACTGGTGGGACAGCCTTACGACTTTGGCGAGATGGGCGTCCGGGTTTGGCTGTGGCTCATGGCCCTGTAGAACCGGAAAAGTTGGTGGAACGAGCGATCGCTCTGAGTCGTCTCAATGAACCCGAAACCATTGAACTGACTGCAACTTCGATTAACAAACATTATCCCAATTTAGGTGAGACGGTTGGGGTTGAACAGCTTATTGAATGGGGGCGAGAGGCGATCGCTTTAGTTCGACAAGACTATCCCGACATTCTCTGTAGCGCTGAGTGGGACTGTGAAATTGAATCCACTCGTTTGGTAAATTCTCGGGGCTTGGATTCGGGCTACACAGACACAACGTTGAGTGGTTATCTTGAAACTGAATGGGTACGCGGAGATGATTTCTTGAGTATCTCAGACGGTCAAACTCAGCGAGGTGTACTTGATCCGGCGTTGATCGCGGAACGGATTTTAAAACGCTTGAATTGGGCTAAAGAAAATATTGCGCCGCCTGTGGGCCGGGTGCCGATTTTGTTCACGGGGAAAGCGGCGGATATGCTGTGGGGAACGGTGGCGGCGGCGTTGAATGGGAAACAAGTTTTAGAAGGGGCTTCTCCTTGGAGTGATCGGTTAAGGACGCCTGTAATGTCCCCGCTTTTGACGGTTTATCAGGCACCGGAAGAAGGGCCGTTTAGTTGTCCGTTTGATGATGAGGGAGTACAAACTCGCCCCATTGTTTTTATTGAAGATGGAATTTTGCAACTTTTTTATACGGATTTAACGACGGGTCGGGTTTTGGGAAGTGGTACGACTGGAAATGGGTTTAAAGCGGGTTTAAATAGTTACCCAACGCCGGGTTTATTTAATTTATTAGTTAAACCTGGAAAGGGAACGTTGCAAGATTTAATTCAAAATTTAGATCGGGGGTTGATTATTGATCAAATGTTAGGTGGGGGGGCAGGAATTAGTGGGGAATTTTCGATTAATGTGGATTTAGGCTATCGGATTGAACGGGGGGAAATTGTCGGTAGAGTTAAGAATACGATGGTTTCTGGAAATGTTTATACGGCGCTAAAACACGTCCTTCAAGTCGGAGAAGATGCCGACTGGAATGGATCTTTTTGTACGCCGTCTCTAATCGTTGAAGGCTTATTTGTCACGGGAAGAAGTTTATTCTAATTCTTAAATCTTTTAAAGATGCGAATTTGTTTTGTCGGTGATTCTTTTGTTAATGGTGTGGGTGATCCAAGGGGTCTAGGATGGACGGGTCGAATTGGTGTTGAGGCTGCTCATCAATACCCGGATGAAATGACCGTCTATAATTTAGGCATCCGACGAGAAACCAGTGCAGATATTCTCAAACGTTGCTTGGGGGAAGTGTCTTGTCGTTTATCCCCAGAATATGACAGCCGAGTTGTTTTTTCTTTTGGGGTGAATGATACAACGATTGAACAGGGAAAAACGCGGGTGAGTTTATCAGACTCTCTCAATAATACCCGTCAAATTTTAACAACAGCTTCATCTCGTTTTCCGGTTTTAATGATTGGGCCTCCACCGATTGCGGATCTTAAACAAAATCAGAGAATCAATGATTTATCTGAAAAAATACAGTTTATTTGTGAGCAAGTTAATATTCCCTATCTTGATGTTTTTACACCGTTAAAATCTTCTGCGGTTTGGATGAGTGAAGTTGAAAACTATGATGGCGCACATCCCCGTGAAAAGGGCTATGCTAAATTCGCTGATTTAGTTAAAAGTTGGTCGGCTTGGCAAGCGTGGTTTAACTAAAATGATTTTTAAATAATTAGCGTTAAGGAAATTAGAGATGTTAGATTTTAATCAATTTGAAGCCTTGAGTTTTGACTGTTACGGAACTTTAATTGATTGGGAAAATGGCATTACTCCCGTTTTACAAAAAATTGTTTCTGATCACCAAATTGACTGCGACGAACAACAATTATTAAAATTATTTTCGGAATATGAGCCGATTGCTCAAAGTGGAAAATATCAAAATTATAAAGATGTTTTGCGAGAAGTTGTTCAAAAAATTGGAGAACGGTTGGAGTTTGAACCGACGATTTCCGAGTTAGAAAGTTTGTGGAAGTCTATTCAAACTTGGCAACCTTTTGATGATACGATAGACTCATTAAAAGCCTTCAAGGAAAAATATCGTTTGGTTGTTATTTCTAATATTGATGATGATTTATTTGCTCAAACGGCTCAACATTTACAGGTAGAATTTGATGACGTTATTACTGCTCAACAAGTCAAATCCTATAAACCTACCCTGAGAAACTTTGAATTTGCCCTAGAAAAAATTAGACTATCCCCAGATAAAGTGTTACACGTTGCTGAGAGTTTATATCACGATATTGCCCCAGCAAAACAGTTGGGTTTAACTACGGTTTGGGTGAACCGACAACAAGGCAAAGAAGCAGGTGCGACTCAACCCACCGCAGCCGAACCCGACTTAGAAGTTCCTGACTTAAAAACCTTGGTTTCTTTAATCAATTCCTGATTTTTTCTATTAGTCTTGTTCGCAACCAATTCCATCTTTATCGCGATCAAACCG
>CAZNCM010000484.1:1498-3896 GCA_964571155.1 uncultured Lyngbya sp. | reverse complement strand
TTGCCGGAGAAGCTTGGGGTTTACCCCTATTTGATCAAAAAACAAAAGCCTTCATTACCATTGCCGTTGATGTGGTGAATCAAACTCAAAATGGGCCGGGAAGTCCGTTTGGCGCTCACGTTCATATGGCAATGCAGCAAGGGGCAACCCGAGAAGAAATCGAAGAACTGCTGCTGTTTATGTGCGTGTATGCTGGATTTAATAAAGCAGCAGGTTGTTTTGGGGCTTTGAAGGAAATTTTAAGGGAAAGTTAGGAGCCACTTATGACTCAAACCAAAGGCAAAATTGCGGTTGTGGTTGAAGAACATTTCGATGAAACCGAATATCATCGCTTTAATGAATTCTTCCCCAAACAAGGTTATGAAGTTGAATATATTTCCAATCTGTGGAATCAACCCAGTTTAACCTTTAACGGGAACGATCACACCGCCCAAGTCACCGTTACCGTTGATTTTAAAGATGTCAAATCGACCGACTATCTTGGCATTCTTTTAATTGGCGGTTATGCAATGGATCGGTTGCGTTATCAAGTGGAAGTACAACCCGGAAAACCCAACCAATCTCCGGCGGTAGAATTCCTACGGGAAGCCGTGCAAGCAATGGATCAAGATCGGTTAACAATTGGAACAATTTGTCATAGTTTATGGCTATTCTGTGCCGATCCTAGTTTAATTAAAGGGCGGAAAGTTACCTGCGCGCACAATATTATTTGTGACGTTGAAAACGCAGGCGGAACCGTTGTTTATGAAAACGGAGAAACCGTCGCCAGTCATATCGATGGCAACTTGATCACAGGCAAACATCCCGGCGTTGTTGAGGAATTTATGCAAATTTTCCTGGACAATATTCACAAAAAAGTCGCCGCTTAATTCATCAAGGGCGACTCCCAACAAATTACTTATCTATTGGTATTTTAACAATGGAATACACCAGTTTTTCATTTTCGGACACAATCACCGGATATGTGACCCAATTTGACCGTCAGAATAAATGTTTTGGCCTCAAAACCTCCGATGGTCGCGAATACACCGCTTACTTGACCAACACCACCTACGGACGCATTGCTCAGAACCTGGAAGAAGGCTATATTGACGCTACAGAACGATTTGCAGAACTACTGCATCCAGGTCAGCACGTTTTTGCTTATGGGGTTTTCTATCCCCAACAAGGCAGCTTAAAATTTGAAGTCAAATCAATGGTGTTTCCTGGGGAAACCGTTGACAAATATCGTCACGAAGAACCCGACTGGTGGATAAAGCAAATCCGATCCATTGCAGATTGTTACTTAAAATGGCAATTTGGATATCCTAAAAATCCGATTGACTATGCCGAATACCGCACCATGTTAAAACTAAGCGGGGAGAAACAACAGGATAACTATCTGCAAGAAACTGATACTATTTCTCGTTTAGTTTATGGGTTCGCTTCCGCTTATTTAATGACAGGGGAAGATCGCTTTTTAGAAGCCGCAGAAAAAGGAACGGAATATCTGCGGGAACACATGAGATTTTACGATCCCGATGAGGATTTAATTTACTGGTATCACGGAATTAAAGTCAGTGGAAATCGGGAACAAAAATTACTGACTTCTGAATTTAGCGATGATTACGATGCCATCCCCGCCTACGAGCAAATCTATGCCTTAGCCGGCCCCATTCAAACCTATCGAATTACGGGCGATCCTCGCATTTTAAAAGATGCTGAAATGACCGTTGATTTGTTCGATAAATTCTATTTAGATAAAGAACAAGGCGGTTATTTTTCCCATCTCGATCCGTTGATCCTCGATCCTCGTGAGGAGTCTTTAGGACGGAATAAGGGGCGGAAAAATTGGAACTCCGTTGGAGATCATGCCCCGGCTTATTTGGTGAATTTGTATTTGGCAACCCATGATGAAAAATATGCCAAATTCTTAGAATACACCTTTGATACCATCGCCAAATATTTCCCCGACTACGACAATAGCCCCTTTGTTCAAGAAAAATTCCATGAAGATTGGAGTCACGATAAAACTTGGGGTTGGCAACAGGATCGGGCGGTTGTCGGTCACAACTTAAAAATTGCTTGGAATTTGATGCGAATGCATTCCCTTAATCCCAAACAAGATTATGTAGAATTAGCCGAAAAAATTGCTGAAATTATGCCCGATGTTGGCAGCGATCGCCAACGGGGTGGATGGTATGATGTAGTAGAACGGACATTAGCAGAAGGTGAAGAACAACATCGCTTTGTTTGGCACGATCGCAAAGCTTGGTGGCAACAAGAACAAGCGATTTTAGCCTACATGATTTTACACGGGA
The DNA here is from genome assembly GCA_964571155.1 of uncultured Lyngbya sp. GTDB lineage: Bacteria > Cyanobacteriota > Cyanobacteriia > Cyanobacteriales > Microcoleaceae > Capilliphycus. The sequence goes on along the minus strand of CAZNCM010000484.1, from coordinate 1,596 downwards.
TTCTCAAAAAAGAAGATTATTTGAAACACGCCCGTGAGTCTGCCGCCTTCTATAATGCCTTCTTCTTAGATCATGATGACGGTGGGGTTTACTTCAAC
>CAZNCM010000484.1:0-1475 GCA_964571155.1 uncultured Lyngbya sp. | reverse complement strand
TTTGGCAAATGGAACACCCTTTTTAACCGGAACAGAACGCTTCAAAGGTTCTCACTCAATGTCTGGTTATCACTCAACAGAGTTGTGTTATTTATCGGCAGTTTATACCAATTTGCTGATTACAAAACAGCCGATGGATTTTTACTTCAAACCCTATCCGAAATCGTTCAAAGATAATATTTTGTACGTTTCGCCCGATATTCTACCTCCTGGTAGTATTCAAATTGGTTCTTGTGAAGTGAATGGCGAACCTTACAGCAATTTTGATGCTCAAAAATTAACAGTCATTCTGCCCGATACCAACGAACAAGTCAAGGTTAAAGTGCAGATTGTTCCCGTTATCTAGAAGCATGAACCGTCAGCAATGAAGGAGTAAAATGTTAGCGAATAATTGCTGACGGTCTCTGAAAGTTTGAAACTTAAACCCGATTTTTCAAGAATTAACCATGAATATTACGGTTCAAAGTTTAGATGATATGGTGGTTGCAGAATTGGAGGGAGAAATTGATGCGAAAACCGCCCCCACTGTCACCGAAAAACTCTTACCATTAATGGAACCTGGAAGTAAAATTTTAATGAATTTAACCCAAGTTTCTTATATGAGTTCTGCGGGACTGCGATCGCTACTTTCTCTCTATCGTCAAAGCACAGCCAAAGACTCAAAACTGGTGCTTGTCGGGTTATCAGAAGAACTACAAGATACCATGTCAATGACCGGATTTCTTGACTTTTTTGTAACGGCTGAAACGGTTGATGCCGGAGTTAATACTCTGAAATAGAGTTAAATATTCCCTCATCTTTGTTGATACTATCCACTCCATCAACTCAAGAACTCATGTTATTAGAACGCATTGACATTCACCCCACCCATAGCTATGAGGGTTTTAAATTAAGACGGGGAAAACCCTTTCCCTTTGGAGCTACTTTAGTTCCGGGTGGCGTTAATTTCTCGGTATATTCCAGCCATGCAACTTCCTGCACGCTGGTATTATTTGAAAAACACGCCCCCCAACCGATGGCGGAAATTCCCTTCCCCGATGAATTCAGAATTGGGAATGTTTACAGCATAGTTGTATTCGATTTAGATTATGAAAATATCGAATATGGCTATCGCATGGATGGGCCAAATAATTTTCAGGAAGGTCACTGGTTTAATAAAGAGAAAATCCTCTTAGATCCCTATGCCAAAATTATTGGCGGACGGGATGTTTGGGGAGTAGAACCTGACTGGAATGATATTTATCACCATCGGGGTCGCATTGCTTTTGATGATTTTGATTGGGAAAATGATCGACCTTTAGAAATTGAGCCTGAAGATCAAATTATCTATGAAATGCACGTCCGAAGTTTCACCCGTCACGAATCTTCTGGAGTGAAACATCCGGGAACCTTTGCCGCAATGCGGGAGAAAATTTCCTATCTCAAAGAGTTGGGAGTCAATGCGGTTGAGTTAATGCCCATCTATGAATTTGATG
>CAZNCM010000483.1:2579-3900 GCA_964571155.1 uncultured Lyngbya sp. | reverse complement strand
AATAAATTCGGCGACAATATCGTTCCTTACTACGTCGGTTTCCAAGTTTTACCCGGATCGAGAACGGTTGGCTTTAGCCGGATGTTCCAACTGTATCGCGGTTATGCCAATAATGATCGCGGTCAAGTCGGAAGCAAGAACGGCCACATATTTAAAGAAGTTGCTCGCAACCAAGCTAGCAGTATTCCTCTAACCGCAGGAATCTCATCGAAGTCAACAAAAATGGATACCCCTCAACAACGGGTTTATCGGGTAGAAGTCACCAATCGAATTGGTTCTTCTCTCAAAGATACTAACGTTCGTCGCTCGAACAAAGCTTACTTAGTTCCTTACGAAGAATTATCTTCTCGGATACAGCAAATTCTTCGCAGTGGCGCCAAGATTGTCAGCGTTCGGGAAACCTAAACGATTCAGATGCAAATCCGGTGGTAAGCAATTGAGTAATCAAGCTTGCCACTACTTTTGTGAATAAGTGAATTTATCAATCAGTATCTACAGACAGAAGGGAGCAATTGAGCAGCTATGTTTGGTCAAAGTACATCAACAGGTAGAACCGCCCTCAGCGACAACGGTAGTCGGATGTATCGGATAGAAGTTGAAGCAATGGGTCAAAATGTAGACCCGGATACAATCAGCTATCGTATCCGTAGCACTCGCAAAACTTACATCACGGTTCCCTATAACCGGATGAGCGAACAACTCAAGCGGATCAATCGTATGGGTGGTAAAATTCTCAGTATTGAACCTCTGACGGTAGATGGCAGCAGCGAAGCCAAAATGCAGGCGACTGCTGTTAATCAAATTTTGGATGGGGAAGGTAAGCCCAAGTCAGTCGGTGCTGATGATTCTGATTCTGATACGCAAGAGTAAACTTAAAATTTCATGACGGCTTCAGAACAGCTTAACAACTTCAGTCAACCTCCAGAAACTTTGACTGTCGAACAGGCGATCGCAAATCTTCAACACGAAGAATTGGGTCGCCGTTACTATGCGGCTTGGTGGTTGGGAAAATTTCGGATTTCCGAACCGGAGGCGGTTGATGCTTTATTATTAGCGTTAGAGGATAAGTCTGACCGGACTGAAGACGGGGGTTATCCTTTGCGTCGCAATGCAGCGAGAGCTTTAGGAAAGTTAGGGGACGGGCGAGCAGTTCCGGCTTTGATTCAATGTCTGGACTGTTCTGACTATTATGTACGAGAAGCGGCTGCCCAAGCCTTAGAGATGTTGGGAGATGTCAGTAGTATTCCGGCTTTGATGAAATTACTCGAGGGGGGTGTAGAAGCCGCAAAACAAGTGCCAGGAAAACCTCATTTAGTCCAAC
>CAZNCM010000483.1:624-2569 GCA_964571155.1 uncultured Lyngbya sp. | reverse complement strand
ACAGAACATCCAGTCGGGCGAGTTCGATGTGCGGCTTTGCGATCGCTTTATCAATTAACCGGAGATACTATTTACGGAGAGGCTTTAATTCAAGTCCTGCAAAGTAATGAGTTACAACTGCGACGAACGGTCTTAATGGATCTCGGAGCAATTGGTTATCTCAAGTCAGCCCAAGCTATTTCTGAAACGTTAGCCGAAAATAGTTTGAAATTAATTGCTTTACAAGGAATTTTAGAACATCATCTCAAACAAAACGATTCGATGTCTCTCTCAGAAGAAGCGATAGAAGTGATGAATTTAATGGATTCATTATTATAAATAAAAATATTTAGTAATTTTTGGGCGCAAATAAGCGAAAATGACCACTTCAGAACTGATTCGTGCAGTTGAACAAGCAGATTCTGCTCAAAGCTTATTAGAAGCTGTCAGAACGTTAGCAGAAGCTCACTCTCCCGAAGGTATTCCGACTTTAATTACTGTTCTTGGCTACAATAATCCCGGTGCGGCAGTAGCAGCGGTTGATGGTTTAATTGCCATTGGAGAACCTGCCGTTAAACCCTTGCTTGAGCAGTTAGACGGTTATAATTATGGGGCGAGAGCTTGGGCAATTCGGGCGTTATCTTCGATTGGTGATCCACGGGGTTTAAATGTATTATTAGAAGCCGCAGAAAGTGATTTTGCGCTCAGTGTACGTCGGGCAGCCGCAAGAGGTTTAGGAACAATTCATTGGGAACAAATGAGTGTCGAAGAAGATATTCTGGATGCTCAAATTAAAGCAGCTAATATATTATTTAAAGCCAGTCAAGATCCTGAATGGATTGTACGATATGCAGCGATTGTCGGCTTACAAGCGTTAGCAAACCCGATCAAAAAGCGACAATCTGAATGGCTTGAAAAAATTATACATCATCTCGAAGAAATGATCAATACAGACGAAATATTAGCAGTTCAAGCAAGAGCCAAGTTAGCTCAACAAAGATTAGAAAGCCGTTAAAATTAAATCGGTGGCATGATAAACCACATAATCAAACTGTGATTCATCAATATCATTGGGGTCTAAATATCCTAAATTTAAGGCTTCACATTCTGCTTGGCTCATATTTTCAGAAGACAAAATCACCTGATATTTTTGTAAAGCCTGACTCACTCGCATCATATGACTCGCAACAACTGGACTGGTTAATTCCCCCGCATCCACTAAGTTTTGAATCGTTTCTGGGTTAGAATAGCCAAGTTTGGTGATGATTTCGCCGTGAGTTCCTGATATTTTCTCAGAAAGTTGACCTCGAATTACTAATTTTCCACCGTCTTGAATGCGAGAACCACAGTTATAAATCGCTTTAGCTCCTTGCCAAAAATCGACACATTTATGATCAATATACGTTAATATACTGGCACAAGATTCAACAGGTTTGACAAAATATTCTGCACAGACTTCGGCGGCTTCTTGATAAGAGGAGTAAAAATCCCCAATGAATACATGAGCAATCCCGGTGGGCAGGGTAATAAAGTTAACAGAAACGTATATTTTAGGAAATTTTGTCATCACCAAGTCGGCAATTTGATGGATAATTTGACGGATAGGATTTTCAATTTTGCCGATAATTTCTGATTCTGAATACCGAGTTATTTTCCAATGAGTATAATCAATCGCCGCTTTATTGGCAATTCCCGGACAAAGATATTTTGCCCCTCCCGAAAAGCCAACCACCCGATGAGGAAGTACACTTCCCAAGGCAATAATGATATCATGTTCGCTGAGTGAACGATGAATTTTCACAGAAACATTATCAATTTTTCCGACTTCTACTAATAAATTATCATCAAAAGCATTATGATTAATCAATTGAATATTACTCGCAGCTTCCGGAGTTAGTCCTAACTTTTGCTGCATTTCGGCGGTTGTCATGGGGCGATGAGTTCCCAAAGCAAAAATCACACTAAT
>CAZNCM010000483.1:0-598 GCA_964571155.1 uncultured Lyngbya sp. | reverse complement strand
GCTTCTGTTTGAATAACCTGCAAAAAATCAGGAAAAAATTGATAAAGTGGTGTAGCGCGGGTAACATCTTCACAAATTAGTAAAACACGCTTTTGATTCAGGTCAAACTGAGACAAATAGCTTAGTATTTTTGTAAGAATATCCTCTTTTGATAAGACACTTGACACATCTAAGGCGATTTTTTTCACAACTTACCCATGTTAATCTTTGATTTAATCTGATAATACAGCTATTTCACCAGAAATTCAAGTTCCTAGTGAATAGCTAAAAGTTAATTTTCAGTCATTTTATCGGAGTTCTGAAGTGAACTAGAGATCAAGTGATTTGATACGTTACCAACTGACCCACACGAGGTTTTCCAAAGCGTTTCCAAGCACTTCCACCTCGCAAAAACAATTCCATCCAATAGACTTTTCGTTTCTCATTAAGCATCCAACCTGAACTTCCCGGCGCAAAAGCTAACGTTCCTTCACTGACGCGAAAACTGCCATCGGAATACACTGCATCACTAACGATATCTCCGACTCTAAGAATAACTTTTGTTTCCGGTTCCAGATCAATTGAATTAGCTGAAATGGTTGTTTTAATATTACCATAT
>CAZNCM010000482.1:0-3907 GCA_964571155.1 uncultured Lyngbya sp. | reverse complement strand
AACGATTCTTAAAATTGATTGTGCGTTATCAGAACCGTTACGCTTTGAACATCACAATCATCAAGATGAGTATTTGATTGGTTCTTTGTTGATTGCCGATTCTTTTAAGCAGGTTGAAATTGCTCATCACGACTGTACAATTGGTAAAATTCCTGATGCTGATCCGTCTATGTATGCGGTGGTTCCCACAATGCTTGATCCGACAATGGCGCCGGATGGAAAACATACCCTTTGGGTGGAATTCTTCGCCCCTTATCAAATTGATGGTGCGGAAGGAACGGGTTTAAATGGTACCGGATGGACAGATGAATTGAAACATAAAGTAGCTGATCGGGTGTTAGATAAATTAGCAGATTATTGTCCGAATCTCAAACATTCAATCATCGCTCGACGAGTCGAAAGTCCGGCTGAATTGGGTGAACGGTTAGGGGCTTATAAGGGGAATTACTATCATATTGATATGACTTTAGAACAGATGGTTTTTCTCCGGCCTTTACCTGAATTAGCGAATTATCGCACTCCCATTAAAGGATTGTATCTGAGTGGGGCGGGAACTCATCCGGGCGGTTCAATATCAGGAATGCCGGGACGAAATTGTGCGCGAGTCTTCATTTCTGCTCAACAACCGATGTTTCAAATGTTAACTGAAGCCGGACAGTCTTTTCAATCTTTTACGAAAGCTTTTTTAGGAATTGTTTGACCTCACCCTCACCCCCTCTCCTGCGAGGAGAGGGAATTGAAACGCTGTTTATTTCGGGATACAAACATTCCGTAAAACAGTCATCGGAGTAATCTCTTTGAGGTATTGGAGTTGTTCTTCAGTTTTTACTAACATCGCCCCGCAACATCCCAAAGAATTCACCAAAATCCCGTCAAAACCTTCTTGAACTCGTGGAATTAATAGCATCCATTCTCGAGTCATCATTAAATTATAAGCCCCAGATTGTTTCCCTTTCATACCATCTTCTCCGTGCAAACCGACTTGAGATAACAGGTTATAATAAAACTCTAAAGTTGTTGCTGCGGCTTCTTCGGGAGAACGAACTAAAAGCGGATCAAGACGAATTAAACCATGAACAAAAGGGAGTTGAGGACAGTTGCCAATTGCCCCTAAAAATTTTGCTGAATTAATCGCAGGTTCAATCGGAACTTTAACCCCATTCGGAACTAGGGGAAGCGAAATCAATTGTAGATGTTTGTGTCGTTGACTCGCTCCAGCATCGGCACCTGCGTTATAAAAAACAAACCCATCAATTTCTGCTAAACCCATCCACAAGGCTTGAAAATCTTCCAGGGTTAATAAATTTTCTTGGGCTTCAAATTCTCGGGTGACAATCAATAAATGATCATCGACAACATTATATTTATTCAGTAAATGAGTGGGTGACAAGTTAGCAACAAATAAATCTTCTTCATAGGGAAGAAATGGATTAAACGGTTTTCCAGAGGTTTTCGTTTTTTGATCTTGTTGTTGTTTGGCGTTCTCTTTTCGTGCTAAATTAGAGACGATTCGCACAAAGAACAAAATGCCATCCTGTTCGATAAACTGATATTCAGTGGGGATAGACTGAAGCGCACCCGTTTGAAGTGCAAATTCGGTTTGTTCCTGAGTCCGTTTCCAAAGTGTACCCGGTTGCAACATCATGGAACTCTTTTCACTAAACGACAAAAATAATACTGAGTCTATTATCTCCTAAATTTGAACCAATCGCAGCAACAGGACTGACCCATAAACCCGGTTTCTGTACATCAATTTAACCGGACTGTTGTACACTCAGAAGAAACCGGGTTTTTTCGCCGAGATCGGCGGAAATCAAAACTAACTTTTATGCTGTCTTTTGATATTGATCCGATGAATTTAAACTCCCTATTGTTAACGCCTATTTCTGCAACCAATCGCGTTTATCCCCTCAGTGTCGCGCCGATGATGGATCGCACCGATCGCCATTTTCGGTATTTTATGCGCCAAATTACCAAGCGCACATTACTCTATACTGAAATGGTGACATCTGCGGCAATTATACATGGCGATCGCGAAAAACTTTTAGGCTTTTCTCCCGAAGAAAAACCCCTGGTTTTACAAATTGGAGGAGATCAACCCCAGGAGTTAGCAATCTGTGCGGAAATTGCCGAAGATATGGGCTACGATCAGGTGAATTTGAATGTCGGATGTCCGAGTTCACGAGTACAAGATGGCAATTTTGGCGCTTGTTTGATGGCGCAACCGGAGCAGGTCGCCGCAGCGGTTTCTAAGATGCAAAACCGGGTAAACATTCCAGTTACGGTTAAACATCGCATTGGGATAGATGATCGCGATCGCTATGAAGATATGGCGAATTTTGTAGAGATTGTTTCTGGATCGGGTTGTCAACAGTTTACCGTTCATGCGCGGAAAGCTTGGTTACAGGGTTTAAGCCCAAAAGATAACCGAAATATTCCCCCGTTACGCTATGAAGATGTGCATCAGTTGAAACAAGAATTTCCCCATTTATTGATTGAAATTAATGGCGGGTTGACGACTTTTTCTCAAGTTCACGAACAGTTAAAATCTGTGGATGCGGTGATGATCGGACGTGCAGCTTATGATAATCCTTATTTATTTGCAACCGCAGATCAAGAATTTTATGGGGAAAAAACAACCCCTTTAACTCGTCATCAAGTCGTCGAAGCAATGTTTCCTTATCTAGAATATTGGCTGAGTCGAGGCGTTAAACTCAATAGTATCATGCGCCATGTTTTACAACTCTTTAGCGGACAACCGGGAACGAAAGCCTGGAAACGGTATCTGAGTGAAAAGCATTAACTCAAGTTCCTCAAAATGACGATTGATGTTCATCTAAACTCAGTAAAAATAACTGAAGATGGGCAGTCAATGCCCACCTCTGGCAAACACGATGAAGTGTTTTTAAATGCTAATCAACAGCTAAGATCACATTGCTAGCTTTGACAACAGCATAGGCTTCTTTTCCCGCAGCCAAACCTAGTGCTTCCGCAGAAGCCTTAGAAATGATAGAAACCACTTCCACGCCGGGAGCAACTTCGAGAACGACTTCTGTATTAACAGCTCCTTCGTGTACTGCTTTAACGGTTCCTTTTAGGGAATTTCTTGCACTAATTTTCATGGATTTACCCTCATTGGTTGTCAAGGTTGGGTCGGTTTTTTATTATCGTTTAAATATACCGTTCCAGCATATGACTATAGCATAAAAGCGAGATTAATCAAACATTAATTTTTTTAGACTCGACTTGACAAAAAAAGGGGGAAAGTGTCCTTACCCCTTTAATTTAAAATGATCCAATTGTCAATCTAAAATGTTATGAATTCTCGACGATAACTTGAGAATTATTCTGACTATTTCAAGGCGGCTAATACCGTATCGTGAATAATACCATTGCTAACAACAACCCCCTGATTTTCCATCATCTTCGGTTTAGAGGCAAAATCAAGCGGTTTACCATACATATCTGTAACGCGCCCCCCTGCTTCTTCAACAACGATCGCCCCCGCTGCATGATCCCAAATATTCTCGCGGTAGTCGGGAGACTTGGGAGAGGGAAGCCGTAAATAAAGCGCCGCCTTTCCTGAAGCCACCGCCCCGTATTTGGCTTGAGAGTCCATCCGCACTGAATCGGCTTTAATTCCCACCGCTTGGGCGATCGCGTTTTGTCGATCCTGATCGCCGTGAGAAGATTCTACACTTTCAACAAAGCGCATATTTGCGGTATCATCAGCTTTAACAACCCGAATAGGAGTCTGTTCGGCTGTTGCAAAGGGCATCATAATCGCCCCTTCACCCCGAACTGCCATAAATAACATTCCGGGTTTATGATTGGGAACGGGATAAGCCGGACAAGCCATCACCCCGACTTTTACTTCGCCATCTTCAATCAACGCCAAGGCGATCGC
>CAZNCM010000481.1:0-3913 GCA_964571155.1 uncultured Lyngbya sp. | reverse complement strand
CAATTTCGCAATCAATATACAATTGCCAAAAATTTAGAGATTCCAGGTATTATCAAACCCTACAGCTTAGAACCCTACCAAAATGGTTATGCCTTAATAATGGAAGATTTTGGAGGTATTTCTTTGCAAGAATTTAGCCAGAGAAAACCACTAAAATTAGAGCAATTTCTTACCATTGCTATTCAAGTAGCAGATATTATACAAAAGTTGCATCCAAGTGAGGTAATTCATAAAGATATTAAGCCCGCCAATATTCTGATTAATCCCGAAACCAAACAAGTAAAATTAACTGACTTTAGTATTGCATCTTTATTACCACGAGAAACTCAAGAAATTCAAAATCCTAATATTTTAGAAGGAACCCTAGCTTATATTTCTCCAGAACAAACTGGCAGAATGAACCGAGGAATTGACTATCGGAGTGACTTTTATTCATTAGGTGTGACTTTTTATGAATTACTCACAGGGCAATTACCATTTCCATCCAAAGACCCCATGGAATTAATACATTGCCATCTCGCCAAAACACCAGTCTTAGTCAATGAAATCAACCTACAAATTCCCACTATAGTATCAAAAATAGTCCAAAAAATGATGGCAAAAAATACCGAAGAACGGTATCAAAGTACCTGGGGGTTAAAACATGACTTAGAAACTTGTTTAACTCAACTTCAAGAAACAGGTAAAATTCTAGACTTTGAAATAGGAAGACGAGATGTGAGCGATCGCTTCGCGATTCCCGACAAACTATATGGACGAGAAGCCGAAGTTGAAACCCTACTCCAAGCCTTTGAAAGAGCAAGTCTTGGGGCAACCGAAATGATATTAGTAGCTGGTTTTTCTGGGATTGGCAAAACTGCAGTCGTCAACGAAGTCCATAAACCAATTGTCAGGCAAAGGGGTTATTTTATTAAAGGAAAATTTGACCAATTTAATCGCAATATACCCTTCAGTGCATTTGTACAAGCCTTTCGGGATTTAATGGGACAATTAGTTGCTGAAAGCGATTTCCAGATTCAACAATGGAAAAAGCAGATTTTAGAAGCTGTTGGGGACAGTGGACAGGTGATTATTGATGTAATTCCCGAATTAGAAAATATCATCGGTAAACAGCCACCAGCCGTAGAATTATCAGGAACAACAGCACAAAATCGCTTTAATTTACTATTTCAAAAGTTTATTCATGTCTTCACAACGCCAGAACACCCTTTGGTGATATTTGTCGATGATTTGCAGTGGGTCGATACTGCATCCCTTAAATTAATGCAGCTATTAATGACTGATACCCGTCATCTTTTATTAATTGGTGCCTACCGGGATAATGAAGTCAATCCCGGACATCCATTAATGTTGACTTTAAGTGAAATTGGAAAATCGCAAGCAACCATTAATAGCATTAATTTGACACCCCTGAGTCAACTCCAAATCAACCAATTCGTAGCAGACAGCCTAAAAAGTACAAAAAAATTGGCATTGCCACTTTCAAAATTAGTCTTTCAGAAAACCCAAGGAAATCCCTTTTTTGCTACCCAGTTTCTCAAAGCACTGCATCAAGATGGATTGATTGAATTTAGCTTAGAATCAGGCTGCTGGCAATGTGACATTACCCAAGTTAACCAACAAGCTTTGACCGATGATGTCGTAGAATTTATGGCATTGCAACTACAGAAATTGCCAGAAGCAACCCAGAATATTCTCAAGTTAGCTGCTTGTACTGGCAATCAGTTTGATTTAGAAACTTTAGCTATTGTTTCTCAGAAATCTCAAACAGAAACAGCAACTTGTTTGTGGAAAGCGTTGCAAGAAGGATTAATTCTACCCATTAGTGATGTATACAAATTTTATATCGACCAGTCATTCGATGAAAATCGGCAAGATTCGCAGATTGTCAACTATAAATTTTTACACGATCGCATTCAACAAGCAGCCTACTCCCTAATTCCCGATGACCAAAAACAGACAACTCATTCTAAAATCGGACAACTATTACTGCAACAGATTTCCCCAGAAGCAAGAGAAGACCGGATTTTTGAAATCGTCAATCAATTAAATTATGGAACAGCTTTAATTAGCGAACAAAAAGAACGAGATGAACTCGCACAACTTAACCTGATCGCCTGTCGCAAAGCCAAAAGTTCAACCGCCTATCAAGCCGCCCGGGAATATGCAAATACTGGTTTATCTCTATTGAGTGAAAAGGCGTGGGCTAGGCAGTATGAAATGAGTCTCGCCTTACATGAATTAGCTGCGGAAGTGGCAATGCTAAACGGTGACTTTGAGGCTATGGAACAGTTTATTGATATTGTTACCGAACAAGCACATTCTTTACTAGAGCAGGTCAATGTTTACCGCATTAGGATTCAAGCCAAGACTTCCCAGCGCCAACTCAATGAAGTGCTAGCGATCGGCATCAATATCTTACAACAATTGGGGATAACGATGACCGAATCACCCACACCGGCAGATATTCAAAAGTCAATCCAAGAAATTAGCGAATTGATTGGCGATCGCGAAATAGCAGATTTTGTCAACCTCCCTGTGATGAAAGATGCGAACAAAATCGCCATTATCCAGATTGCTAGCAGCATCATGTCAGCAGCCTACACCTGTGGGTCTTTGTTGTATCCATTACTAGCTAGCTTGTTAGTAAAATTATTCCTCCAGCACGGTAATATATCTATTTCTGCTACTAACTATGCTTGTTATAGCGTGGTTCTCTGTAATGATAAAAATATAGATTTAGCTGCACAGTTTGGAAAGCTGGCATTGAATGTGGCTGGAAAGTTCAATGATAAAGCCAGTAAATTGGAAGTCTTTTTCCTGCTGGGGAGTTATATCCTCCACCGCAAATCTCACCTCAAAGAAATGTTACCCCTATTGAGTGAGAGTTATACCCTGGGGCTAGAAGTTGGAAACCTGGAATATGCTGGATATGCCGTTCACAATTTCTGCTTAATTTCTTCTTGGTGCGGTCAACCCCTTGCTGAGTTGGAGCAAGATACACGGACTTACTATAATGCTTTAGTGCAACTGAAGCAATTGGGAACAGCTAATTACTGTCTGATTTATTGGCAAGTGGTTTTAAATTTACTAGGTTTGGCAGAGAATCCCACTATTTTTTCTAGCTCTGCACTCCAAGAGACAGAATTTCTGCCTATGCTGCGGTCCGCAAATGATATGTGTGGATTATATTTGTTCTACTCATATAAGTTAACTCTTTGCTTTTTGTTTGGGGAAGTTGAGCTAGCTAACAACAATGCCTTTGAGTGTAGAAACTATTTTATGTCGGGTGCGGGAACAGTTGCCGAACCAGCATTTTATTTCTATGATTCTTTGATAGCTCTAGCATTATTGAGTCAAGCGTCAGGGGAAGGGGAAATATCAACCATATTAGAACGAGTGGCAGAAAACCAAACTAAGTTACAGCATTGGGCGGATTATGCTCCCATGAATCACCAGCATAAGGTCGATCTCGTAGCAGCCGAAAAATGTCGAGTGTTAGGACAAAAATCCGCAGCCATCGAGCTATACGACAAATCAATTTTGGGAGCCAAAGAAAACGAATATATTCAAGAAGAAGCTTTAGCAAATGAACTGGCTGCTAAATTTTATCTCAATTGGGATAAAGAAAAAATCGCCCAAGTATATATGCAAGAAGCATACTATTGCTACACCCGTTGGGGTGCTAAAGCCAAAGTGGTTGATTTAGAAAAACGCTATCCCAAACTTCTCGCTCCCATATTACAGCAAACCCGTTCGACCCTTTCGACTCACGAAACCATCTTTTCATTAGGAACTGTCACATCAACAAGTTCGCATACATCTAACAGTAGTGTCTCTGTCGCTCTAGATTTAGCCACCATTCTCAAAGCTTACCAAGCACTTTCAAGTGAAATCGAACTGGAAAAACTCC
>CAZNCM010000480.1:0-3923 GCA_964571155.1 uncultured Lyngbya sp. | reverse complement strand
TAAATCTACACCGATTACATCATCTGATCTTTGAGGAATTGGAGCAATGTCTTTGACTTGAATATGGATGTAAAGTTTACCGTCTCTATGTTTAGACAGGGTTGCTGATGTTGGAATTTTTCCTTTTAACTTCCCTATCTGGTAGTTTCCTAAAATCAATTGAACTCGCTCTCGACCGGAAACTGTAGACAGACTAACCGTTTGATCTTTTTCTCGGTAAGAAAAGATCCTGGCGTCATAGTCTACTGAAGTTGGCTTGAAAGCCTTGACTGGACGTTTCTTTAAAGAGGCTGTTTTACGGTTAGAAGCCACTCTAGCACAAGCCCTAACAGCTAAGTTAGCTGAAAGACTAAACTGCTGTCTAACTATTTTATAGACTTCAGCCTGAATCCGATTTTTATTCTTAATTTTAGGGTTGACGGTTGTATTGATATAGTTGCAAGCATCAGCAAACGCCCCTAAAGTTGAGTCAAGCTTTTTCGCCTGTTCAGGGGTAGGTTGAATTTTACAAACTATAGTCAATAATTGTTCCATGCTTTGATTCTATCACCTAGATGAACTATTAGAAAGAGAAAAGGCGAATAAATTCGCTCGTGTCGCGCTTCCTCCCTGCATTGAAATCGCAGGGCTTCCGCTCTCCCGGACTTATTCCGTGACTATGGCTTCCCCATTCCCCGGTATGAATCCCTACTTAGAACATCCTCAGTTATAGCCGGAAGTCCACCATCGTTTAATTACTGCTAGAACCTGCTTATCAAAATTGGTACATTGCCATAGATTCTGACAGTGAAGTCTATACGTTTGAATGATAAAGGCTTAGAGGCTGAACTCGATATAACCTTCTCCCTAAAACTGTGGATAGAATGGTGACACTAAGTTGAGTAACTTCACTCGGCTCTGTGTACATAACATTGGATGTTCAAGATGCCTATCGAGAATTTGCCTGAAATTTCTTTGCAAGCCGGACAATCCCTCCAATACTACCTAGTTGCTTTCGACAAGGATGGCAATGAACAGGAAGGGGGTGAGATGAGCCAAAAACTGGTAGACGTTTTGGCAAATGAATCGATTACGGATGTTTTTATTTTTAGTCACGGCTGGATGGGAGATGTTCCGGCCGCTCGTCATCAATATAAAAAGTGGTTAACTGCGATCGCCGCTCAACAAACTGACCTGGCCAGAATGATAGAAGTCAGACCCGGATTCAAACCTTTATTCATTGGACTGCACTGGCCGAGCTTGCCCTGGGGAGATGAGAATTTGGAACAGGAGGTATCCTTTGATGCCACATCTGAAACTCCAATGGAAAGCTTGATCGATCAATACGAACGGATAGCCGATACCGAAGCTGCCAAACCCCCGCTTCAAACCATCTTATCGGCGGCAATGGAAGATATGGAACCGCCAGAGTTACCTCCAGAAGTGCGCGAAGCTTATCAACAACTCAACCAACTGGCGGGTTTGGGTAGTGACGGGGAAGGCGCGGCTCCCGGAGATGATCGAGAACCTTTTGATCCCGAACAAATGTACCAAGCTTGTGAGGAAGAATTTGCCGATGAACCCCTTGATTTTGGCAGTGGCTTGAGTTTGGGGGGATTGCTCTGGCCCCTGAGAACTCTTTCATTTTGGAAGATGAAAGAACGGGCACGTCAATTTGGGGAGAGTGGCGGTTCCCAACTCTTGAAACAACTGCAAGAAGCCGCACCGGAAACCGTGCGATTTCATCTCAAGGGTCATAGTTTTGGTTGCATTGTCGTTTCTGCAATGCTGGCAGGGAAAGGAGGAAAGGGTCAACTGGTACGACCCGTAAATTCTTTGGCTTTACTCCAAGGTGCGCTTTCTTTTTGGTCTTACTGCTCTAAAATTCCAGTGATTTCCGGCAATAAACCCGGTTACTTTCACTCGATTATTGCCGATGGTCGAGTAGCGGGGCCAATTATCACCACCCAATCGGAGCATGATACCGCAGTCGGTAAAATGTATCCACTGGGGGCAGGTGTTGTTCTCAGTGAGGTAGATTTTGCTCCCGGAGAACTGCCCAAGTACGGTGCGTTGGGAACTTTCGGGGCGCGAGGTCTAGGACTGGATATTGTCGATCTGGAGATGTTGCCCCAGGATATCGCTTATTCTTTTGAACCGGGCAAAGTCTACAATATTGAGAGCAGCGAATATATTTGTGAACGTCCGCCAAATGCAGGTTTAGGGGGTGCCCACAGTGATATTTATAAGCCTGTGGTGGCTCATGCCGTTTGGGAAGCGGCGATCGCTCAATAAAGTTTGAGGTCATAGAAATTATATTGTCTATTTTGGGGGATGATGGATGGCACGGTATGCCTTAGTCATTGGTATTTCACGATATGAAGATCAGCATTTTCCGATGTTGAGTCAGGCTTATACCGATGCTCGTGCGGTTGCCAGGGTATTAGAAAAAAATGGTGGATACAACAAGGTTATTTCCTTAATTGATGGAGTTACTGTCGAGAAATTAGTTGAGAAATTAAAATATTTCTGTAACAAACACGCCTCTCTCAATGAAGCTTTAATTTACTTCACTGGACATGGTTTTCAAGTTTTTGATTCTTTAGGTATTCAAGAACCAATTGGATATCTGGCAACTGAAAATTGTACTGTAACTCTAGACAAAAATAAAAAGATTATACAACAACAAGACGGTTTTCCGCTAAGTTCTTTGAGTAAACTTCTGATAGATTCAAACTTGAGTAATTTAGTGTTGTTGCTAGATGCTTGTCATAGTGGGATTTTTCTAGAGCAAAACTTAATTGAAAGCTCACTAAAAGCATTTAGTTCTAAGACGGATTACTATCTGATTACTGCCTGTCGCGGACATGAACAGGCAATTGTAAAAAAGTCCGATAATCACAGTGTTTTTACAGGTGCTTTATTGGAAGGATTATCTATCAGTAATGCTGATGAACAGGGTGTAATAACAGGAGACCGTCTATTTGATTTTATTTATCGAAACCTCCACCACAGCAAACAAGAACCTATCCGCATGGGACGGGGACGTTCTATTGTGATTGTACAGTATGATTCCCCCAATCAGCGAGTAACTATAGAACCCATCAGAGACGAAAATGGAAATATTGTCTGTCCCTATCAGGGTTTAAATGTCTTTACATCGGATACAAAAGAATTCTTTTTTGGTCGTAAACAGCTCGTTGAAACCATAAAAAAGACTCTGAATGAAACTCATTTTTTGCCGATTATCGGATCATCGGGAAGTGGAAAATCTTCGGTGGTTCGGGGAGGCTTAATTCCTTGGTTAGAAGAAGATAACTGGGATATTTTTGAACCCATTAAACCCGGAGATTCTCCTTTGGAAGAATTGGGAGATATATTCAAGCCCTTTTTTAAAGATAAACGCAAGAAGCTTAAAGAGATAATTGAAGATACAGATAAATATCCTCAAGGCTGGATCGAACTGACGAAACAGCTTCCGGCAAATCCTAAAAGGTTTCTTCTAATTGTTGACCAGTTTGAAGAAGTTTTTACTGTTTGTGCTAACGAACAAGAACAAAAACGATTTATTGACTTGTTAACTCAGGTGGCAGAAGTTTCTGACTCTCGATTAAAAGTGATCGCAACCATGCGGGCCGATTTTCTAGAGCCATGTTTGCGTTTTGAAAAGTTGCATCAATCCATTCAAACTCAAGCTATTTTCATGCCACCTCTGACGGCAGTGGATTTGGAGGATGTAATTGTCAAACCTGCCGAACGTCAGGGTCATACTTTAGAGAAGGCTTTGGTTTCGGAAATTCGCGACGATGTGGGAAAAGAACCCGGATTTTTACCTTTGCTGGAGTTTGCCTTAACTAAACTTTGGGAGAAGCGAGATCCAGAGAAAAAGTTATCCTAAAATGTCGGCTTGAAGACCCTCGGTTTCACCGAAGGGATGAAAAGCC
>CAZNCM010000479.1:0-3930 GCA_964571155.1 uncultured Lyngbya sp. | reverse complement strand
GCTTTGAGGCGATGTTTGAGAATTAATAGTGTGCTATCAATCCCTTCGTGAATGTTAAATGGTACTTTATACTCTTGGTCAGCACGGGAGAAGGTACGGAGTGAAGTGCTAATATTTTTTAACCTGTCGCACGCCATCTCCATAGAATCCAGCATTTTGGGTAAGTCTTCTAAGGTATAATCCAAATCAATTTCTTCTGCATGATCTTTGATTTGATCACTGGAATTGGGGAAGGTTTCTTGATAGAGTTTCAAGTGTTCAAAAACATCGGCAACAGTGGGTTGAGTTTGCTGGAGCGTAGCGGAAATAAAACCTAGAGGATTATTCATTTCGTGACCGACGCCGGAAACTAAATTCCCCAACGCCGACATTTTTTCACTTTGTACTAGCTGTACCTGAGCGTTTTGGAGGTCGAGCAACGCTTGTTCTAACTGTCGGGCATATTCTTGAGAACGCTCGTAGAGTTGGGCATTGTCTATAGAAATCGCGGCTTGAGCGCAAAGTAAATTGAGAATTTCCACGCGCTCGCGAGTGAATGCTCCTGTTGCTACATTATTTTCTAGATATAATATGCCCATCAACTTGCCCTGGTGCAAAATCGGGCTACACAACACACTCTTGGGTTGATGTTGTTCAATGTAGGGGTCATGGGCTAACGTCATCTCCGTACTGGCATTCGTCAGCACTTCCGTTTGTAAATTATGTTTGACCCTATAAATTATATTCAGAGGCACATCCTGACTTTGTTCGACCGGAATGCGCTGTAATACGACGGGTTCTGTTCCTAGCGAGATCGCGCCCTTAATTAACAGACGCTCGTCTCGCATTAACATCAACACACATTTGTCGGCTCCGGCATTTTCAATAATAATCGATAGCAACGCCGAGAGCAGTTTGTCTAGTTCGATTTCACTGGAGAGGGTTTGGTTGGCTTTGAGAATGGCGGCTAAGTCGAGAACGACAGAGGTATTACTACTCGAAGTCCGGGAACTGCTGGAGGAGATCGTTGCTAAAGGAGCGATCGTCGAGGGAGTCAAAAGGCTCGAAGGGGTTTGCTGTAAGATGGGAGCCAGAAGTTGAGGGTAGCGTTTTTCCAAGTCTTTAACTTTAGCTTTAGCTCCCCAACGCGAGTAACAGTAATAGGCTTCTTGCATATGAAGAGCAGCATACTTTTCTTTGCCCCAGTCGAGGTAGAATTTGGCAAAGAGTTCGTTTGCTAAAGCTTCTTCTTGGATGTATTCGTTAGTTTTAGCTCCGGCGATCGCCTGATCGTATAGCTCGATCGCTTCGGTTTTTTGCCCCAAAACGCGACATTTTTCGGCTTCGACTAAATCGACTTTATGCTGGTAATTCATAGGAGCATAATTTGCCCATTTTTCTTGCAGTTCCGTTTGGTTTTGCGTCACTCGCTCGAATACCTCTGCAATATCCTCGGAATTTGAATTGGAAGGAGCTAACATCCTCAAAGAATCATAAAAGTAAAACGCCGGTTCGCCAACTAGCCCCATCCCTCCCATCCAATATTTTTTGAGTTCGGTAGCATAACTCCTAGCCGATTCACTGTCCTCAAATAGATAAGCCAGCATGAGCTTATGAAGATAAAAGAAAAACAACCCAAAAAAGTCCCTTGCTTCTATCCAGTCAGGCAAAAGTTCGGCTTCCTGTAACGCCTCTCCCGACAAAATACTTGGACGATCAACCGGTTCTAGTAAATTTAAAATGGATTGCCAGTAGATTCGACAGTAGTTAGCGTGTGTAAGTTGCTTCAATTGCACTAAACCGTTGCAATAAGCCATGGTTTCTTTTTCTAACTCTACTAAAGGCTGACCAGACCAAAAGGCATTAATGCAAAAAACATAAGCATTCCGTCCCGCGAAATCTAAGTTTCCTACCTCTAAGGCCGCCGTATAGCCTTCTCGCGAGAATTTTAGCGTCTCTTTGGTATGATATCGACGAGGAATTCCGAAGAATGTCGCTGGAACAAAAGCCTCGCCTTCGACCAACTTGGCATCTCTGGCATTGAGTTGGGTGGGAAGTTGAAGTGCCAACTCCGCAAAATCCACCCCAGTATTGATATCTTGAAAAAGATTGCAAGCAATGATGCTATAGGCGCCGTAAGCAACACCAGAAGCTAGGGCATTCCCATATTGAATCGATAGTTTGACTGGCAAGCAAATTACGAAGGGAAGCAAGGAAGATCCCGTAATGTAAGCGGCAGGTATGATGCTGTTAGAAATCTGCACGATGGCAATTTTTTCGGGATCGGTCATGGGAGGCAGGTCAACCAAGTCTTGAATTTGGCGATCGCCTATCAGTTGCTGGATTTCTGCCATTGCCTGTTGAACATCGTTTTCTGTGGGGGAATCGGGAAAAGTGACTCCCAACTGTTGCAGGAATTTTAGAGCGATATTGATGGCTTCTGTTAGCTGATTTTGAGAAACTTTTGCGAAAATTCGGCTGCGGTAAATATTCACCTGTTCGAGTAAAGTCCGGGCTTGGGCGATCGCGGTGTTTGCAAACTGTTCCATCGCCTCAAAGTCGCCGCATAACATTGCCAATTCGGCGGCTAAGTCATGGAAAGCCAGGGTCATTTCATACTGCTGTTCCCACGCCTCTTTTCCTAATAAAGACAAGCCGATGCGAGCATATTCCCGGCCCGCTTGATAAGCCGTTGCTGCCCTCGCTTTACGACAGGCAATTAAATTCAGTTCTGCCAGGAAGTCTCGTTCGCTTTGCTCGCTAATTAAAGCCGTTCCGTAATTTAATTGATTGATTAGCTCGAAAATTCTTTCTTCTTGGCTCTCTGGGGGAGTATTTTGCAGTAACAGTTGTCCGATGCGGGAATGAGTTTTCTGTTTTTGCTCGTCGGGAATCAAAGAATAAGCTGCTTGTTGGACGCGATCGTGCAAGAAGCGATAACCCACTGTTATCCCGTCTGCTTGACCTTCATCTCGTTCCCCTGCTTGAAAAAACTTGTAGGCTTGGCTCTGGGGTAAAATCAGTCCTTCGCGCAGGGTACTCCACAAATCTGCTGCTACTTCTTCAGAAGGTTTTTCGCAGATAATGGCTAAGGTTTCTAAATCAAATTGATTGCCGATACAGGCGGCTAATTTCAAGACGTTTTGGGTTTCTTCGGGTAACTTGTGCAACCGTCGGGCCATAAATTCCACCACATCATCCGTGAGGGAAGCATCTCGCACTTTTACCAAGTCGCATTCCCAATATCCCAGATTCTGGTTAAATGCAATCAACCCATCTTCATGCAATCCTTTTAAAAACTGCGTCGTAAAAAAGGGATTGCCTTTTGTTTTTTGATCAACTAAATCGGTTAAAGGAGCGGCTAACTCTAGGGTACAACTCAGAGTTTCTGCTACTAATTGATTTATATGAACCGCAGACAAGGGGGCTAAAGTAATTGTCGAAATTTTCGTTTGTTTTTCTAACTCTCCTAAAGATAACATCAACGGATGAGCGGGGAACACTTCGTTATCTCGATAAGCTCCCAATAGCAGTAAATATCCCGCCTGACTATCCCCCATCAATACTTTCATCAAATTTAACGATGCCGAGTCCGCCCATTGCAAGTCATCGATAAAGAGGGTTAAAGGATGCTCTTTTGTGGTGAACACCGAAATAAACTTTTGAAATAACAAATTAAAGCGGTTTTGGGCGGCACTTCCTGACAGTTCTGGAACGGGAGGTTGTTTGCCGATAATGCGTTCGAGTTCGGGAATGACATCAATTATAACTTTTCCATTTTCTCCCACTGCACTCAAGATTTTCTCTTTCCATTTTGCTAATTCGGCATCGCTTTCTCCGAGTAATTGCCCCATTAAATCTCGCAAGGCGATGACAAATGCACTGAAGGGAATGTTGCGGTTGAATTGATCGTATTTCCCTTTGATAAAATAACCGCGTTGTCGGACAATG
>CAZNCM010000478.1:790-3978 GCA_964571155.1 uncultured Lyngbya sp. | reverse complement strand
AACGACTTTATGGAGTGATCGCCTTATTTGCGGGAGTGGGTTGGTTTATCATTGTTGTTCAAGGAATAATTCCTTATTTTAAAGCTGGTGTAGGGCCAGGTGGAGTTGGACGTTACAGCTATTTAGGCAACTCTGTTTTAGAAATTATTGTTAATTTAGTGTTGAAACCCCGCCTCGTTTTAGATCATTTTTTTTCTTGGAAAACCTTAGAATATATAACTTTATTTCTTTCGCCTGTCGTTTGGTGGCTATCACCTCGACACTTAGCGCCATTTGTGAGTGCATTACCTGCATTAGTCAAGAATATTTTATCAGAAATTGATGCTCAACGAGATTTAATACATCAATATTCTATTCCTATTGTTCCGTTTCTGATTGTCGCGATGATTTCGAGTTTAGCTCATTCTGAGGAATATTTAGGGAAATGGGTTTTAAATATTTGGCAAACTCACAAAACTATCAACTTCTCGTTAATTCAACAAAAAAAGATTATTTGTAAACTTATTTTAATCTGGTCATTTATTTCCTTTTTATGTTTAGCAAAATTTGGTTATTTTTGGTCTATTTATATCCAAGAAACTGATACTTGGACAGCCAATCATTTAGCAATTAATCTTGTTCAAATGACTCAAGGTTCAGTCCTGACAACCGCAAATTTAGCCCCTCATGTCACTCATCGAACTGTGGTTAAATTTACCAATGTTGATGCCCCTCCACCCGATCTAACTCAGTTTGATTATATTCTCCTGAATGTTCGACATCCAGGTTGGAAAAGTAACCATCAATTTGCTAAATCTCTGGTTAATAAACTACAAAACTTACCTCAATTTCAATTAAAATTCAATCGAGATGATGTCTATCTCTTTGAAAAGATTAACCCTTTTTATCCTTAAAACATCTAAAAAGTCTAAGTCCCTTACTATTATCTGTAAGAAAACTTAGACCTAATCATTACATTAATTCTATATATATTGAACCCAATCAACTCACTCAAACTAGAGATTAGCGAGAATTGAGAACGGGGACTTTTTCAGTTTGAGGAAGTGTTTCTGCAAAAATCTCAATCATGCGATCGCACTTAGATTGCCAGTCCAAATAATCCTCTCGAACCCGTTGCTTTGCCGCCTCTGCCATTTGATCTCGAAGTTGAGAAGATTCAGCCAGACGAATCATCGCCTTGCTTAAACCCTCTGTAAACTCCTCTGGGGAAGTTGGCTCGACGAGAATACCACAACGAGAGTTGACAATCTCAGAAGGCCCTGCCCAGTTCGCGACAACCACAGGTAATCCGATGGCCATTGCTTCCAGTATCGAGTTTCCACCCGCCTCTCGCAGGGAGGGCATGATAAACACATCACATTGACGCAGGTGTTGGAACACTCTAGCCCGAGGTTGCCACCCATGAAATTTGACCTGGTTTTGAATTCCTAACTCTTCAACTCGGTTTTCAAGCTGGGGTCGCAATGGGCCATCACCCACTAATTCTAAGACTGCATTGCTGGCATTGGCGACAGATTGGAAGGCTTCAATGAGAAATTCTACACCTTTCCAGTCCACAAACCGTCCGACGTAGATAAATCGAACGATTTGATCGGGTTGAGACTGATGAGGTTTTCTGGGTTCCCAGATGTCCAAGTCTACGCCACATTCGATCAGATGATAGAGTTTGCCTTGGCATCCTTTAGGGAGAGCATCTTGAGTTTGTCTGTTAGCCACAATTAAGGTATCAGCTTGTAATTTTCCGGGAACAAGTTGATGAAGAAGATTAGAGAAATAACGGCTAACTTTAATCGATAGGCGACTGATTTTGGAGTCCATGTATCGAAATGCCGGAGGAAAATCCAACCCTCCTGAGAGTGGCCCGATGACAACAGGAACTTCCATGTCATACATGAAGCTGAGTCCTTTTGGAGTAATGGGAGCCGGCTCAAAAATGAGATCAATCTGATGTTCTACAATCAACTTTTTTGCTAATTTGCGACCCTGATATTGAGTGATCCAATGGATGATTTGATTAAAGATTAGGTCTTGAATTCGATAGGGAAACTTCTTGGCAATCCACCAAATCATAGCTTGATACCATGTATCATCGATAAAATGAATGTTTTGGAACTGTTCAGGATATTGAGCAAATTCTTGACGGAGTTCTTCGCGGACACGCCCATGACAAATGGCTCTAACCTCAATATTGCGTTCTTGTAAAAGTCGTAAATAATAGAAACTTTTACCTGATTCACCTCCCATTCGACGAGAGATATTTTCTACAACCATCAAAATACGCATTGAGGGTAAACTTTGATTTTCAGTTCCAGTCATAGTTTTGTAAACGTTTTATAGAGGTGTTAATTTTTCCAGTTGATTGAACCCAAGTAAGTTGTCAACAGACTCAACCTTTAAAACAAAAACGATTTCTCCGAAAAAGGCTGTACAACTCTCAGAGAAACTGAAACGCTTCTCCTCGAAAACATGGCTTGCTTGGTTTTGATGAGTAACAATCTCGCTTCAACGCTTACACAGGCACAAAATCTAACTCTATGACAATGGACATAGAGCATAGATGCTTTTTAATCAGCTTTAATGCTTCCCTGTTTTGAATCTAAGTGGTTATTACAACCTTAAAGTTCCCCTCATTAATTAGATTGAGATTCATGCGCTATGTGCAGCTCAATACTAATTCTCTCGCATCATAACTCAGCTCACTCAACAACTACAACCAATACCGATGTGATCAACCACCCCAGAAGGGAAAATAGAATTTCTGTAGAGAAGTTTCCAGGGTGATCTACAGCGCGTGGGACATCTATGAAGTACAGCAATAGTCAGCCAACCTAATTGTCACTCAAAACAAGGTAAGCTCTCCGAACCTAAACTAGAAAGCAAACAGTATCAAGAACAATTCAAGTCGAACTCGAAGTAATCAACTCAAATAAACCCTCATCCAAATCATAACCGAGCATTTGAGACATAGACTTGAGTCGAGAAATACTGGAAATGCCTTGCTGGGGTAGCCAATCAGCTAGAATAAAAATCTTACGCATTAAAAAAATTTCCAACGCTTCTGGGTTATACTGAATACCCTCAGTGCGATGGAATTGGTGAGGAACAAGCATGGCAACATAACGAGCCAGTTCACCTGCTTTCCAGTCGAGCAAAAAAGGAAACCAAGGATAACGAGCATCCAAGCGAAC
>CAZNCM010000478.1:334-699 GCA_964571155.1 uncultured Lyngbya sp. | reverse complement strand
GGATCGCGAGGATAGTCAACCTCCAAACGAATCTGTTGCTCACTCTGTGCAATTTCACCTTGTTTGAGTAATTTGTCAATGATCGTTTGAGCGGGAGACAAGTCTAAGTGATCTATGGATTTAGAATTAAGCTGGATGGTAATGGTCATGTTTTGTGAGCTGGGGTTGATATTGCACCAAATGGAGGCCTGTTGCGATTGTAGCTTGTCCGGGTCACAGATTGATTTGACCTGTTCAACTGGCTTCAACTCGCAGTCCGACTCGTAAAATGTCCTTTACTCAACCCGCTAAAATGCCTAAGATAAAATAGAAGTCGTAGGTTAGTATACAAAGGTTTAACAACAAAGATAACAGATAGCTTTAGA
>CAZNCM010000478.1:0-260 GCA_964571155.1 uncultured Lyngbya sp. | reverse complement strand
AGAAGTGAAACCTATTCGTTCATTAGAGGATGCATTAAATCGGTGTCAGACGCGAGGAATGCGACTGAGCCGTCAGCGTCGCTTTATCCTCGAACTCCTCTGGGAAGTACAGGAACACCTGTCAGCCCGTGAAATTTATGACCGACTCAATCAACAGGGCAAAGCAATCGGCCACACATCAGTGTACCAAAACTTGGAAGCCCTCTCCCGTGAGAGTATTATTGAGTGTATCGAACGGTCTGAGGGGCGTTTATACGGAC
>CAZNCM010000477.1:0-3981 GCA_964571155.1 uncultured Lyngbya sp. | reverse complement strand
CTGTTTAACGTCTTCTTTTGACCGCAGCACGCGGTCATCGGCAAGCCCCGCCTTTTGAAGGCGGGGAACCGATGACTTTTTCTTGATATTTTGCAACCCAAACGCCACATTTTTCTCAACACTCAAATGCGGAAATAGCGCGTAGTCCTGAAAGACCATCCCCACATCCCGCTGTTCTGGCGGAAGCCAACAGTCTGGACTCGCAACGACCTGTTCAGCTATTGTAATAATTCCAGATTGAGGTTGCTCAAATCCAGCAATCATTCTCAATAGTGTTGTTTTTCCACAACCCGATGGCCCTAACAACCCTAAGATGTCCCCTTGATCTAGGGTCAGCGAGACTTTTTGAACCGCAGGGATCTCTTGACGCGAGAACTGCTTGCTGACTTGCTCTAAATGTAAAATCACAGACTGGCCCATGTTTAACTTGACTAACCCAACTCCTATATTTAGACTAGCTTATTGCAATTTTAAATCAAAAAGCTGCGATTAATACTACTCTGTTCTTAAGATATCTTCGCATTAATATTCTGTTAAATTTTGTAGAGTGTGCTACAACGGGTCATCACTGTCAACCCCATTGAGGAAAAGAATGTTTCGGGTTTTTCGCTTTAACGCTTGGACGGCTTTTGTGACGGTTATCGCCCTGCTGATTGCCAGTCCAGTTTTATTTGTTCTCAGTAGTATTTTCACCAACTCTAGCCAAATTTGGGGTCATCTGGCGGCGACTGTCCTACCCGGTTATCTCAAAAACTCATTCATTCTCATGTTGGGTGTGGGTTTAGGCGTTTTTATTGTGGGTGTGGGAACGGCTTGGCTAGTAACCATGTGTCGCTTTCCGGGGAGTCGTTGGTTTGAATTTCTGCTGTTGCTACCTCTGGCGGCACCGGCATATATATTAGCCTATGTTTATACCGAATGGTTAGAATTTTATGGCCCGGTTCAAAGCAGTTTAAGGGCGATATTTGGTTGGACGGCGGTGGGAGATTATTGGTTTCCCAGTATTCGTTCTATGCTCGGGGCAATTATTCTTCTGATTTTAACCCTTTATCCTTACGTTTATCTATTAGTACGAGTCTCATTTTTAGAACAAGCAACCTGTATGTTAGAGGCGAGTCGATGTCTTGGTTGTAACCCGTGGCGCAGTTTTTTAACTGTTGCTTTACCCCTGGCTAGACCAGCGATTATGGCGGGATTAGCGTTGGCTTTAATGGAAACGTTAAATGACTTTGGTACGGTTCAATATTTCGGAGTTAATACATTTACAACTGGAATTTATCGCACCTGGTTCGGGATGGGAGAACGGGTGGCGGCAGCTCAACTTGCGGCTGTTTTAATGTTGTTTATTTTAGGTTTAATTTTACTTGAACTTTGGTCACGCCGTCAAGCTAAATATTATCAAAGTAACAGCCGATTTAAACAGTTAAATCCGTTTAAACTTCAGGGGCTTAGAGCGGGACTTGCTTTTTTAACTTGTTTTATTCCGGTATTTTTTGGATTGTTGCTTCCGGGAATATTGCTCTTTAAAATGACCCTGGAAAATCTAGAAACTGTTTTTGA
Organism: uncultured Lyngbya sp.; assembly: GCA_964571155.1. Lineage (GTDB taxonomy): Bacteria > Cyanobacteriota > Cyanobacteriia > Cyanobacteriales > Microcoleaceae > Capilliphycus. Next base: position 2,421 of record CAZNCM010000477.1, on the reverse strand, counting down.
TCGACGCTTCTTTGAGTTTGCTGGAAATAGTTTACTGGTTGCGACCCTAACCGGAGTTTTAGCAATTGTGATTGCTCTCATTATGGCTTATGGTGTGCGGCTAAAACCCAGTCTCGGAATGCGATTATCCGTACAAATTGCCGCAATGGGTTATGCTATCCCCGGTTCTGTAATTGCGGTCGGAATTTTAATTCCTTTGGGTCGATTTGATAATGCGATTGATAGCTTTATGCGAGCAACATTTGGCATTTCTACGGGGTTGTTATTCAGTGGAACCATTACTGCTTTAATTTTTGCTTATTTAGTGCGATTTTTAGCCGTTTCTTTTGGAGCGGTAAACTCCAGTTTGAGTAAAATTAAACCCAGTTTAGATGATGCTGCCCGCAGTTTAGGTCATAACCCCAGTAGTACCTTAGTGAAAGTTCATGCACCCATTATGTGGGGCGGTTTATTAACAGCCGGAATGCTAACTTTTGTCGATGTAATGAAAGAGTTACCCGCAACTTTGGTGGTTAGACCGTTTAATTTTGATACCTTAGCCGTGCGCGTTTATAATTTAGCTGCTGATGAACGGTTAGCCGAAGCTGCAGGCCCAGCATTAGCCTTAGTTGCTGTCGGAATGATTCCGGTTCTTTTTATGAGTTTGAAAATTGCTCAATCTCGTCAGAATTCCGTTGATTTGTAACCGGAAAATGATATAATATTTCTAAATAAAGTTGCAGGAATTTGAGTGATGCTCTCTCCTTTTCCCGGAATAAACCCTTATTTAGAGCAACTTTTGTCTGGTGTTCATTATCGACTGATTACTGCGATCGCAAATTCTGTTGCACCTCAAATTCGACCTAAATATATTGTTGCAGTCGAAGAACGAATCTATAAAACTGTTGCAGATAGTTCAGTATTAGTAGGAATCAGTTATGTTTCTGTAGCCCGTTTAACACCAGAAGATGCAGCCTGGGTTGATCGTCAACTTCGCGATCGCCAATTGAGGTAAACTTATATATTGGTGTTCGGTGTGGGAATATGCTACTGATTTTTACCGATTTGGATGGAACGTTACTCAACTCCGACGATTATGGCTATGACGCAGCTTTACCTGTGCTTAAACAACTCCAAGATCTGAATATTCCGGTGATTCCTGTTACCAGTAAAACCCGATCTGAAGTTGAAGTTCTCCGCGAACAAATTGGATTAACGGATGCGTTTATTGTAGAAAATGGGAGTGCAGTTTTTATCCCGATTTCCGAACGAAATTTAGCTTCTTCCCAAACTCAAAACTGGGGTGATTATGATTTAATGCAGTTTGGTTTTAACTATACAGAAGCCCGTCAGGGACTTCAAAAATTAGCAGAGGCTTTAAATCAACCGTTAAAAGGGTTTGCAGACTTGAGTGAAGCCGACATTCATCAATTAACAGGTTTACCGCCAGACGATGTAAAACGGGCAAAAAGTCGGGAGTTTACCGAACCTTTTGTTACCCCGAAAAATCTCACCTCTTTAGAAATTGAACAAGCGGTAAACAAGTTAGGACTTAAAGTTGTTGTGGGTGATCGCTTTTCTCATTTAATTGGTCGAGAAGCGGGAAAAGGAAAAGCAGTAGAGTGGTTAATTCAACACTACCAAAATCATCAACCGGATGCTAAAATCATTACAGTGGGTTTGGGAAATAGCCCCAATGATTTGGCAATGTTAGAAGTTGTCGAAATTCCTATTATTATCCCCGGTCAAAAAGGCCCTCATCCGGGTTTGGAAAATCGGGGTTGGGAAGTCGCCACCGCATCGGGTTGTCAGGGTTGGGCGAATGCAGTGAGAGAAATTAGCAAGCGTCTAAATATTAGCGCATTATAGAAGGGCTAAAGCCCTACAACCAATTCATGATAATTTCCCCTTAAAACGGCTTGGCTAAACGACTCTCCACATCAAACTGAAACCGCTTAGAAGCATTGGTTTCGCCGTACAAATTAAAGGTAAAAGACGGTTCGTCGCCAACCGCTTCGATGTGATGAATCGCGTCAGACGTAAAACTGATAATTTCCCCTTCAGTGAGAATTTTTTCGCCAACTTTTTCAATATTATCGGGAAAATCAGCAGAGGGTTGACGTTTCCAAAAGACATTTTTTTGTTGTCCTTTTAACACCGCCACAATTCCCCAAGTACCATGATTGTGAATAGGAGAACCTCGACCGGGTAAGACCGTTTCTGTCTGAACTGTGAGGGGAAATCCCAACTCATCATACAACATAATAATCGAAGTTCCAGTTTTGGTGCAGGGTTCATGAACTTGGGTTCTCAACCAATAGGAATTTGTAATTAATTGACGAACGAGACGGCGTAAATCAGATAATAAATCTGCTTCTGTCTGTCCATTTTCCGAAGATTGATGAATCACATCTTCTATTTCGGTGAGAAACCGATGTAAGC
>CAZNCM010000476.1:0-3984 GCA_964571155.1 uncultured Lyngbya sp. | reverse complement strand
CAGAACCGGGAGTCTCACCACCAGAACCGGGAGTCTCACCACCAGAACCGGGAGTTTCACCACCAGAACCGGGAGTCTCACCACCAGAACCGGGAGTGGAGTCGAGGGTAAAGGTAACTTCTGCGAGTTCTAGCGATCGCAATCCCGCAGTATCAACGGCTCGTAAAAACACAGTATAAGTGCCGTCTGTGAGGGAAGTTTCTAATGCTTCTTCTAATTGGTCTGGAGTGAGGGTAAATGAACCATCAGCAGCAATACTGGTTTGTATGGGAACGAATTCTTCACCAATTCTGACTTCTATTTCTTCTATGCCAAAATTATCGGTAGCTGTTCCTGTAATTGTTGGGTCTGAAGTAATACCATCACTCTCATTTGTTCCGGTATCGTTCGCTAATTCTGCGGTAATGGTCGGTGCAAACATATCAGTTCCAGGAGGAACTAACTCAATGTCTTGTTCAGGAGGATCGTCATCAGGTGCAATAGTAAATGTTAATTCTGCTGTTTCTAGCGATCGCAATCCTTCTGTATCAACAGTTCGTAGTTGTACGGTATAGATACCGTCAGTGAAGGAAATATTGAGTGTTTCTTCTAGCTGTTCTTGAGTGAGGGTAAAGGAACCATCCTCAGCAATTTCTGTTTCAATGGAAATAAATTCTCCACCAATACTGACTTCTAATTCTGCAACTTGATCACTATTGGTGACGGTTCCGGTTATTGTTGGATCGGTTGTAATATTATCACGATCATCGAGTCCGGTATCATTGGCTAGAGATACAGTAACACCAGATGGATTAGAAGGAGGTGGAGGATTGACGCCGGAAGTAATAATTTGTTCTTCTGTAACCGAATCCGGATTTACCCCTTGTAACAATGCAAAAATTTCACCGGAGTTCGTCTCTCGAATAACGGTATCTCCTGTGGGTGTTCCTTCAATACTGAGGTCTTCAAAGGTTAAATTATCTTGTATTTCAATTTGGTCTTCATCGACATTAAAATCAACAATCAGGTTTGTTGTTGTAACGCTAAAGTTACCTGATCCAATATCGAAGACAAAAATATCTTCACCTTCGCCCCCAATTAAAATATCGGTTCCTCGATCCGCATAAAGGATGTCATTTCCTTCATCTCCATAGATGGAATCATCCCCTTGACCGCCAAACAGAAAATCAGCACCGGAACCCCCATAAATGATATCGTTTTCTTGGTGTCCGTAAACTGAATCTGCTCCTTCATTCCCAAAGAGTTGATCGTCTGCTTCTGCTCCAAAAATTAGATCATCTCCTTCTAAGCCCAGAATTTGATCTGAACCTGAAGTACCAACTAAAACATTAACATTAAGAACGTCGATAATCGTGTTGTCTGGTGTAAAAACCATGAGTTTCCCCTAAAAATATTGATGAAAGTTGATGATCTAAGTTCTGAATCTATTCCTCGTTTAAGCTAAGATCATTTAGCTGATCACAAGTATTGATTCGTTCGAGTTGTAGGTGACTAATTTTGTCGATTATTGCCAAGATTTCCTGATAGGTTTCCTGGCTTTCAAGTTCTAGAGAACAATCGGAATATTGTTCAGTTTGCCAGGTTATTCTATCGAATTCTTGACAACGTTGGCTATACAAAGAACAAGTTATTGCCAGTTCGGCATCAATCGCCTCTAAGCGAAGTTGAGTTAGAATTAACTCGGAGTTTGAATTCAATTTTTGGGAGTTTAAGCTACAGAAATTCTCCCCATATAAAGGTTGAGTTTTCTCCGTAGAAAATAATACCGAGTTATGATGTTCAGTCATTGAGTAGATGTCAAGCGTCGTTCTCATCGGTTTGAACTCCTTTTGCTCAAATAAACGAGAGTCTGTTAATGCACCCAAAACCCCTGATGGAAAAGATCCTAAACGGGTCATTGTCCCGAACTGCTAGGCGTTCGTTTTCTCTATCGCTGCGGCTTACGTGTTTTTACGGATGATCCGGAATTATTTACAAAACTTAAGACTTAGGGAATGTCTGGGTGTTCGGTGAGGACAACTCATATCAAATTTTGTTAATCTATGAGTGACTTGACGTAAAATCTGTCTTTACTTTTTGATAGAGAAGTAAAAGACCGTAATGGTGGCGGTCAAACTCAAAGGAGTAACACCAATTGTGGACTCACGAGATCAGCATCTACAACAGGATGAATACCTCAAACAGTTGGCTTTGACAGCCCAACAACACCCTCGTCGCAGTCGCGCTCGACGTCAAGCTTTGACTCGACTCACCCAGGAACTTTTAAATTCGGGTCGGTTGCGTCATCCTCATCCCAGTCAATTTACTGAACATTATCAAGAAATTTATGAGATTGCGGTTCAAAATCTGATGCTTTATATTTGCGCTAATATTGATAAGTATAATCCTGATAAAGCCCCGGTCATGCGATGGGTTAATTTTCTATTAGAAAGGCGATTTTTTCCTGAAGCTGTTAGCGAAGTCATGGGAAGAAACAATCAAAAAAGCAAAGAAAATCGGGTTGAGGTTGATGCTTATCCGAGTTTATCTGATCTCGTTCGACAGTCGATAGAGGAAGACTGTAATGGTATTTTTGCTCGTAAACATATTCGCGGTTATCCTCAAGCCAATTTTAAGGAGATCTTTAGGCGTCGTATTATCGAACGAGAAAGTTGGGAAGACATTTCCAATGTTTTTGAGATCAAAGTTTCAACGTTATCTGATTTTTATCAACGATGTATAAAACAATTTTCAAATGAAATTAAAAAACAAATTCAAGATTAACACTATTCTGGTTTGAGTGACAAAATTTGAAAGCCATGAACTCATTTTTTACTATGCCAATCACAAACAAAGACCGCCAGATTGCGGAGAATTTTTCTGTACAGCAATCACAACCGGAAAAGCGCAATCAAGTTTACTGCAATAGTTTAGCAGTTTTAGCTGTTAATCATTATTGTCAGTGGATGGACATTTCAACTGACTTAAAAGGAAGTGATAGCTGGAATCCGATCACACAAACTTTAGGTAATATAGCTGATTTATCTCTAGCAAATTTTGGAAAAATAGAATGTCGGCCGGTTAATTTTGATGCGGCTGCGGTGGAAGTTCCGGCTGAAGTTTGGCATGATCGAATTGGTTATCTGGCTATTCAGTTTGATCGAGAATTTACTCAAGCTAAATTTATCGGGTTTATTAAAAAAGTTGAAAGTGAAAAAATACCTTTTGAACAATGGCAATCGCTTGATGATTTCTTAGATTTAATTGAACAATTAGAAACGGTTCATTCTGATAATAATCAAGTCCATCTAGGGAATTGGTTACAGGGAATTTTTGATCAGACTTGGGAAGCCATTGAAACCATTAGCGAACCTTCTCATCTAAAATTGGGGTGGAGTTTCCGTCAAAGATCTCGAACTTCTTCTCAAACGACTGACTCTCATCTCTCTGCGATAGAACGAGTTAAACGGCTTTGTCTCGAACCCGATCAATCAGAAATTGCCTTGCTGGTGGGGCTAACTCCCACAACTCCTTCAGAAATGAATATTTCAGTCGAACTTTATCCGACTCAAGCCTACAGTCATCTTCCCGAAGGATTACAATTGATCATACTCGATCAGACCGGAAAATCAGTGATGCAAGCGGAAGCGGGAGGGAGTGAAAAAATATTATTTAAGTTTGAAACCAAAGGCTTTCAAGTCACCTTAGAAGTTCGTTCGTCTGAGGGAAAAACATTATTTGAAAAGCAAGGATTTTTACCCGCAGATCCAGATTTAGCGGCTCATTTAAAATGTCATTGGAAAGAAAAATATCGCAGTCTAGCCGCACCCTACCGGATTAAACCTCAAGCGATTATTCATCAAGGTTCGATTCACAAACGGATTAAAGATTGTCAGATTTCTGCTCAAAAATTACAGGATCATATTAGTGATTGGTTGGAGGCTGATACATTTAGACTCATTGATAAACGTTTACGAGAAGAACTCAATCGAGACGAAGAAGTTC
>CAZNCM010000475.1:2886-3994 GCA_964571155.1 uncultured Lyngbya sp. | reverse complement strand
CCTAGTTCTATTTGGATTCGCTGTCAACTCGCTTTGGCAGAAGGATTTACAAATGCTGTTCGTCATGCCCATCGGAACCTATCTTCAGACGTGACGGTTGATATCGAAGTCGCTCTGTCGGACAGTCAAATTGAAATTCGAGTTTGGGATTATGGCCCTCCGTTTGATTTGATGGAAAAACTCCAACTCATGCCTCCTCGGATTGATAAAAGTTCAGGTGGAGGGCGAGGTTTGAAGCTGATGCGTGATATTGCAGACTACTTAAATTATGAACCGACTTCCGATGGTCGTAATTGTTTGTTAATTGTCAAAAATTATCAGCATGATGACTAAACTCCCGCAGTTCATCCGCAAGCGATAACTTGATAGGCAATACTCCAACAGTGAAAACCCGTTTTAAGGGTCTAGCTGCTGGCGACTCTAGCTCTACTGATGTCAAATCCATTGAGAAAGCACTTTTAAGCTTTGGCTAAGGGATCAAGCCAATGAAGAACTTCCTGTTTTAATCGATATAAATCTTTGTACACTTCTTGTTTAATCCATTGACTAATCGCATCAAAGGGTGTAAAGTTTGCTCCCACAGACGACCTGCTAAGATCTTGATTAATTGGGGTTAAATGATCTCCGCCTAACTGCTGAAGTGCAATCATTCCCGGAAAACGACGTTGCAAAATTTGATTGAGAATAGCGGTTTGGTCGAGAGTATCTTTGGTAAATTTAATTAAAAGGTTACGACGGATTTGATAGCGCTCCTGTACCATAGAGTTCGTCTGCCCAGGAGAAGGAGTAAATTCTACCTCCATCATCGAGGAGAGTTGTTCAACGAGGGGAATTGACTCTCGGGCTGCGTAGTTATTGAACGAAATTAAAATATTACCCGCCCGCTTAACGGGAAACAAAGACCCGATGAGTAAATGGAGTTTACACCCCATACTATGTCCTAAGCCATAAATCGGTAAACTCCGTTGACGTAGACGCCGAGAGGAGTATAAGTCTTCTAAACCATCCTCAAACGTCCACAGAACTTTTTTCGCCATAATCCCATGATTGAGGGTATTAATAAAAGGAGTGGCGATCACGATGTAACCTTGTTGTGCTATCTGTTCTA
>CAZNCM010000475.1:274-2876 GCA_964571155.1 uncultured Lyngbya sp. | reverse complement strand
TGCTGTTGCCACAAACGCTCCCCCCAGGAAGTGAACAATTGCTTTTGGTCGGGGGGGAATCAAAACCCAGTTTTTAGAAACTTCTATCCACTCCATGGCGGCTTTAAATGTTTTATTTTAGAACGGGAGCAAAACTTAATGTTCTAACCTCAGCTAGAAGTTAAGTTGATTAGAATTCATTAGCTTTATGTTACATAAGTTGACACTAAAATGTCGAATTTCTCACAATTGCAACCAATATGAACCCAAAATCCTCTCCTAAACGCTCAATTCCTCCAACCGATGATCAGTCTAAAGCGTCTGTTGTCAAACACTTACGGCAATTTAGTAATATTCTCGATAATGCGATTCGAGTTCCGGGTACTACCTATGGTATTGGACTTGACCCGATTATTGGACTGATACCGGGAGGTGGAGATTTACTTGGGGGTCTGTTTTCAGCTTACATTATGTTGCGAGCTTTTCGACTGGGAGTTCCAAAAGAAACGCTCGTCCGTATGGCTTCTAATATTGCGACTGAAACGTTGGTGGGAACTGTACCTGTAGTTGGGGATGTTTTTGATGTCGCCTGGAAAGCCAATATCAAAAATGTTGATCTGTTGGAAGATCATGTTAATTCGCCTCAAATGGGACAAAAAGCAGATCGTTTATTTGTGATTATTTTAGTTGGGGGGTTAATGTTGTTTATTTTAATTTTTTCTCTGGTTGGTATTGCCGTTTTAACTTTCATTTATCAGGTTTTGAGAACTTTATTAACGGGTTAAAAGGTTGTTGGGATTGGGTGAAAATGATCGCGAAGCTTAAGTGTAAAGAATAAAATGATTAAGGGGTTGTTTTTATCACTTCTCAAAACATTCGATCAATCCCTAATCTTCTACTTCACCTAAAAGAATTGCGACTCCACGAGTTGCCTTAAATTCCCGACACATCAAGACAATTGAGATGGTCATGGGTACGCCCAAAATTGCACCGGGAATTCCCCAAACCCATCCCCAAAACACGATAGAAATTAAAGCAACAAAAGGCGATAACTGTAGGGTTTTTCCCTGCAAGCGAGGATCGATAAAGTTACCCAAAATTGTCTGTATAACGGCCAATCCTAATAAAGTGGCAATTCCGCGAGGAACCCCTTGAAAAATCAAAGCAACCAACGTCGGAGGAATCACCGCTATAATCGATCCTAAAGTGGGTACATAGTTAAGAACAAAAGCAACTAATCCCCAAACAAAAGCCAAATCAACCCCCCAAAGAAAACACCAGCTTGAGGTCAAAATTCCCGTTAAACAACAAGTAAGTGTCATCACCAATAAATATCGCCGCAGTTTTTCACTGGTATTACTAAGTGCATTAATAATGCGATCGCTAGATCGTGAGGGAAAAGCCTGTTTTACCTTTTCCTGATATTGATTCACTTCTAACAATAATAAGACTAACAAAGAGACAATTAAGATCAATAAACTCGCGGCAGATAACAAACTTTTCAAACCACCAATAGCCTGCTGAGTGACTTGATTAACTCGATCTTGGGCGTTAAACTGGGGGATAGGTATACTTCGCTCCTCAGCCAAAGATCGCCACGTTTCTCCCATTTGCTGTAAGCGATCAAGATACTCAGGAACTTTTGGTTCAATAATTTCTGCACTGAGGGTTAAAGCACCAACAGCCACCCCCAGAAATGCCAGGAGTAATAGCAGCACTAAAACTAAACTTAACCATCGAGGTAAACGACGTTCTAGCCATGCTTGCAAAGGATAAACTAAAATAGCAATAAAAAATGCAAACGCTAAAGGCATAGAAATAGGTCGGGTGGCTTGCAGCGCAGCTACAACCAAAATTGTTGCAATAATCGCCATTAACGTTTTCGTGGTTGTGCCGGAAATTTGCATAGCTAGGACAAGATTTTTTAATATTTATTGATGAGATCGCAAAGCAAAGACTTGCTAACCTTCATTACTCATACTCAATTTGCAACAAGTTAACATCCCTCTGAGGATAGGACTCTCTATTTCTTAGATAAGAATAGTTCAGCAATGGCTCAACTCCAGGACGAGTTAAGTTGTATTTTCCTGTCTTTCTACCATATGGGTGATTGCATTCGCGGTTTAGTTTTATATGCTGAAAATCAGATACATAAAGCATGATTAAACTTAAATGAAATGGAAAAAATAATCATTGATAGCGACGGCGTTCAGCGCGAAAGCGAAAATCAAACGGCCAAAAATCAAACGGCCAAAAATCAAACGATCGAAAATCAAACGACCGGAAATCAAACGGCTAAAAATGAAGCAGGTGATACCGAACGTTGGGCTTCACTGGTTGGCGGGGGCGCACTCGTATTAATGGGTTTAAAACAGCGATCGCTTCGAGGTATACTAACCTCATTAGTCGGGGGCGGTTTAATCTATCAAGGTGCGAAAAATCAAAGCACCGTCAAGCAAGTTCAGCAGAAACTAGGCGAAGCAACAGAAGCGAGCAAAGACCAGCGGATCACCGCTGAAAAAACAGTAATTATCGAAAAATCACCCGAAGAACTTTACAACTATTGGCGCAATTTCGAGAATTTACCAATTTTTACAGATTATTTAGAGTCAGTCACAGTATA
>CAZNCM010000475.1:0-264 GCA_964571155.1 uncultured Lyngbya sp. | reverse complement strand
TCATTGGGTGGCAAAAACCCCCGTTGTGGATCAGGCTATAGAATGGGATGCGATGGTTGTTCAGGATCGCCCCAACGAGTTGATCGCTTGGACTTCGGCAGAAAATGCGGACATCGATCAGTCGGGGTTTGTGCGGTTTCGTCCCGCAAGCGGTGGACGGGGAACCGAAGTTAAAGTTGTGATGGAATACAATCCCCCTGGCGGCGCAATGACGGCGAATATTGCCAAATTATTTGGTACCGAACCTGAACAACAATTGGGTCA
>CAZNCM010000474.1:1607-4014 GCA_964571155.1 uncultured Lyngbya sp. | reverse complement strand
TCCCATTGACGGGGAATTGCATTTTGATAAGTGGCGAGGAGTCCCCAGAGTTGAGTTCCACAAAAAATCGGAACCGTAATATAAGCCCGGGCTTGAAAGTATTCTAATAATTCTACATAACAATCGGAAAAATCAGCTTCATAGATATCATTAACACATAGATAGGTCACACCTTGTCGATACAAACCGCCTTGAGTATCTTTGAGATAGGTATCTTGAATACTAACCAACTTTTGAACTGTACATTCATTTTCAGAGACTGCATTTTCTACATTCGGATCAGAAGTCTTAGCGTTGAGTAAAGGTCGCCATTCGGAACTCACAGACTCAGCCACAAACTTTCCACTCCAGTCGGGTAAAAATTGATAAATCACCACCCGATCACTGTTGAGGGCTTCTTGAAGTTCAACCGTCGTGCTATTAAAAATAGTTTCTAAGTCGAGAGACTGGCGCATCCGTCGTAAAATTTTGGAAAAAGCCTGTTCTCGTTCAGCCATATTTCGCAAAGCTTGTTCAGAACGCTTCCGTTCGGTAATATCGAGGGTTGTACCCACTGCTCGAATGATTTGTCCTTGACTGTTAAAAATCACCTGTCCTCGCGCTTCAATATGGCGGATTGAACCATCAGAGTGAATAATTCGACAGTCAAATTCAGTGGATTTTCCAAACTCCAACAATTGTCTAACTTGATGGTGCCATAAGGGTCGATCAGCCGGATGAATTTGTTTGACCAGTTCTATATATCGGGGTTCTGCTTGGGCTGGATCGCGACCAAACATTCGGAATAATTCATCTGACCAAGTGAGCTTTTGAGTTTGAATGTCTAGCTCCCAGTTTCCCACATGAGCGACTCGTTGAGCGGTGGCGAGGCTGGCTTCACTGGCGCGAAGTTTTTCTTCGGCTTGTTTGCGCCTGATCCCAATCGCCATTGCACTTGCAATAGAAGCCATCTCTTGGAGGACTAAATCTGAGAGGGGATGCTGGGCAAAAATCGCGATCACTCCGATCAGATCGTCTTTAATGATCAGGGGGTAGCCAGCAAAGGCAACCATACCCTCTTGTTGAGCCCATTGTTGATTGTGAATTTTCGGATCACCAATCACTTGATTGGTTAAGTGAGGTTGTCGATGTTGGGCAATCCATCCAATTTTATATTGACCAACCGGGATTCGAGCATGATCACCGTTGATATGGGTATACATCCCTGCACTCGCCTGTAAGATCAACACTTGTTCAGACTCATCGAGTAGCCAAATCCGAGCGAAGGCAGCATCTAATCGTTGATGGAGAGCGATCGCACAGCGTTGGACTGTATCTGTTAGGGATTCTGCTTTGGTCAGAGCGGTACCAATATCAGCACGAAGGGCTGCAAGTTGAACTTGCTGCTGGAGGTCTAATTCGGCTTGTTTGCGTTTGGTGATGTCTTCATAGGTGCTGAGAATACCGATCGCATGACCTTCGACATCATGGAGGGGAATTTTATGAGTGTCCAGCCAGAGGGGGTTTCCGGGTTGGCTTAACTGGGTTTCAATCAGATAATATTCCGATAAATCATTGGCGATTGCCGATCGTTTATGTTGAGGAGATCCCGCAGACTTTTGTTGAACACAGGGTAAATCATCATCAGTTTTACCCACAATTTGTTCAGGTGTGTTTAATCCGACCAGTTGAGCAAAGTTCTTGTTACATCCGAGATAATTGGAGTTGCAATCTTTCCAGAAAATGTATTGCGGGATATTATCAATGACTAATTGCAAAAGTTGTTTGGAGTTCTGTAGTTGAGTTTCTGCAAGTTTAACTTCAGTAATATCGTGAGCAGTACCGAGAATTTGTTGGGGTTGTCCAGACTCGTTGCATGAAAAAACAGTATCTCGACTTACCAGCCATAACCAATATCCGTCGCGGTGTTTCATGCGATATTCAATTTCAAAGATATCTCCCTCACAACCAATTGACATTTGGGCATAGTAATCCGATAGTCCTGCCAAGTCTTCGGGGTGCATTAAGACTTGAAATAAATTTTGACTCATCTGTTGAATTTCTGTGGCGCTATATCCGAGAATATCGGCAATGGTGCGGTTCACGTAGAGGTTGCGCTGGTGTTGGAGATCGTAGAGATATAAGATTCCCGGACTCGCATCTGCAATTTGCTGGACCCAACGTTGGCTTGATTTTAAGGCGGCTTCAGTTTTTTTGCGTTCCTGGCTTTCAAGCGCGAGAGAGGTCATCTGAGCGAGGCAGGTGGTGAAGTTTTGTTCTTCTACAGCCCAGTCTCGACTGTAAACATCTTCTAAACTAATCACACCGAGAATTTCTCCGTGAAAACGAATAGGAACGGTGAGTAAGGCGGTGATCGAGTGTGGCTTTAGGTAGACTTTGCTGAGTTGTTGGGTGCGTTCGTCGGTAT
>CAZNCM010000474.1:0-1597 GCA_964571155.1 uncultured Lyngbya sp. | reverse complement strand
GTTGGGTCTCGATAGCAGCAAAATAGGCCGAACATTGGGATCGATCTAGGGAAATCTCTATTTTGTTCGGAGAATAGGTCGAATTCGGATATAAATAAGCACAAGAGAGTTGGGATTGATCTTCGGTGTAGAACCAAATCCCGGAACGGGCTACATTCAGGGTACGAGCCGCAATTCGAGTGATTTCGCTCAGGGCTTGGGTGAGATTTCCCTCGAAGATATTGGGACTTTGAGCCAGTTCGAGTAGTCCAACTTGTTGTTTGCGGAGGCGAATTCCACTGGTGAGGATGCTAAATTCGGCGCTGACTCGTTCTTGGATTTCTCGTTCGAGGTCGGCGTTGACGGTTTCGAGTTCATCTGTTCGTGATCGCAGTCCGGCTGTGGCTTCGTTGACTCGCATCTCTAACTGGCTGTAAACTTGTTCGCGTTGGATTTCGGCAACGACTCTGGTGGCAAATAGGGTTAAAATTGCTTGGATTGTGGGTTCATTAATCAGGGGGCGATCGCTGAGAATACACAGGGTACCGATGGCTTGTTGTTTTCCATCGAGAAGCGGAACTCCTAGATAGGAGACTGCTTCTAGGGTTTTGAGGATTTCGGCTTGGGGAAACTTTTCTTGCAGGCGATCGCGATAAAATTGCAGAGTAGCGGTGTTGATCACCTGTTCACAAGGCATCCCCAGTCTGTCGCATTCAATCTCTTGCTGAAGTTCTCCTTTTGACCAAAAAGCCAGAATTTGCAGTTTTTTAGGATTTTCAGGATGAATTTGGGTAATGAGGACGTAGGGAACGTTTAAGCTGGTGGGGAGTTGTCCGACTAGGGTGGAAAAAAATTGTTTTCCGGTGACGGTGGCGGTGACAGCAACCAGTTTTTTGAGCAGGTTTTCGGCTTTGATCCGTTGCTGAATTTCAACTTGCAAGGTTTTGTTCATCGCTGCAAATTGGTCGGATGTGGGTAATGCTAAAACTTTTGGGAGTTTGGGGAGTAATATTGAAGCGGTGAAAATCGAGACCAAAATTAAGAGGAATCGGGTCACTTCTGGAAATAGATCAGCGCTATACCCTAGCGCCCACAGGTCAAGGAGTTTGATGGTTCCACAAGCAAAAAGGAAAATCCCGAGCCAGAGGTAAGCTTGTCTTTCGGGAAAATCTTTTCGCCGATTCACCCAGTAGATCAATCGGGCTAAAATTAAATAGTAAGTCAGAGCAATAAGAATATCGCCTCCCGTGTGTAGTAAGGTGACGCAATATTGCCTGAAGTTGTCGATATCGCGCAAATCAACCCCACTCAGAGTAAACAGGTTTTGAATGACTATTTTCCACATAGAAGTTGAACGACTGCTGATGAACTGGGAAAGGCGATCGTAAATTTGTGCAAATAATGCCCCTTTCCCGAGGGAAAAGGCTAACTTCTGAGCTTAAGTTTTGAGTTTATGAATCTACCATAACTCAGTGCGATTGGTTATTCATCCTAGAGATTAAGGGTAATGAGAGGGATTTTAGGAATTTAATAAGTTCCTTGTTTCCAGTATAGATTGTAGCTTTATAGCGCTACGCGCATACATTAGGACAATTTTTGAAGACAGCATCCACACATT
>CAZNCM010000473.1:0-4017 GCA_964571155.1 uncultured Lyngbya sp. | reverse complement strand
TTTGCTATTGAACCCTCTGATTACTGTACTATATTGTTGCAGAACAATTTATTGTAATAAAACTTGTTCATAGCGTTGACCGACTCGTTCCCAAGTGTATTCGCTCTCAATCAGATTTCGGCCATTTTCAGACAATTTTTGCCTGAGTTGAGCGTCCTCGAAAAGTTGGCTAATGGCAGCGATGTATTCTTCTGTGGTATTGGCCCGTAAGGCTCGTAACGGTACATTCGCTCCATCGACGGCGAGTCCTTCTAAACCGCTATTGCTAGCGACAACAGGCACGCCTGCGGCCATGGCTTCTAAGGTTTTATTTTTGATTCCGAAACCAATTCGCATCGGTACTATACAAACAGTTGCTTGATGTAAATATTCTGCCATTGATGGGACTCGTCCTGTAACTTCAATTCCAGGTATTTTCGATAATTCTGAGACTTCCGGTACAGGTCTGGCTCCGGCGAGGACGAGTTTCGCCTCACCATAACGTTTTCGGAGATGGGGAAAGATCTCTAAACTAAAATAACGAGCTGCATCAATATTGGCAATATAGTCCATTGTGCCGACAAAGATTAATCGATGTCCTCCCGGATCTTGGGTACGCAGAGGAAATTGATCTAAGTCTACGCCGTTGGGGATGATTTCAAAGGTGGCTTCGGGGTTGAAGGCTTGGAGTTGCAGGCGATCTTCTTCGGTGGTGGCGACGATCAAAGAAAATTTTGAGCAGTAGCGTTTTTCGTAGCGGTGGAGTAACGGCAGGTTTAAGCGATCGCGCAGCGGCTTTTCTGCTGTGTGGGTTTCTAATTGTTGGCGACAGGTTCCATAAATTGAACTGTGAACGTCTACAACGGTTTTAAGCTGCTGTTTCCACTCGGGGCGCACAAAGATTTCATTGACGCTATGTTCACAGGTGATCGCTTCACAGTAACCTGAGTTGACCCATTGATCGATCCAGTCTTGCATCGCGGGTGAGTAGATTGAGCGTACACTCGGAGGGGTTCCTTCCCAAACAAATTCACCAAAGCGTTGAATTTTCGCCCAGGTTCCGGCTTGGTTCTGATCGGGGTGGGGACGGGGAAAGATGACTAATTGATTGACATACTGACGCAATTCCTCGACTTCTTGATCGCAAACATCCTCACTCCGTTGGGTGACTAGGGTAACGGGGTGTCGTTGGCTTAAATACCGCAGTAAGTTAAAGGTGCGAATGGGGGTTCCACCTCGGGTGGGTGGATAAGGAAATGTGGCTGAGATCATTAAGATTTTCATAAAATTTTCAATGTTTTAAAATAAGAGGTTTCTCGGAGAAGGGAGGGTCTAATCTACTTTCCCAAATATAGCTTTATTTCTAATTGAAAGAAAGTTGAGGATCGGAAATTTAATTCTCCTATCTACAAGGGTCTGGCTCTATTGTCTTGTTTTGTGGACGGAGGGTAAAGGGTGCGGGTTGTTGCTTTTGTCAAGAATCGTTTCTGGGTTTGATGGACGAAGAATGACTGGTTTTTGAGGTGAATGATCGTCCCAGAATTGGGCTTGAAATTGGGGATAGATTTTTCGCTGTTTTTGAAGGCTAATACTCTCGACAAGACTATGACGATTTGGGCTTTATTGATCGATTGTCACAATAATAGAAGGAGAGATTGCCAAAAGTTTGTCAGTGGGGTCTATGACGATTTGAGCGTGAACTTTAAAAAGGATAAATCTGACAAATCAGTTTACGGGCGCTCAGGAATTAGATATATTAAGGATGGGTATTACCCCTCAATTTCTTTTTAACGGATGTTATATTTCTGAAATTATTTTTGTTCTATATCACACCCTAAATATTTTGTCAACAAAGACGTTTAGGGGAGACAGAAATCCAAACCCGATCAGCAAAATACAAAGCAGTTGCAGAGTTAGAAGCTTTAGATACAGGGCGTTTCAGCTTGTTAAGCTCAGAGCAAGCCTCGAAAAGTGGGTGATTGCAAAAGACCTCTTGTAATCTCAAAAACTGCCTGTAATAATTAAATATAGAAAGGCACATTACGAGGGTTTCAAGGAGCTGGAAGCGATGTGTTTATGGGAGCACTAAACTTCCAGCGTTCTTTTTTTATCGAATAGACAAGACTTCAAATCTTTGTAATCGAGTCTATTCATCAGCTAGTTGATTAGAGGGTTAATTGATCGGGGTCATCTATATAAAAATATAACATCAGGGTCATCTAATCGGCTCACCCCAATTTTTTGGGGTGATTATTGTGTTTATACCACTCGATCAAGTGACTGCCTTTTTTAGACTTGAACAAAATTGAGCGATCGCTTCTAATCCTTGTGAAGGTGTTCCTTCTGCTAACCGTTTGACAACTGCACTTCCGACGATCACCGCATCAGCACCCCAGTCGCGAAATTGACGGGCTTGTTCCGGTTGAGAAATACCAAACCCAACGCCAATGGGTTTATCTGTAACTGTTCGCATCAATTGGAGTAAATCTTGAACTCGGGTTTGAACTTGAGTTCGCATTCCCGTCACTCCAGTAACACTGACTAAATAAATAAACCCTTGAGACTGACGAGCAATCATTTCAATGCGTTCTTTGGGAGAAGTCGGCGCCACTAATAAGGTCACTTCAATCCCCATTTCACTCGCAGGTTTTAACAAACTGGGTGCTTCTTCTAAGGGTAAATCTGGAACCACTAAACCTCGCGCCCCAGCATCATAAATTTGCTGCAAAAACGGTTCAATTCCTCGATATAAAATCGGATTGTAATAAGTAAATAAAATAATCGGTACTTTTAAACTGGGAGTGACCGTTTGAAGCATTTCCAACACCGCTTCTAAACGAGTTCCCCTTGCTAAAGCGCGAGTGGCTGCGGCTTGAATCACTGGCCCATCGGCTAAAGGGTCAGAGTAGGGAACGCCCAACTCAATCATATCCGCCCCATTTTGATCCAATACTTGCAAGGCTTGAGCGGTTGTTTCGAGATTCGGATCACCTGCGGTAATAAAAGGAATTAAAGCACAGGGACGCTGTGTTGAGTCAGTTGAGTGCGAGTGTCGCAATGACTCAAATTTTTCAGAAACAGAGATCATAGTTTATCGTTTGGGGTAGGAAGGAATCGGTGATTAGCAACAGAGGAATCAGGAAAGTTTTAGTTTTCTGTCGTTTTCTGACGGCTAAGATTTTCTTGTTCGACTTCAGCTTGGAGTTGGGCTAACTCCTCGGGAGTCATTTCTTCCAAGCGTTTCTGCAAAACCGCATCTTCGTAATCTTGGATTTGTTGGTTATAGGTCATGCTTTGGGTGAAAACCCGAAATAGATAACTCAATAACCAACCGACTAAGCTCGCGACTAATAAAACTTGACTCCAGATTCCAGCATTGACGCTTTCTAGCCCAATCGCTTGTAAGATCAGGTAAGCGATCCCCCCGGCTGCAAACACTCCGATTCCAATTCCAATCGCATCAATTCGTCGCATTAGTTCTCAATTTGTCGAGGTTTAGGACGAAAGTTGAGGAACGGGGCGAGGACAATCATTCCCGGTAGGAAGAAGAACATCAGGAAGTACATGAAAGCCCGTTCAAAAGAGCTAGCCACATACCAACGACTGCTGAGATAGGCATAGACTGCGGCAGGAACGACTAGAAGATAGGCACCGGCTAGAGCCGCATACAGAATTAAGGTAATGGCGATCGCAGGGGTGATAGACATAGTTGTGATCAGATTCAACAACAGATGAAAATAGATGTGATGTTATCTTTGCACATTGAACCATTATTACACCCGATCGCTGTCTTAAATCGTGATCTTCATGGCTTTTGAGATCATGAGTTCAACGGTTGATCAAAAAGCTTGCACAAATTCAATTAGTCGTGCTATTGTATAAAACACTGTCTTTTAAAGACAGAATAGAACCTGTGAAAACTTGGGGGCGTGGCGGAATGGTAGACGCTACGGACTTAGAAAACTGAGCCTTGAGGCGAGAAATCTCTCAAGTGACTGCTCTCAAATTCAGGGAAACCTAAATCTAAAAACAGACAAG
>CAZNCM010000472.1:1624-4023 GCA_964571155.1 uncultured Lyngbya sp. | reverse complement strand
CGAGATGGATCGGTGTGGTTCCATCGAGCCATAGACACCAGAAAAGCTTTAAAATGCTCTCTTATGTCTTTGAGTTAATCAGAAGTTGCTTTGTTTCGCGTTCTTCTGTAACCTTCGACAATTACTAATAGTACAGAGCTTTCGCGAGATTGTCAACCCCTTTCCCCAAAAATATTTTTTAGCTTCGGTGTTGCACTTTAGCGGACTTCGAGTATCACCGAGAGTAAAGGATAGGCTAGTTAACAACCCACCCTTTGGTATTGAAGGGATAGCGACACTTTAAGACGCCACTCTAGCCGCAGTGCGAGTCCGTCGCCGTCCGGTTGTTTTGGGTGCGGGTTTCTCCTCTTGTTCAGCATGATCAGAGGTATCGACATCCGGAGTATTCATCAGCAACACGACTAACGGATTACTTCTGTTTAGTTCCCGTTTGAGCGATCGCTCAATTGCACGTTCAACTTGAGTTTCTACCCCTACCCAGTCTACTTCTTTTTGCCCCTCAAAAGACCGCACAAACTCTGACCAGCGATTATTCAAAGTAGATTCAATCGCTTTATTAATTGACATCTGTAGTACAGTCTGGTCTACAGAGGTGACTACACCTCGGAAATGAATCTTCGGTTGTGAAATTAACTTACCTTCCAAGTCAACCGCCACTGCTACGGTTACAACTCCATCTTCAGCCAGTTGACGCCGTTCCTGCATGACGTCATCTTTAACGACACCTGTGCGGGAAGAATCAACAGGTTCAACGCCTGCTTTCACTCTGTCAATCACACCAATAGAATCTTTGGTCAGTTCGACAACATCCCCATTATCGATGATGATCATATTTTCGGCAGGAATTCCCATACTTTGAGCAGTTTGAGAATGTTTAATCAACATCCGATGTTCACCATGGACGGGAACAAAGAATTTTGGACGAGTTAATGCCAGCATTAATTTGTGATCTTCCTGACAGCCATGACCGGAAACATGAATGCCGTGATGACGACCATAAATCACGTTAGCCCCTAACATCATCAGCTTATCAATGGTATTGACCACTGCGATGGTATTACCCGGAATTGGATTGGCAGAGAAGACGACTGTATCACCTTGCTTAATGCTAATTTGTCGGTGAGCCCCATTAGCAATCCGAGTCATCGCCGAAAGCGGTTCTCCTTGTGATCCGGTGGTGAGAATTAACACCTTCTCATCGGGTGTATCTCGCAACGAATTTAACGGAATAAACAGATCATCTTGACATTTTATATACCCTAAATTTCGGGCATGAGCAATCACATTCAGCATCGACCGACCGACAACGGCAACTGAACGACCCTGTTTTTGGGCAATATCCAAAATAATATTGAGCCGATGGACTGAAGAGGCAAAGGTGGTGACTAAAATCCGTCCAGGTGCTTGTGAAAAAATCCGATCTAAGTTGGGATAAACTGAACTTTCTGAGGGCGTAAATCCCGGAACTTCTGCATTGGTCGAATCACTCAACAAGCACTGAACCCCTTTTTCGCCGTATTCTGCGAGTCGTTGAAGATCAAAGTGTTCTCCATCAACGGGGGTGTGATCAATCTTGAAGTCACCACTATGAATAACGACACCAACCGGGGTATTAATCGCCACGGTGAAACTATCAGCAATTGAATGAGTATTGCGGATATATTCAACGAGGAAACTCTTGCCAATTCTCACAATTTCTCGGGGACGAACACTTCTTAACTCTGTGCGATCCGAAACGCCCGCTTCTTCTAATTTCCCCTGAAGTAATGCCATCGCCAGTCGCGGGCCGTAAATGACGGGAATATCAAATTGTTTCAGGTGAAACGCGATACCACCAATATGATCTTCGTGACCATGAGTCACGATCATGCCTTTAATTTTATGGCGATTTTCTCGTAGATAAGTGACATCGGGGAGAACAATATTAACGCCGTGCATTCCGTCTGTCGGAAAGGCAAGTCCGGCATCGAGGAGAATAATTTCATCGTCATATTCAAACACACAGGTATTCTTACCAATTTCATGTAAGCCCCCTAAAGGAATGATTTTTAAGCCATTCCCGTCACTTTTACTGAGGGGTTTACGAACTGAATTTTTACTTTTAATGATGGGTGTTGTTCCGTTTTTAACCATGTTTTCCTTTTTGTGTGAAGGTTTATTGTTTAACAATGAACTTCGATAGCTAAATGTTAATCTGAGTCGAAAACTCGATCACTAAATCTTTGATCCACTAACGATTAAATGTTCATCAATATTCAGTTGTCTGAAACTTTGCTTTTTGGAATATAGGGGTGCATCACCTGTGGGCGCACACTCAATCTGTCCATGTTGTTGCTTTTAAGCTTTGAGCAAATTAAGTTCACTTAACACTTGCTGTAATTGTTGGGTTACGACCGCAG
>CAZNCM010000472.1:1072-1556 GCA_964571155.1 uncultured Lyngbya sp. | reverse complement strand
CTTTTACCGGAATGGGGTTTGTCGTTAAGAAAAGTGCCTTAAATAATCCGAAGAGTTGTAGGTGAGTCTCAGTGGCGACTTGCACTTGACCCGCTTCAAACGCCTTGATCATGTGCTGTAATCGATCTCCCACCAAATGACTCGCAACGCTCACCACTCCGATCGCACCCACTGCCAATAGGGGCAATGTTAGAGAGTCATCTCCAGAGTAGATCTTAAATTCTGGAGGTGTCAAGCGTCGAATTTGGCTAACTTGGTCTAAATTGCCGCTGGCTTCTTTGATCGCAACAATATTAGAGATTTCTGCTAAACGAGCGACCGTTTCAGGTTGTAAGCTCTGTCCGGTACGACCCGGAACATTGTAGAGCATCATGGGTAAATCGTCGCTGGCTTGGGCGATCGCCTTAAAATGTTGGTACAACCCCTCCTGAGGAGGTTTGTTGTAATAGGGAACCACTTGCAACGATCCATCTAATCCTAGTTT
>CAZNCM010000472.1:0-1062 GCA_964571155.1 uncultured Lyngbya sp. | reverse complement strand
CCCCGCCATAATCTTGGCTTTAGAAGAAACCGCTTTCTGCACCACTTGAAACAGTTCGTACTCCTCTGACCAACTAAGTGTAGGAGATTCTCCTGTTGTTCCACAGACGACCAGGGTATCTGTACCGTTGTCAACCAAATGAGCGGCTAGCTGTTCTGCCACTTCATAGTTAACACTACCATCGTCTTTAAACGGCGTAATCATCGCCGTCATCACCTTTCCAAAACTCACCATCTACTTTCTATCAGTTGTGCTGTTTCTGTTCGCGTCGCCTGCGCTCAGGAATGGACTCGATCTGTTCAAATCCCTTTTTGATTTGAATTGACTCTAGACTCAACTCACGTTCCCAAGCGCTGTTGTCCTGTCCGACTGCAAACCTCACTCTCATTAATGACTTGCGACTAGAGACGAACGTAAAAGATTTTTCGCCACTAATAATTCAGCAATTTGTACGGCATTCAATGCTGCCCCTTTGCGAACTTGATCTCCACTCAGCCACAGTTCTAACCCACACCGATGAGAAATATCTTGACGAATGCGACCGACTAAGACCGGATCACGACCCGTTGCATCAATGGGCATGGGGAAGTAATTTGCCTTCCAGTCTTCTCGGAGTTCTACCCCTGGTGCTTGAGAAAGGACTTCTCGTGCTTTGGCTACATCAAAGGGTTGATCAAACTCTAGGTTAATCGCTTCGGAATGGGCGCGAAGTACGGGAACCCGCACACAGGTCGCAGAAATTCTCAACGTTTCGACGCCAAATATTTTCCGAGTTTCATTCACCATTTTGAGTTCTTCTTGGCAATATCCCGATTCATTCAAAGGTGAATTATGAGGAAATAAGTTAAAAGCCAAGGGATAGGGAAAAATTTCCGTCGGGGGTGTTTTTCCTTGTAAAATGGCTTGAGCCTGAGTTTTCATTTCCTCCATCGCTCTGGCTCCTGCCCCACTGGCTGACTGATAGGTCGAAACCACAATCCGGCGTATGGGCTGAACTTGGTAAAGGGGCCAAACTGCAACCGCCATTAAAATGGTTGTACAGTTGGGGTTCGCAATAATCCC
>CAZNCM010000471.1:544-4034 GCA_964571155.1 uncultured Lyngbya sp. | reverse complement strand
GGATTCAACCCAGAACAATCAAAAATCTTCACGTTTTTCTAACCGCAATAACAGTAGTGGTGATCTAGCCGATATTCCTTTTGAGTTGGTTTCCTCAAGTATGGAGTCAATCTGGCGATATATTACTCAAAGTTCCCTGAAGCAACAAAGTATTTTAAAACAGCAAATTAACTTAATGTTGCTGCTGGAAAATATTTTATTCTGGGTGCAAATTATCGTTTTGGTTTTTGGAATAGTAGCGCTTCTGTTTTTCTATCCTCCCACTCGGGTTTATGCAGTAATACTATTTAAAAGTCCGATTTGGATCGCTTTAATCTGGATTTTCTTGAGTATTACGGATAAAGTTGTTGATTTCTTTATTGATTCCCTTCTCAACCGTTGGGCGACAGAAGCACAACAAACTTCATCGACTCCTCAACGCTATACCATGCGGGTAAAAACTTATTCGGCTGCTTTATCCCAATTAACATCTGTAATTGCTTATGGATTAGCAACGATTCTCTCTTTATCGGTGTTAGGACTTTCTACAGAAGGACTCGCCAGTGCGGGTGTTATTACCCTGATTGTTACCTATATTTTGCAACCTCATATTGCCAATGTAATTCGCGGTTGTTTAATTCTTTTAACCGATCAATTTGCGGTGGGTGATGTGATTGTTGTTGGTAGTGTTGCCGGTTTTGTCGAAAAAATGAACTTGTACATGACTCACCTGCGAGGCGATGAAGGGCGTTTGATTTCAATTCCGAATGGAAATATTGATGTTGTTCAAAACTTGACTAAAGAATGGTCGCGGGTTGACTTCAAAATTGAGATTGCTTATGATGCTGATGTTAAACGGGCTTTAGAAGTGATTCATCAAGTCGCCGAGCAAATGCGAAATGAACCCCAATGGCAGGATTTAATGATCGAACCTGCTTCAATTTTGGGGGTAGATGGAATTACGCACAATGGTGTTTTAATTCAAGTTTGGATTAAGACTCAACCCATTCAACAATGGGCGGTTGGACGAGAGTTTCGCTTACGAATTAAGTTAGCTTTTGATCGCGAAGGGATTGCAATTGGAATGCCTCAACGTCTTCTCTGGCGTCACGATGACGAAAGTTCTAATCAGGCTGGTAATGGTCATCACTCTCAATTACAATCTTCTTCTAAAGACAGCAGTAACTAAAACATTCTGTTTGTTTTAATTCTTTCCAGTTTATTTGAGGGAAGGACTAAAATAGTCCTTCTTTTTTTTATATAAATTTGATCTGATTTGGGTAGAATATCTGCCTGTAAAAAGTAAAATGTAAAAAACAAAATAATTCAGTTATTCCTCTTTCACAATTCATATAGCGCTTCGCGCTAGGCAAAAGGCAAAAGGCAAAAGGCAAAAGGCAAAAGGTGATCTTGGGGGGAAAGTTCGGTATAGTCAGGCTTTTGGCTATTCTTCGTGCCTGGAATTTGTAAGTATACCAGCGCGAACTTCTATAATTCATAATTTAGTCAATCTCGATAAAATTAAATAAATGATGAGCAAGAGCTAACTTACTACACCCTTCGATATTAACTTGTTTTCCCGTTTTATTAATTAATATCGCCGTATTCGTATCGCTGCCAAACCCCGCATTGGGTTGATCGACAGGATTCGCAACAATAACATCCAAATTCTTCGCTGACAATTTACCCAAAGCAGGCGTTAAAATATCCCCAGTTTGTGCTGCAAATCCGACTAAAAATTGAGGGGGTTGCTTTATTTTACCCAATTCTGCTAAAATATCTACACATTGCTTTAATGGGAGAACTGTAGGTAAATCCGCTTTGGACAGCTTGCGATCGCAGTAATCAACCGGTTGAACGTCTCCTACGGCTGCCGTCATCACCGTAATATCGGCTTGCGAAAACCGTTCTAACATCGCCTGACGCATCTGTTCGGCACTGGTAACACTTACCCTCTCCACCTCATCCGGCAACAGTGCCAGTAACTCCGTCTTCATCGGTGCGTGTACAAACGTAACTGTCGCCCCTCGATGGATCGCCGCTTGAGCAACAGCTAAACCCATTTTCCCCGTTGACGGGTTGCCAATAAATCGCACCGGATCGAGATGTTCTCGGCTACCTCCGGCACTGACTAACACCTGCTTTCCAACTAAATCCCGTTTTCCCTCAGTATGCACTAACGACTCGATACAAGCCAAAATTTGCTGAGGTTCAGCCATACGCCCCGATCCAACTTGCCAACCCTCGCTTTCTTTGGCTGGCAGATCGCAAGCTAGAATTCCTGCAACCGGAGTCATCCCGTGAAAGCGCTCGTTGTGACTCAAAACATTTTGCCAATTTTGCTGAACAATATTTTGCTGCCACATCTGACGGTTCATCGCCGGCACCAACAACACCGGACAACTCGAAGCCAGAATCGTATTGGTTAACAAATTATCCGCCATTCCGACAGAAATCTTCGCCAAAGTATTAGCAGTCAAAGGCGCAATCACCAACAATTCCGCCCATTCTCCCAACTGAATATGCAGCGGGCGCCCGTGAGTCGGTTGCCAAAAATCGGCATCGGTGTAAGCTTGATGACGACAAAGCGTTGCTATCGTTAAAGGCGTAATAAACTGTTGCGCTGAGTCGGTTAAAATGGCTCTGACTTCCGCTCCAGCTTTCGCTAAAGTTGAGATCACCTCACAAATTTTATAAGCCGCAATTCCCCCAGTAATCGCGATTAAGATTTTTCTTTGAAAAGGAGAAGGTAAAATTTGTTTCATCTTCTATCTTCAAAATAAAAAGGGTGAAAATATAGAAATCAGTTTACCTTTAAATCCTTGTTTCAACTCTGAATTTCAATTAAAATAGGGGTACAGCCCATGCTGTGAACCCCCCAAATTCTTCATCTCAACTCACCGATGAACGATTAAGCCTCGTCGTAAGTCTCGATATCGAGCAAATACAGATAAGGTTCAGCTAACTCTGGACGCTGAAATGCGATCGCTCGTAGCAAATGCCAATCGTTAAGACCCTCAAACGGATCGCTATAGTCATCGATTTCCAAACGTGTAGCTAATTCAGCCACATCTTCTACAGTCATTGTAGAGATTTGCGGTGAGGATCGAGTCAACGTTTCCATCTGTAGCTACCTCCGTTAAGTCGCATTTGCTTTGAGCCTTTGTGTGGATAAATCTCACATCTGACTCCCTATTTCTAGTGTAAGGTTTTAACTGGATTTCGACATCACCTCCACAACAAAACTTCGTATTAAACTTAAAACTTCCGGACGAATTTCGTGTGCCATATCGAATTCGTGATACTGTACATTTACTCCCAGTTCCTGAAAACTATCTCTAGCTTTTAGAGCCGCACTCAACGGCACCACCCGATCCAGACGACCATGTACAATTAGCATCGGAGGTAAAGCATCCTCTTGAGGTTCAGGAGAAAAGTGTAGATAGCCACTCAATACAATTAATCCAGCCAAGCCCAACTTTCGCCCCACATCCATCGTCATCGCCCCTCC
>CAZNCM010000471.1:0-534 GCA_964571155.1 uncultured Lyngbya sp. | reverse complement strand
AAAATGGTTCGACTAGGAGGAATCCCTGTAGAAGTTTCCAGGGAAGCTAACCAGTCTTGTAGCGTTTGACGACTTTCATCGAGTCCTTTGTATTCAGAGGTTTCTAGACTATACCACGCCCGTCCTAACGGAACTTGGGGATGGGGTAAAGGGCCATCGGGGAAAATAAACTGATATTGGGGGAGTCTCAGCAACGGCGTTAATGAAGCTAAATCCTCAGCATTGGCACCCCAACCATGTAGAAACACGATTAAACCTTCGGGACTGTCTGTTTCTGCGGAAATCGTAATGGTATTTAAGTCCATGAATATTTATTGCACTTGAGAAGTTCACGGTTCATTGTTCATGGTTTTAGCGAAATTAGCAAAAACCCCCAGTCAGAGGTTATAATAAGCCATCCCGTTGTAACTCCTCAATAATCTGTAACCCACGCGGATCACCGACTCGTAATAACGACGATTTGGCATCCTCTCGCACCCCCACATCCTTGTCTTCTTCTAAGGCTTCAATTAAGGCATCAATTGCTCCGGCATA
>CAZNCM010000470.1:0-4078 GCA_964571155.1 uncultured Lyngbya sp. | reverse complement strand
AAATCGTGATAATAATCTTGACGATCATCCTGTAGATTCAAGAACAATTGTTCCGGCGAGAGGTTGGATAAGAACCGAAGATGGTGAAGTTATTTTAGTGGGTTATGATCCGACAAAAACCGGAATCATTCGTCAACGTCCCAATTCTCAAATCTGTCAACCCTAGCACCTTTTATTCCCTTAAATTTTCCTGTAACCAATGGGTCAAATCTTGCAAAGATGAAAAATCCAACAACACCTCTGCTAACATCTCCAACTGTTCTAATGAAAGCAATTCAATTTGAGAGCGAACTTGAGGATCAATTTGATTAAACTTTCGGGTTAGTTGACGTAGGATAAGCGCTCGTTCTCCATCTTCTCGACCTTCTTGATAAACTCGGGTTTGTTTGGAGTCTGTTGCTAATTCCAACATCTGAATAATCTCCTGACGAGTCAATTGGGGAAATTTATAAACCATTGTCGTTTCTATCAATTCCATGATAACCGCTACAGGCAGTTGTGTGGCTTGTTGAGCCTCTGATAACAACTGTTTGGCTTTGTTGACTGCGGTTTCCTGGGGTTCTAGAATTAATTCAACAATTCCCAACTCAACCGATGAACCCGAAAGTTGATTAAGATAGATACGCCGAACTTGGGAACTCTCTAACAGGGTCCGGTAGAGATGGGTTTGTTCAGGTTCTAGGCTAATATTAGGATAAATTGCGACGGCTTGCCAGTCTACTGTTGTTGGGTTTTGTGCCAAAAACAAGAACACTTCTGCAAAAAGTCGATGATACAGTAAGGGATCTTTTTGAAACTGAACTTCTACAAAATAAACCGTTGGGTTTGTGGCTTCCGCTGGCGGCAAAAATACCCCATCAATGCGGAAAGCGGTTTGCTTTAGTTCAACGGATTGAAATTGATATCCCTCCTGAACGGGTTGACCAATTAGCTCGAAGAAAATAGCCGGAGCCGTTTGGAAAATGCGGTAAAAAAGTGAGTCGGTTTTCACCCGGGTTTATAGAATGGCTTCTTCAAATATTATAAGGTAAAATGTTGTTTTTTATCACATTTTATAAAAAATTGGCGCGAGTTTTTTCTTAGGTTTTTGGAGAATTGGGCGCAAGCCTTTCGCCCCTACATTGATTGGGATTTGTAGGTTTTTTTTAGTCTGATTAAATTTTTTGAATTCTCCCCGTTGACAGAATTAACAAAGAAAGTATCCCTTTGAGGGTAAAATAAATCTTCAGGTTGTCAAAATGCCGATTAGATTTAATCCTGAAATGACTGTCACAGCTTCCCCAACTCAAGATACCAACTTCTGGCCGAATTTGCTGCAACAACTCCTCGACCGGGACTCCCTCTCTGTCTCCCAAGCCTCAACGTTGATGCAAGGATGGCTAAACGAGGAAATTCCCCCAGTGCTTTCGGGTGCAATTTTGATGGCGCTGCAAACCAAAGGCGTCTCCGCAGAAGAATTGGCGGGAATGGCTTCTGTATTGCAGTCTCAGTCGGCGTCGGCTTCAACGTCTCTTGAAATACCGAGTTCTCCCTATCGCATTATTGATACTTGTGGGACGGGGGGAGATGGCGCTTCTACGTTTAATATTTCGACTGCTGTGGCGTTTGTGGCTGCGGCTGCGGGGGTTCCCGTCGCTAAACATGGCAACCGTTCCGCTTCGAGTAAAGTGGGTTCTGCTGATGTTTTAGAAGCGCTAGGAATTCAGTTAAATTCTCCGTTTGAAAAGATTACTTCGGCGTTAACAGAAGTGGGAATTACCTTTTTATTTGCACCGGGTTGGCATCCGGCGATGAAGGCGGTTGTTCCGCTTAGAAAAACGTTAAAAGTCAGAACGGTTTTTAACTTGTTGGGGCCGTTGGTTAATCCTTTAA
Source organism: uncultured Lyngbya sp. (assembly GCA_964571155.1). GTDB lineage: Bacteria > Cyanobacteriota > Cyanobacteriia > Cyanobacteriales > Microcoleaceae > Capilliphycus. The sequence continues at coordinate 2,206 of CAZNCM010000470.1, read as the reverse complement.
AACCTGCGGGTCAAGTAATGGGTGTTTATGACCCCAATTTACTCGAAACCATTGCCGAAGCTTTGGGAAAATTAGGGTTAAAACAGGCGATTGTTCTGCACGGACGAGAAAAACTCGATGAAGCGGGGTTGGGAGATTTAACGGATTTGGCGATATTATCGGAAGGAAAGGTCGAAAAAGTTTCAATTAACCCGCAAGAATTGGGCTTAACTTCGGCAGAAATAACCGCTTTAAAAGGCGGGGAAGTTGCGGAAAATGCGGAAATTTTGCAAAATGTTTTACAGGGAAAAGGAACACCCGCTCAACGGGATGTGGTGGCTTTAAATGCGTCTTTGGCTTTACAAGTGAGCGGTTTTGTTCCCGTTGGAGATCATGTTTCTGGGTTGTCCGTTACTCAGGAAATTATCAGCAGTGGTGCGGCTTGGTCGAAACTCGAACAGTTAGTCAATTTTCTACAGTAGCTACTTAATTGTGGTGGGCGTTGCTCACCCTAGACAGTTCTGATCTTAAACCTTGTCAATTGTATCTTGTAAATTGAATATTAAAATTTCATAGGTGATTAATTTTACCAAACTGAAAATTTCTAGTCCTTTAGCGGTAAACCAATCTTGTAAGTTGGCAATAATTAATTGATTAATGGCTTCGTATGTAGGTTGAACATTTTCTGTGATATCAAGTCTTTGAATGAGATTAAATCCATGTTTTTGAGAGATTTGCTGATAGTTATTGATGTCAATAAACTGTACAGCTTGTGTTGCCTTTGATCCGTAGGTCTTTGTAATCATTCGGCTAAGAACTTGTGCTTCAAAGAATAACCAAAATAAGGAAATTTTTGGACTAATCAAAAAATCAACGATTATTAATTTACCATTGGGTTTTAGAAACTGATGAGCTTGAGCAAAAAAACGTTCTCGGCTGGGAAAAGCAAAAATACATTCTAGAGCAATAATAATATCAAATTTGTCTGAGAAATCAGGAAAATGACAGGCATTTCCGTAAATAAACTCGATAGAATTTCCATTTTGAGGTTGAATTGATTTTTGGGCTTTCTCAACTTGAACTCGATCAATATTTAAGCCAAACAGTTTTAAATTATTGTAAGTTTGATTGAGTAAATTAAGAGTTCCTCCAAAACCACAGCCTGCATCTAGGATATTAGATCTTTCTGGAATTTGAGCCAGTTCTAACACCAGTTTAGATAAATTATTTGCGGCTTTACCAAAGTCTTCAAGTTTTCCGGTGGCTTGTTTTGGATCTTGCCAAAATCCCCAGTGAATATGTTGACCAAAAGCAGCTTCTAAGTGAGGTTCTTGTTCAATTTTTTTGACGAGAGTATCAAAATATCCCATATTTTTAATGTAAGTTAGGTTTATACTATCGGTATTCAGGACGCAAGCCTTGCGTCCCTACAGGTGTTTTAGAAGTGTGGAGGATATTGAAAATTTATCCTTCTTCGCTGGCTAATTCTTGGGGATGAACTTCGCTACAAACTTCATAAAAAGAGGTTTTGGGTGCTTTGGCAAACAGATGCGCCATTTCATTCATAATGGCTTCATAGGCTTCACTATGATTTTCATCCATATCGTCTATATTTTCCCAAAAAATAATTGCAATTCCTTTATCTGTTCCCGGTTCTTGTAACAGATAAGACCCTTTAAACCCTTTTGTATAAGTCGAAACCGCTTTTTCAAACAGTTGTTCAGCTTCATCAAACTTACCGGGTTTAAATTCACCGATCGCCACGTAAGCATATTGATGTTTGAGAAAATCTAAAAATTCTGACATTTTCAATCCAAAAGAATGACGGTTACTGGTATTTTAGATGACTAGATTTGATTAGATTAAATCAAGCCAATCGTTAAATTTTTTGCAATTGCGCCTCAGCGTTAAAAAACTGACGACAAATGCCTGTACTCAAAACTAGAATAGCAATCAAGTTCGCAACTGTGATCATCAATAAAATCAAAATTTGATAGGACACTGCATCCAACGGATCGACCCCACCGAGCAACTGACCTGTTAAAATACCCGGAAGTGTGGCAATTCCGACAATTGTCATAGAATTTAGCGTTGGAAGCAACCCCGCCCGCATCGCCTCTCGACGGTAGGGTTTGAGTGCTTGAGTCGGAGTCGCCCCTAAACTCAGATGAGTTTCAATCTCCACCTGTGAACGGTTCAACGTCGTGACTAAACGTTCTCCTGTAAT
>CAZNCM010000469.1:3878-4095 GCA_964571155.1 uncultured Lyngbya sp. | reverse complement strand
GAGAACATTCAGGCTAACGGGTTCGCCTTCGGTTGTGACTCCTTGATCGGGAACAGTTGTCGGAGGAACGTTTGTAGAGGGTTCTACAGTCACGCTAACGGTAGCCGTATCGCTGTTTTCCCCATCACTGACGGTATAGGTAAATTCGTCTTCTCCTGAGAAACCCTCAGCAGGAGTATAGACTAACTGACCATTCTCAATCCTCACCGTACCGCCA
>CAZNCM010000469.1:2614-3868 GCA_964571155.1 uncultured Lyngbya sp. | reverse complement strand
TGTTAATGGATCGCCTTCTGGGTCGGTATCGTTTTCAAGAACATTCAGGGTAACAGGGGTTTCAAAGGCAGTTGTATTGCTGTCATCGACTGCATTGGGCGCAAAGTTTGCAGGGGGTTCAACGATCACACTAATTTCTGTGGGTTCGGAAGGTTGACCCGCGTCATCTTGTACGGTGTAGTTGATCGTTGAGGTGCCGCTAAACTCGGCTTCAGGATCGAAGGTGACAACGCCTGTATCGTCTACAGTGTAGGTTCCTTGTCCTGGAATTGTGCGAGTGGTTTCTTGTGCCGGTGTATCGGGGTTGAGGTCTACGGTTGTCGGGTCAATATTCCCAACGGGATCGGTATCGTTGTCGAGAATATTGAGGCTGACGTCGGTATCTGCGGGTGTGTCTGTCGTGTCCGGTTCGGTAACGGGTGGGGTATCTTCGGTGTTATCGATGATCGTCCCAATTCCTTCGCGATCAATAATGAAGCCTCGACTGGGGTCAGAAAGCGTCACCCGAAACTGTTCGTTTTCTTCTATGAGATTATCAGCTAATGTCTCGACATTAACCGTAACTTCAGTCTCCCCGGCAGGAATGGTAAAGGAACCTTCTGTGATTGGTATATAATCTTCTCCGGCTGTTGCTGTCGGCTGATTCGGTTCGTTAGGATTCAAATCAGTATCACTGGTGCTGTAGTTAACAGTGATGGGTGTATCGAGTGGAGAAGGAATACTAACGGTGAATTGAGCTTGTTCTCCTTCGGTAACGGTGGCACCGTTAATGAAAATCCGACCATAAACAACTCCACCTGCAATCAGGTCTAATCCTCCTCCAACTCCTTGATTAACGACTTCGGGTGTATCTGTCGGAAAGCTTTCAAAGTCTACTAAGTTTGTTGTCTCGTCCACATCGGTTGCAAACAACGCATATCCATTAAATTCTTCACGGGCTTCGATACCGAGATCTTCAAAACTGATATAAATTCCACCGATATTTTGATCATCAACGTTGATTCTTCGTTGAAGTTGTTCTTCGGGATAGTTATCTGAACGTAAAACTGATGTATTGAGTGTAATAGATTCATCAACACCCCATTCATCGGCTCCAATTTCTATTAAATCACCAAACTCAGTCGGGAGACCTACATCATCAATATCTAATATCGGTGCAATTTTAAACGCATCGTTTCCGCCTCGCTCTAAAATGAGAAAACCAACTTCATTTAAGTTTTCTTGAGGGGCTTGCAAACCATCGGTGGAGATATA
>CAZNCM010000469.1:0-2604 GCA_964571155.1 uncultured Lyngbya sp. | reverse complement strand
CAATGTTGTTGATGTTTTGATCGTCTAAAGTGGTGGTATTGGCAAAGATATTATCTGTACCGAGATTGATCACGTCATCAAACAAGGCGATTTCCATCAGACTATCATCGGGGTCTTCTGAAATAGTCAGAGGAAAAGGAGATCGAAGGTTTAGTTCTTCATTTGTTTGGCTTTCCCGTTCAAACCACAGCAGTTGTCGTCTACCTTGAACATTTTCATTATCAGTTCGCCTTAACTCAAAGTCGTTGAGAACATCACCGGCGAGAAACTGATCTTGTCCCGAGGTAAAACTGGTTACTTCCAGAAGATTGCCATCCCCTTCTTGGAAGTTGTATTCTATTTCTGTGCCTTCGGGAACAGTGGTTCTAATATCGGGAGCGATATAGCTTATATCACCTTCGTTATCATCTGGTAATCTTCTCTCAACTGTTAGATTTTCAATGGGTATAGGAAAAGCAAATCGATAATTTTCTCGGACTTCTAAGGTCAGAGGAGATGAGACTTCAAATTTGTCGGTTTTGACTTCTAAATTCCAGTCTCCACCTAAACCTGAATAACCTGTTTTATTGGCAGAAGCGGCAATTTTAGCACCTGTGAATTGGTGGAGTTTGTCTATAAATTCAATTCCTGCATCTCCTGCGGCGACGTTACACCCATACAGCATTAAGGTGTCTATAGACCAGGTTTTAAGTGAGTTTGCGTAGAGGTTGAGGGTGTCAAGACTGAGTTGAGTATTACCCAGTTGTAAACAGCCGGGTGAACCGTGAGAAATCAGATGAATTTCTGAAAGATTGGTATATTCTTGCAGGGTTTGAGTAATTTGTTGGACTCCATCTTTTGTAGAGTCGAGGAGAATGATTGTTGTGCTGGGGATAACGCCTTTTAGTAGCTTTTCTACGTCTTCTACTTGGGTGTCGATAATGACAAGTTGAGTCATTTTGATTGAATTTTGAGAAAATTCCGGTTTTTTCATAACGTTCTGAGAATTGGTAGTAGAGGGGAAAGTTTGGGTATGTGTCGGAGTAGAAAACATCATCATTAATTTGATAAAAAAACTACATTCAAGATAATCCTCGCGCCGATAAAAATCGGAGTATTCAGATCTGATATTCGAGAAATGGGTTTGGGATTTTAATTAGGGATTGATCGAATCAATCTAATTTAAAAAGGCTAGGGTTTACCGTTAAAAGCTTGGGTTTTAATTGATTACATTGGAACCCAAATTGAGCGACTAAAACTTTTAGTCATAGAAAAACTCAAGTCCTGTTAGACAAGATTAATAAACTTAGCTTTGCTAAAGTTTGCAGATTGAGGGTAGGTTGTACAAAATTTTTTGATATAGATGGGAAATAATTTGACCGGGATAGAAGCTTTTTTAACTCTCCTAATCCTTTTTAAACCTTTTTGTGGCTTAAAACTTCTATCTTGAGGTTGATAAATTGACCATTCTCACAATTGTCTTTTTGTAATGGAATGTATTGCTTGTCTTCCACAATACAGCTTCAGGTTTGCCGAAAAACTCTGATGTATTACAACTCAAACCATCAATTTGCATGATGTGACCCTAATGACCATTAGGCTTCAGACGATGTTCACTGATTTTCTCAGTGTAATCACTTAATCAGTGTAATCACTTAATAGGTATAACTGCTGCTTGTCCATCTCGGTGTTTCTTTTTATGACAATTTATTAACTGTCATTTATGACCTTGACAAAATTCAGCTTTTAGATAATATAAAATTTCCAACTTTTGATCTATCTAAATGTAGAGAATAAACAGTATATTGTCTAAATTGATGATAGATTTTGTACTGATAGATAGATGACAATCAGCAATATTTTGTTAACTTTTTCCGATTCTGATTAAATCAAGATCAATCTCTAAAACTTGAGAGGATTGAGAAATAACTTTATCATTCTCCCTACCTAAAGAGTTAGGGTACGACATACCGCACCCTATCAAAGTCTAATCAAGATAATTCAATTGACCGAGCTACTCTCGCTACTGCGCTTTCACCAACTCCACAAGCACCCGCTTAAACGTCAACCGTTCATTTTCAACATCTACAAAAATCGTATCCCCATCATTAAATTCCCCGCGTAAAATTCCCTTCGCAATCTGGGTTTCTAACTCTCGCTGAATCGCCCGTTTTAACGGACGCGCACCATAAACCGGATCAAACCCCACTTCTGCCAAAAATTCAACAGCAGCATCCGTCAGTTTCAAGGACATCTTCCGTTCGGCTAACCGTTCGACTAAATGTTGAATCTGAAGCTGAACAATTCTTTGGAGTTGTTGAGGTTGCAGCGCATGAAAGATAATAATCTCATCAATCCGATTGAGAAACTCAGGCCGGAAACTCGTCCGCATCGTCTCCATGACTCGACCTTGCATTTCTTCATAGCGTGAATCATCTCCGGCAATATCGAGAATATACTGAGATCCGATATTACTGGTCATAATAATCACACTATTTTTAAAATCAACGGTGTGACCTTGGGCATCGGTAACGCGACCATCATCGAGAATTTGCAACATCACATTAAAGACATCGGGATGTGCTTTCTCAATTTCGTCAAACAAAATCACGGCATAGGGACGAC
>CAZNCM010000468.1:3128-4104 GCA_964571155.1 uncultured Lyngbya sp. | reverse complement strand
CATCGCCGCAATTAAACCATGAGAAATCATCTGAAGTACGGCGCCATTTAATCCCAACTCAGTTAAGGAAGCAATACCGATGAGAACAAAACCCATGTGGGAAATAGATGAGTAAGCCAGACGTCGTTTTAAGTTGGTTTGGGCGAAGGCACTTAACGCACCGTAAACGATGTTAACAACCCCTAAAACTGCGAGGACAGGTGCAAAATATAGGTGAGCATTCGGCAACATTTCAATGTTCATCCGAATTAACCCGTAACCGCCCATCTTTAATAAAACACCAGCCAAAATCATTGAAACGGGTGCAGAAGCTTCGCTATGAGCATCCGGTAGCCAAGTGTGAAGCGGGAAAATGGGGAGTTTTACACCGTAAGCAATGATGAAACCTGCGTAGAGTAAAAGTTCTAAGAAAGTCGGATAATTTTTGTGGGCAAGTTCGGTCATGTCGAAGGTGACATTACCGCCATAAAACGCCATTGCCAGTGCAGCAGCGAGGATGAAAACAGAACCAAGTGCAGTGTAAAGGATGAATTTCGTGGCAGCGTAAAGGCGCTTTTGTCCGCCCCAAATTGAGATTAATAAATATACGGGTACTAATTCCAATTCCCACATCAGGAAGAATAAAAGTAAGTCCTGTGCGGCGAATACTCCGAGTTGGGCGCTGTACAACACCAACATTAATTGCTAGGGTGTTGACGAAACCTGTTAAAGCGATGAGCGGCATCGACAGGCCATCGACGGCGAGAGACCAGTTGAGTCCCAGTTGCGGTATCCAGGCGTAGGTTTCAGTCAGTTGGAAGCCGGAGTTGTCTAAGTTGTAGTGAGTGCAGAAACAGAATATTGTTAAAACTAGATCTAATAAACCGACTCCGAGTGCATACCAACGGATGGTGCGACCTTCTTGATCGGGTAAAACGGGGATAGCGAGGGATGCCAAGAGGGGCAACAAGATAATCGTGGTTAGCCAGGGAAGTTG
>CAZNCM010000468.1:2615-3118 GCA_964571155.1 uncultured Lyngbya sp. | reverse complement strand
GATTCCGTGAGAATAAATACCTATTGCGTTCACTTCATCTATCATACATGAAGTTTTGTTAATTACATTGTAGAAAAGAAACATTTTCGGTGCCAGAGGGACTCCGGGGACTAGGCTTTGGATTGATAACTGTTCGTTTGGGGGATCGGGTTCTCCAACTTTAATCAGCTAAAACCATTTTCCAGTAAGCCTTGTAGCAAAAATAAAATCAACTGAGTCCTTACATTTATCCTCCCAAAGTAATGTGTTTTTTAGTAACGAAATGTAAATAATAATTTTTTATGAGACTGATAACTTCCGCAAATTCATCTATTTGTCTAAATCTTCAACCCCAAAAAAGATTAGATAACGTTATAAAAAAAAGAATTAGTTGGTATCAAGCCTCATATTATAAGTATTTGTTATAGCTAATTTCGGGTTGGGGTTGTGGCGCCCCCGCCCCAGGGCTGTTTCATTCTCATCCCAAAATTTGATGACCTAACCCCCCAACCCCCTTCCCTGCA
>CAZNCM010000468.1:0-2560 GCA_964571155.1 uncultured Lyngbya sp. | reverse complement strand
GGAGAGGGTTAGGGAGAGGTCAAAACACAATTTGAGTTCGACTTTGAAACAGCCCTGGGCCTTTTTAAGGGGGATTTAGGGAGATCGATTAACTTTTTTTCAATTTCAGATTTAACCTAATCTCAGGTGGTATAATCGTGGCAAATTAAGCTATCTAAATCGAGAACAAAGTCAACCTAACGGGAAGTCGAGCCAATATGAACCCGATCAAAGTATTGTTCCTCGCCTCGAACCCCAAACAGACTCAGACCTTAGATTTGGGTAAAGAAATCCGAGAAATTGAGAATAAAATACAGGCTTCTCAAAATAGAGACTTTCTGGAATTTAAACAAGCTTGGGCGGTACGCTTCGATGAACTCATCCAACGTCTGAACGAATATAAACCCCATATTGTTCATTTTAGCGGTCACGGAAGCAACACGGGTGAGATTATATTACTCGACAAATCTGATCGGGTTCAAGCTGTTAATCTAGAGGCAATTAAAGAATTATTTTCGACCGTTACTCAAGATAATATTAAAGTAGTTGTCTGGAATGCTTGTTATTCTAAAATAATAGCTGAAGCGATCGCAGAATATATTGATTGTGTTATTGGGATGAATACAGCGATTAACGATCAAGCGGCGATTGATTTTGCGGCAACTTTTTATGGTGCAATTGCTTCTGGACGTTCAGTCGAACAGGCTTTTAAACAAGCAAAAGCGGCATTAATGGCTAGCAACATCTCGGAAGCCAAGATTCCCGAACTCATACACCGAGAACAAATTAACCCAGAAGAAATTATCCTAGTTTCAGATAAACAAGATAACAATAACTCTACAATTGATTTCCCGCAAAATCTGCCCTACAGTGGAGTTATAAAATTTGTTGGACGACAGAACGAACTCACAAAATTACACGAACAACTGCAACAAACCGAACGAATTGCCATTACTTCAATTACCGGAATGGGAGGAATTGGCAAAACAGAACTCGCCCTTCAATATAGTATCTATCATTGTCAGCAAAAAACCTATTTAGGCGGAATTTGTTGGTTATACGCACTCGATACCAATGTTGGGATTGAAATTGTTAACTTTGGGAAAGCCTATCTCAACCTCAACCCACCGGATAATAGTGATTTAGAAACACAAGTTCAATACTGTTGGCGGAACTGGCAACCCCCGGAAGGAAACGTTCTGGTTATTTTTGATGATGTTGATAAATATGACAAGATTAAACCGTATCTTCCGCCCAATAATCCCCGGTTTAAAGTATTAATCACGACTCGAATTCAAGGGTTTATAGGTTTTCAAGAACTCGCACTCAACGTTTTAGATGAAGCCGCAGCCTTGGAGTTATTAACGTCATTAGTCGGAGACAGAATAGAAACCGAATTAGAAACAGCTAAAACCCTCTGCGAAGATTTGGGATATTTACCATTAGGCTTAGAATTAATCGGACGCTATCTAAACGGAAAACCGGATTTATCGCTGGCTAAAATGCGAGAAAGACTCAAACTCGAACACCGTTCACTCAATCCCGAAAACTCCCAAGAAATGACCGCCAAACGAGGGGTAAAAGCGGCTTTTGAGTTAAGCTGGAAAGAACTCAAACCCGAAGAACAACAATTAGCCTGTAGCTTGAGTTTATTTGCGTTGGCGCCGATTCCTTGGTCGCTGGTTGAATCCTGCTTTCCCGAAACCGATGAGGAAGATTTAGAAGATTGGCGAGATGATAAACTGGTGAAACTGAGTCTATTACAACGAGTCGAAAAAAATACCTATCAATTCCATCCCCTAATTCAAGAATTTCTCAAAATCAAGTTAGAAGAATTTCCTTCACAAGTTGACGAATGGAAACGAAGTATTTGTCAGGCGATTGTAGCAGTCGCCAAGGAGATTCCATACGCACTCACTCGCAATGATATTTCAGTGGTTACACCGAATATTCCCCATATCGAAGAAGTGGCGGAAAACCTCACAGACTGGCTGACCGATGAAAATTTAACTTGGCCTTTTGTTGGTTTAGGTCGATTTTACGACGGTCAAGGATTTTATAGTCAAGCGGAACCTTGGTATGAAAACTGTCTTGACCTGACTCAAAACCGTTTCGGACAGCAGCATCCTGATGTGGCAACCAGCCTCAACAATTTGGCATATCTCTACTCATCCCAAGGCAAATACGAACAAGCCGAACCCCTCTACCAACAGGCATTGGAGATGTATCGGCAGTTACTCGGACAGCAGCATCCACTTGTGGCAAACAGCCTCCACAATTTGGCATCACTCTACTCATCCCAAGGCAAATACGAACAAGCCGAACCCCTCTACCAACAAGCATTGGAGATGAGACGGCAGTTACTCGGACAGCAGCATCCTGATGTGGCAACCAGCCTCAACAATTTGGCATCACTCTACTCATCCCAAGGCAAATACGAACAAGCCGAACCCCTCTACCAACAAGCATTGGAGATGAGACGGCAGTTACTCGGACAGCAGCATCCTGATGTGGCAACCAGCCTCAACAATTTGGCATCACTCTACTCATCCCAAGGCAAATACGAACAAGCCGAACCCCT
>CAZNCM010000467.1:0-4115 GCA_964571155.1 uncultured Lyngbya sp. | reverse complement strand
AGTTCAATACAATCCAAAAGAAGCCGAACAACAGGGAATTCCCGTGAGATTCTTGCATCGGGGTCGTTAACAATAGAACTGGGGGATTATTTCCCCTTCTTCGATTTTGTTCAACCTAGAGCTTGGTATTGGTTAACCCGCTTTTGGACTTGAGAAAGTGACAAAAGCTAGGATGATGCTAACGATAGCAGATTTCGACGGACAATGCAGTTTATCGTTGATTGATACGAGTTCGAGGCAACTTGTGCTGAATTGTGCAGGAATCTTAGACCAATCAAAGTTTCAACACTTTTTCATAAAAGCGGTGGCTGGTTCAGAAATGAATCTAGAGCAACTTTGATTTTCAAAATCGATGAACTCATCAAATTTTTCTTCATCCCGGACTGACAACGAGATCGAGAATGCCAAACAAAACCATTACCAGGGGCTTGATTCTCTGATACCGCGATCGCCAACGAGGTGGAAAGCTATTCTCTTGGGCGATCGCGGTTCCGGGTTGACGGGTGCTGAAGCTACCCAAATCCTGCTACAGAAGCATAACCGAGCGGAGTTTCTCAAACCATAACGGGACTTCCCCGAATAGTTGTAGACTTATTTTACAACTGTAATTGATATTGACAGTTGCAGTCGATATAAATTATCTTGGTGTAAAGATGAGAACCTTGCAACAACTTGCCCGAGAGCATCCTAATTGGTCACTGGATCAGTTTGTTCAAGTGGTCAATGAACTTCTACCCCAGTTCCTTCCCTCGCAGAAAGCCCATACTCGCGTCAAAGAAGAAGTCACGCCGCGTTTGGTGCGACACTATACCAGTCAAGGACTACTAGATGAGCCGATTAAACAAGGACGCAATGCAGTTTATACCTACCGCCATCTCTTACAAACTCTGATTGTGCGGCGGTTACTGGTAGAGGGGTATGGAGCTAGTGCTATTGATAACTTGGTTGTGATGCAAGACAACCAACAACTGGAAGCCCTGTTGCAAGGCGGTGTTCAATTGGCGATCAAACCGACCAATCCGGCTTTGGGATTTTTACAGCAGATTCAGCAACGACAATCCATTTCCCCCTTAGAGTCTATGGAAATGAAATCAACTCAAATGCCATCGAATAGCAGCCAAAAGCTTGCACATTCTACCGCTACTCCCAAGTCCAGCACCACTCATTGGTATCGGTTGGAAGTTTTGCCCGGTTTAGAAATTCACATTCGGGATGACTTCATCCATCCCAATAGTTTCCAAGAACAGCAAAACTTAATTCAACACATCACCCAACAACTACTAGCTCTTTTTAAACACCGGAGGTCTTCTCAATGATTACGCCTCAAATTGAATTGATTCCTTTGCGGCAAGCCGTAGGTTCAGATCGCTCTACAACCCTGGACTTATTGATCAAAATTATTCCACCCGAACCGGATTTAAGCCAAGAACGTCCGCCCCTTAACCTCAGCTTGGTGATCGATCGCTCCGGTTCAATGCGGGGACAAAAAATTCAATATGCTCGACAAGCGGCTTGTTACGCTATCGAACAACTTTTACCTAGCGATCGCGTCAGCGTGATCATTTACGACGATCGGGTAGAAACTCTGATTCCCAGCCAGTTAGCAACCAATAAAACGAGTATCATTGCTCAAATTCAACGGGTTCAGCCGAGAAATATGACAGCCCTTCATCGGGGTTGGGTAGAAGGGGGGATACAAGTCAGCCAATATCTAAATTCCGAGCAATTAAATCGGGTAATTTTGCTATCGGACGGGCTGGCCAACCAAGGAGAAACCAATCCCGATGTGATAGCCGCCGATGTTAAAGGTTTAGCCCAACGGGGTGTTAGCACCACAACAATGGGAATGGGAGATGATTATAACGAAGATTTGCTCGAAGCCATGGCAACTGCTGGAGATGGAAATTACTATTACATCGAATCTCCCGAACAACTTCCCCATATTTTTGAAACGGAACTTCAGGGGTTAATGGCAACGATGGGGCGCGATGTTACCCTCAGAATTAACCTCCAAGCCGATGTGGAACTTGTCGATGTTTTTAATGATTTTACTCTAACTCGTCAGGGAGAATATCAACTGCCCAATTTAGTTCAAGGCAATCCTTTTTTGGTTGGACTTCGGTTAAAAGTGCCTGCTATTGCTCAAGAAACCGAATTATGTCGATTCCGTCTTTCTTGGAACTCACCCGAGAACTCGGAGCGACAAAAACAGGAGATTTCCCTGCGGCTTCCGGCGGTAAGTTCTGCCGAATTAGAACAATATCCCTTCGACTCAGAAGTGCGGGAGCAAATTACGCTGATGATATCAGCACGGGCTAAATTAGAAGCGACTCAAAGGGTTGATCGCGGTGATTATGAAGGAGCCAAACAAATCTTGAAAAGCTCAAAAAACAAGCTTGAAGGAATGGAACTGCGCTCTACACGAATTCAGCAGGAATCCCTTTCCTTAGATGAGTTAGAAACCGATTTGCAAGAGCAACGGTTTGCAAGCTATCGCAAACGGGGCCTATATGAAAATCGGCGGAGTCTTCGCAGTGGCCATCAGTCGGGTCACGATGACTACTACACGCGGCGATATATGAAGCGAATTTATCATCGGATTCATGTGATTCAAGGTAACATTGTTGAGCAACAGGTTGATGCTATTTTTAATCCAACAGAACAGTATTTTGATGGAGGAATAACGGATGCCGCTATTCATGCCGCAGCCGGCCCCCAATTGCGTCAAGCCTATAATCAACTCGCCCCCGGAGAACAGATAACGGAAGGTTTTAATCTCCCCGCCCGATTGATTATTCATGCCGTTGATCCCCATAGTAAAATTTACATCCGGGGCACCGGAGCAATTTCGGCTTTATATAACAAGAGTCTTGAAATTGCAGTACAACACTCAATAACAACCATAGCTTTTCCAATTGTTGGAAATAGTACGACGGAGATTCCTCTGGATCGGGAAATCCGGGAAGCCTTTGAAGCTGTTGTCGCTTATTTAAACCATGCTCCCTCTATTGAGAAGGTAATTTTTGTCTGTTGTCATCCGGATGGATATAAATATTGTCTCAACTATTTCCAATCTTTAATCAATGGTTGATGAGGGCATAGTGTAAGTCCGAATTTTGGAGACGGCGCAAATTACAACCCTTGAATTGGGGTTGATTTGGGGTGGGAACTTCCCGGGAATTGGAGGCGATAATTTCTTTATGGCTTGAGGTTTAGGCTGAGATTCGGGTTGCTGATTTGACTCGGATTCTAATTTAGCCAACACTTCTTCGTACATGGCTTTTGGTTTGGGGTTTTTGGCAATTTTAATTAACGCTTTGATTTTTTCAACTTGCTCTGACATTTTAAGGCTTTGACTTCAACCCCACCGTGAGATTTTTGTTTGTGCAATACTCTAGTTTAATCGAAAATTGCTTTGTCGAGTTCAATTCAGTTGAGGGAATATGGGCTGCTCAGTTAAACTGATATTATTTAATCGGGAGATTAATTATGAAAGTTGCTCACTTATCTCCAGAAACACTCAACTTAATCAAAGCTCTACGCTGGGATAGGATTATCGAAAAACATGAAGGGCCACAAACTTGGGAATCCGTTTTTAGATATGCAGATCCGGAGTTTCTAGAAATCGAAGGGTGTTGGGTGCTGCTTCCTGTTGAAAAAACCCGCCATACCAATTTAACGATTTTAAGAACTATTTGGAGTTCCGACGGCAACTCCGTCACCCTCTTTCTTAAGGATACAACCTATGATGACGATCCCTTTTTTTCGGGTTACATGGCGGTTTGTGACCGTCTGAGTGGGGAGGATTTTTTTCTAGCTATTCTCTACCATGAGTGGTTTATCATTGACGAACTTTGAAGCTTGAAGTCTTGGCTTTATTGAAGTCTATACACCCGAGGACAATTCGCGCTTCCCCTCCAATGTATTCCCAAGTCAATTGACTTTGCTGGTTCTGGCAATTCTCTAGTCCAGAAAACAATGAAAATGTAGTTGTCGAGCTTGCAGATCATAATAGACTCCAGTTCCATCTCCAATGAATCAAAAGCATAATCCCCACCCCCTGATGGGGTGACAACAAGCTTAAAAAGGTTGTCTGTTGGTAATTTGAGCGATTT
>CAZNCM010000466.1:0-4119 GCA_964571155.1 uncultured Lyngbya sp. | reverse complement strand
GAATGCCACACTCAAGACATACTCTTTATGCTCTTTGAGCGTTTTAATAAAAGTGCCATCGGGTTTCCACAATTTCACCGTCTTGTCATGACTGGCTGTTGCAATTAAATTCCCCAAAGGATGGAATGCCACACCCCTTACCCCATTCTCATGGTCTTTGAGCGTTGTAATTAAAGTGCCATCGGGTTTCCACAATTTCACCGTCTTGTCAGAACTAGCCGTTGCGAGCAAATCCCCTTTGGGGCTGAATGCTACACCTAAGACCCAATCCTCATGCCCCTCCAAAGTCTTAACAAAAGTGCCATCGGGTTTCCACAATTTCACTGTTTTGTCACCACTAGCCGTTGCGAGCAAATCCCCTTTGGGGCTGAATGCCACACCTAAGACGTCTCTTTCGTGTCCGTCTAAGCTATTAATTTGTTTCTCTCCTGACCAGTTAACAATTTTTTCGAGGACGTTGGTAGCCTGTATCTGTGCTATTGTTCCATTTGCTCGTTTTTCGTATTTGAGAACTTCTAACTGTACTTCTAAGTTTTCCTCTTCAGAAACTAAGCGAGTTTCTAAAGTGTTTATCTCTGCTTTTAGTTCTCCAATAAGAGCATTGTTCCACTGCCAAACTGCTACTGCTGCCACACCCGAAATTGCCACAAATCCTGCGGTCAAAAAGCCGGTACTGCGCTGACGTTTACGCCGTTTATATTGCCGACTTTTTTGAATAAA
The DNA here is from genome assembly GCA_964571155.1 of uncultured Lyngbya sp. Classification (GTDB taxonomy): domain Bacteria; phylum Cyanobacteriota; class Cyanobacteriia; order Cyanobacteriales; family Microcoleaceae; genus Capilliphycus. The sequence goes on along the minus strand of CAZNCM010000466.1, from coordinate 3,399 downwards.
TTCTCGTTCATCTGGAGGAAGTTCCGATCCCCGTTTTTCGAGTTGTTCCTCTGCTTGACTCAGCGCCGCCCCCCGCAACAATAATCCGTTATCTCGCTTTTTTTCCTGCCAATAACCCCTAGAAGCACGCAGTCGTTCTTGCCAAGTTCTAAATTCTCGATCAGTTTCCATCCATTGCCTGAGTTGGCCCCAGTTTCTAATTAACGCTTCGTGGACGACTTCGACGGTTTCCTGTTCTTTTATATCGTCCGGTTGCGGTTGGGAATTGTCGGGTGTTTCATCGGTTATGACCATCCGACTGGTAACAACTAAACGGTCATCCGCTAATTTTTTTACCAAATTCCAATTGCTGTCGTTTAATTCGGCTTTGGTGGCAACCCGTCGGGTGTCTTCTGTTCCTGCACCTGGACGAACTAACTGCACAAATATTCGCCGAACTTGTTCTTTTTCTTCGGGTTTTAGTTTACTAAATTTATCATCAGCGTAGCGAGTTAATGCGCCGTCAACTTCCCCAATATTTTCATAGGCTTGATGGGTTAACTGTTTGCCGTTTCGTTTTTTCCAGAGTTCGGTGAGGGCAAATTCTAATAGGGGTAAATTTCCCGGTTGTTTATCCACATCATCAAGAATGCGTTCAACCAGTCCGCTTTCAAAACTCACCCCTAATTTTTGGGCAGGTTTTTCGATAATATCTCGAAGTTCATTTTCATTCATCGGCCCCAGCATAATATTACCTTTTTGCAATACATCAGCTAAAGGTCGATAAGACAGCGCATTTCCGAGAAAATCCGCCCGCATGGTGCCAACTAAAACGGTTGATAAAGAAGATTGTTCGGCAAGAGTTTTAAAAGTATTTAAGAGTAAATCTAGAAATTTGCGCCGGGTTTGTTCGTCGGGACAAAGGGTATAAAGTTCCTCAAATTGGTCGGCTATCAGTAACGTTCGGTTGTTCGGATGATTCGTTTGTAGTTGTTCAAAAACTTTAGAGAGTTGATTGGTCTTATCTGACTTTTGAAAATAATCGGATAATTCGTCAGTTTGAATTATAAGTTGAGTTTCATTTAGGTTTGGTGCGTAAAGTGGAATTAAAGCACGAGCCAGCGCATGAAACGGGTCATTTCCCGGTCGAAAATGAGTAAATTGCCAATTTCCTGCTTCAACCAATTTCGGTACTAATCCCGCTAAAATTACCGAAGATTTTCCACTTCCAGACGCACCTAACACGGGAATAAAATTGCGGGTTTCGGTGTATTGATAGAGTTCTTCGACAAAGACATCTCGCCCAAAGAAATATTCTGAATTCTCGTAACTAAAATGATATAATCCTTGATAGGGACAGATTAAGTTATCTTCTGTATCTTCCTCGGTGAGTGTTGTAACCGTTTGTTGTTGATAATAGTAGTTGTAGATAATCGTTCGAGATTGATTAATATTTGCATTACCCTTTGCATTAACTGATGCTATGGCATTGTCATCTCCCGAAACATTCTTATTTCCAATACCCTGACTTTGATTAGATAAATAATTATCGTTAGTTTCTGCACTCATAATTCACTCCGTTTATATAAGTCTGTTTTTCGGGTTTGTCTCTGTTATCTCTGCCCCCTAAATCCCCCAATTCTGGGGGACTTTGAGTTAATACTCCCTCAAAGTTGGGGGTTGGCGGACTTTGAAAAGATTGATTCCCCCCAAAGTTGGGGGGACAAAGGGGGGCTATCTCAAAGTTGGGGGGACACAGGGGGGCTATCTCAGAGTTGATAGCTGAGGGCGTTAAATCCAAACTTTTGCTAAAATTGCTGCAACTTTCATCACAGGTTCAGCCAGGGTTTCTACACCTTCTAATCCTTTTTTAAGCGCCTCAACTGCTTCATCTATTAAACTTTTGTCGGGTTGAGGTTTCTTGAGTTCTATTTCTATCATTTCAACGGGAAACTCCGCTTGTTTTTTTTGAATAGAGTTGAGCGCATTTGTTGCAGCAATTTTTTGTTTCAGCTTTTGAAGTTCATTTAATGCTGATTCTAACTTGGTATTTTGTCCGATAGTTTGCGTGTGCTGACTTTGATCAACATTCACATCACCGCCAGCGTTAGCCGGAGCAACATAATTATTACTACCGCTAAAATTAAAATCGCCAATAGATTGGGTTCTATTGATAGATTGGGAATTTTTTTGAGAATCTGGGATGGTTTTGTTAGGTTTTTTAGTAGAACCAATGGCTAACGTTTTACTTCTCGGTCTGTATTTTATTTGAGGTTTATCTACTTCTGAAATGGCGTTTAAATCAATTAAAGTTCGACCCGACTCAAAACAATTATTATAGGGTTCTCCCGCCCCCAACGCCCGATAAAACCCGACTGCAAATTTTATCGCGGCTGAGTCTCCTATCGCTTGATTCATCCCGACAACACAATCAATATGTTGATGAATGGCTTTCGCTTGAATTTCACTATAACAAGCGTTTAGTAAGACACATTCAACTTCCGTTTGAAAGGCTTGAAATAATCGGGCTAGTGCTTTCTCACTCACCAATACACTTCGCCCCGAATTGTCTTCTAAAATTAACCCGTCATTTCCCGAACCATGACCCGAAAAGTGTACAATTGTGGGATGATAATCATAGAGGGTTTGTTGTAAATCATCAATCCGAACTGCACCGACTGGAATCACAGTAAATTCGTCCCGGTGATGTGATTGTCTGAGAGTTTGTTGAATCTCCCTGACTTCTTTATCCAAACGTAAACGAGTTGTATCTGCGGGATTAGCCGAAAGAATTAAGATAGTTTTCATAGGTTAGATGCACAGAGTCAAATAGAGGGCTGAGGACAGACATTGCTAAGTGCAGGTGTAACTCGATTTTTACTCCAATATTAAGGGATGTCAAGTGAGTTCGAGATGTATCTCATTAAGTCTTTATTTTTCAATTAGGGTGCATTAAATTTCCCATTTTTGTTGAATCATCACTCAATAAACGGTTTGATGCACTCTCTCTATCTAAAATAAATGCAACAACAGCCCCGAAGCAAGCGACTGTGTTAAACTGCTGAAAAGACCTACCTGTTTATAAGGATTTGAAGCTTTGTTTGGATCGTTAAACTTAGGGGAATTCCCCGAACTTTATGATCATCGAAAAACCTGATATTTTGAATAAATTAGGCTTTATGAATGTATTTCAGAAATAATTTAGAAGCGGTTAATACTAGATATATTAGAAGTAATCTGCCGATGTAGTGGTAAATTGATTAGAGGCGGTTTTTCTGGATGTTAAGTGCAGTGGACTCAGTTGGACAGGTGAAACGTTACCTTTTCGCAATTGTGAGCAGAAATTGAAATCTAACGTTACAGACACACACTCTCTCTCAGAAGGGATAGATTTACAGTCTTTTTTGATTACTCTCAGGA
>CAZNCM010000465.1:2400-4128 GCA_964571155.1 uncultured Lyngbya sp. | reverse complement strand
AAACTGATTGTTTGGGGGCCAGATCGTGACAGCGCAATTGCCCGGATGAAACGGGCTTTACGGGAATTTGCGATTACTGGAATTCCCACAACGATTGGTTTTCATCAAAAAATCTTGGAAACTTCAGAATTTTTGCAAGGCGAAGTTTACACGAATTTTGTCGAACAGTGGATGAGTCGTCAATCCGAATAATATTGTTTGTGTTCTTTGAGACTACATCATCATTCGTAGTAAGCCTTGTTGACCGAGTAGAATTTCTCGTAAAAAACTAAAAATTCCCACCCAGATAATCGGAGTAATATCGACTCCACCCAAAGGGGGAACAATTTTGCGGGTAACGGCGAGAAACGGTTCTGTTGGCCAAACAATCAGGTTAAACGGGAAGCGACTTTGATCGACTTGTGGATACCAAGTGAGGACAATGCGAAAAATGAAGAAAAAGGTCATTACCCCCAGGACAATGCTCAAAATCCAACGAACTGCGGTAAGCGTGGTCATGTTCTTCTCGAAACTTTAAGTTTTGTAACTACAATGATTCATCAATATTCTAGCGGGTTAGGGGATATTCAAGCACAAAGTCGAACTCAATGACTCAAGAGTGTAACCTATTGTTAAAATGATAAACTTAAAGCAATCTTCGTAAATTTAAGGATCAGCTTACTATGACACCTTCTTTAGCAAACTTCCTTTACAGCTTACTGGCAGGCACTTTAATTGTTGTAATTCCGGCCTGTATTGGTCTATTTGTCCTCAGTCAGAAAGATAAAGTCATCCGTTCTTAATGACATCGGAGTTTTAACTGGGGCAAGGGGTTGGGGTTGTTCAAGACAGATATCTGTCACAAGTTCAACTCAATTCCTGACCCCAACTCAAACTTCAGAAAATATTTCTGTAGATATATAAAACCTTAAGCACACACTCTGCGAACGCAGAAAGCTCGTAGACTCTGGCTCAAGTAGAGAATATACAGAGAACTCGTTAAGATAAGACTGGCATAGGAGAATTACTAATGGTTAATTTAGGATTGAACTGGAGCAGTCTGCTAGGTATTATCCTGGCAGTATCCGGTGCAGGACTGTATTTCCTCCGGTCATGGCGTCCAAAGCTAGCCCGTGATCACGATATATTCTTTGCGGCAATTGGCTTACTCTGTGGCGGGATTTTACTGTTTCAGGGATGGCGACTTGATCCCATCTTGGCATTCGGTCAATTTCTGTTAACAGGAAGTGCTATCTTTTTCGCCGTAGAAAGTATTCGCCTGCGGGGTTTAGCAACAGCAAAGGCAAAAGAACGCTCGTCACCCATTGTAGACGATGATCGCTATGTGAGTGATGTTTATCGAGTCGATGCAGAACTTGACGAACTCGAACCCAATGACGAATATCAACCGATGGCCCGTCAAATTAGAGGAAGTCGGGATACTCGTTTAAGTCGATCACAAGCCTATGAAGACGAAGGGCCTCGTCGTCGTCCGAGTAGCAGTCGCAGAAGTACGATAGATCGACCTCCGAATCTTGAAAAACCTGAACGTCCGGTTCGTCGGAGTCGTCCCCGTCCAGACAGTCGTTCCCGTTCCTCCTATTCTGATGAATGGGAAGCTTCTATTGATTCGACACCCGAAAAAACTTCTCGCAGTCGGAGCAGCAGTCGTCCACCCTCTGAAACCGAAAGTTCCTTAAATGATCGCGATGACAATCGTTGGGATGATGTGAACCCGACGAAATCCTC
>CAZNCM010000465.1:0-2324 GCA_964571155.1 uncultured Lyngbya sp. | reverse complement strand
AGTTCGACAGATTATGTAGACTATCGACCTGTAGACTACTCTGACGACGATTTTGAGACTTAAAACTCCCGGTTGCAATGTATTGTTGAAGATCATGTTCAGAGGAGGGGAAGTGCTAGTCTTAACTACTGTTTCTCTCCTCTGGCTCATAGAGATTGAAGGTTGTCGGAGATCTTGTCAATGAAACGGCTAATTCTAACGATCGCGATGATTGCCCTTTGTCTGTTTCTGAGATTCACTCTGGTTGTACCAGAGGTTGGGGCGATCGCTCTCAATAGTTCAGCCAGTGATGAGCAACCGACTTTGAGTGGGAATGGTCAGTTTTTAGCCTATGTCTCCAACCGCAATGGTCAACGTCAGATTGTCTTGTATGATTTACAACGACAAACATTGATCGATTTACCGGGTTTAAATCACGGTTCAGCGATCGCCGAAAATCCGAGTCTGAGCAATACGGCGCGTTATCTGGTTTATCTGGCGAGTGATTCAGGACGCCCAGAAATTGAACTGTATGATCGCAAAACCAATCGCGTGCAGATTGTTTCTCAAGGCTATCGGGGGTGGGTACGTCATCCTCGCATTAGCCCAGATGGTCGTTATATTGTCTTTGAAAGTGGGCGTCGGGGTCAATGGGATTTAGAAGTGCTTGACCGAGGTTCTAAGGTAGAACTTGATACACTCGATCAAATTGAGAATCAGGGTGTCAGTGAAGAATCACAATAGTTTTCGGGGTGAGAATTACGCCCCAGAACTAAGGGATTTTAACTCTTTTTTGTTTGATCATAATTGACTGTGAGCTGAGGATCGTGAAACGTTGTTTACACTTTGTTGTTATTGTCTTGATCGCTGGATTATTGTTAACAAGCTGTGTTGGCTCTCCTCGGTTAATTAAATATCCAGTCGATACCCACGAAATGAGCCTCAATAGTCCTGCGGCTGAGTTTGATGCCCAAATCACCGATCGCTATATCGTATTCGCCTCAGATCGACGAGGACGACAGGAGTTAATTGATTTACCGGGATTAAATCGTTTAGATATGATCGCTTCGGCTCCGCTGATTTCTAGAGAGGGTCAATATATTGCTTTTCAAGGAACCCGAGGAAAACAGTCAGACATCTATCTCTATAACCGGGAAACCCGTCAACTGAGAAATTTAACGCAAAACCTCCAAGCTGAAGTCCGAAATCCCACCATGAGTGGAGAAGGGGGAATGGTTGCCTTTGAATCGAGTGTGAACGGTCAGTGGGATATCCTTGTTTATAATCGGTACGGACAACCCTTAAATTTACCTTTAGTTCCTCAGTAAACACCAACACTGTTAAGCGTAGTGGATTGGGAATCTACAAATAAGACAAATCCGAAACTTCTAGACAAGATTTCCTGATTGGTGAGCCAATCTGAGTGGATTTATAATTAATTATTTAAGCTGCTGAGATTCATGCACTCAATGCTGCAAAAGCTAACATTGAAGCAGGGAATCAAATTCACAAACGAATAGAGCTTCTGATTTTGTCCACAGGAAAGCGGTAGACCCGCCCCGTTTTCCAACCCACCTCCGGGCGTTAATATCGGGGGTTAATTCAGCGGGAGCGATCAATGAATCTGAAATTTCTGAGTTTAGCAACATCTGGACTCTTAGCCATTGGAACAACAATGAGTGTCAATGGGGTTCACGCCAGTTCCTCTAAAACCCTTCTACTCGATTTAGCCCCAACTTCCAAGCAACCCGATTTAAACTCGAATCGTCTTCTCAATCAGTCTAATCAACTCTTATTAGCTCAAGACGACGGTGAAGAAACAAATATTCGGGTTTATGAACAAGCCAGTCCGGCTGTCGTTTCCATCGATACGGAAAAAGCCAATGGCAGTGGTACGATTATCTCGCCTGATGGTATGGTACTCACCAATGCTCATGTGGTTTCTCAAGGTGGAGAAGTCAAGGTGACGTTAGCCGATGGCCGAGAAATGAAAGCTAATGTCATCGCCTACGGAGAAGATGGGCTAGATTTAGCGGTTTTGAAAATTCAAAATGCTCGTAATTTACCGACAATTCCTATCGCTAAACCGGGTTCGGTGAAAGTGGGTCAACGTGCTTTTGCCATTGGAAATCCTTTTGGTCAATTTCAAGGGACGTTTACCATTGGAATTGTCAGTCGGATTGATGGAGAACGAAATCTAATTCAAACCGATGCGGCAATTAACCCCGGAAATTCGGGTGGCCCGTTATTGAATAGTCAAGGTGAATTGATTGGGGTGAATACGGCAATTTTTACACGGGGTCGTAGTGGCGGTAATATTGGGATTGGTTTTGCCATTTCTGTCG
>CAZNCM010000464.1:2721-4138 GCA_964571155.1 uncultured Lyngbya sp. | reverse complement strand
ATGAGCGCAAGCAAACCCCGAAAAGGCAACAGCATTTAACCCTTGACCGGGAAAGGTACTGTCTCCTACACAATATAAACCGGGAATAGCAGTGCGATTAAACGGCATTCCTAACAGCCCCCGAAGTTGACGTTGGGGAATCGGGCCATAGGTACCATCTTCTCGGTTGAGGAAACGACGGTGCGATCGCGCGGTTCCGATTTCCATGTAATCTAGTCCCGCATCTAAACCGGGAAAGAAGTTTTCTAGGCGATCTATTATTCGTCCTGCGGCTTCTTCTTTTTTTCGTTCGTATTCAGTTTCAGATAATCCTTGCCATTCGTCGATCCAACTGGGGGTAAAGGTGTGCATAATGTGATAGCCTTCGGGAGCAAGACTCGGATCAAGAAGGGTGGGAATAGAAACAAAGATTGTCCCAAATGGTTCTTCCATTTGACTCCAGTCTTCGACAATCACATGATGACATTCGGTTCCGGGAGGAAAGACAGAAGCTTCAACTCCTAAATGCAGATTTAGAAAACTTGGTGATTTTTTATACCGCTTTCGCCATTTCACTTCCGGTTTCGGCGTGTGTTGAGCAGGAACTAACTTACCAAACGTATCCCAACGGGTAGCATTAGACACGACTCGCTTGGCGCGATAGACGTCACCGTTGGTTAATTCGACTCCCACAGCTTTACCGTTTTCAATTAAAATTTGTTTAACTCTAGCCTTGTAGTGAATTTGACCTCCGGCTTTTTCTAGTCCTTCCGCTAACTTAATGGCAATTTCACCGACTCCGCCTTTAGGATAGTTTATGCCACCATAATGGCGATCGCTAAACACCATCCCGGCATTAATCATCGGAGTGAAATCAGCCGGAACAACTGACCAGCAATAGCATTCAATATCTATAAACTTTAATAGCTGTGGATCGCTAATATAACGCCGTGCAACTTCACCTGCATTTTGAGGTAAATATTGCGCTAAACCCAGACAAGCACCCGGATTTTGGAAAAATACCCGCATTAAATAACGGGGTTCTTCTAAGGAAAGTAACTCCATTGAGTTAAGGTAGTTGAAGACTTTTCTACATTCATCATAAAATTTACGAATCCCTCGGTGTTCATGGGGAAACTTTTCAATTAGTTCTTGCAAAAACTTCTCATAATCTCGATGAACTTTAACCTCAAGGTCTTCTGGGAGATGATAATGGATCTGGACCGGATCGGGAATCGTTTCGAGGTTAACATTGACGGCTTCTAAAGCACGGGTGAGTAGGTTGGTTGTACCTTGGTCTCCAAAACCAAAAATCATCGACGCACCCACATCAAAGCGATATCCTTCGCGTTCAAAGTAGCCCGAACTGCCACCGGGAATAATATAACTTTCGAGAACGAGGACGTTAGCACCTTTAGCGGCTAACTGGGTTGCTGTC
>CAZNCM010000464.1:2402-2613 GCA_964571155.1 uncultured Lyngbya sp. | reverse complement strand
CAATAGACGGCTGACGACTAGGAACAGGCATGAAGTTTACTCTCTTCAGGATCTTCTGACTCTCACAGTGTAACGCCTCAAGTGCTTTGAGGGGAGTGTCGCGATTTGGATTTGATTGCCACTTGGAATTGAGGATGATTCTGACTTTCCCCCTGTCCTGTAGAGTGGGTCATACGCCCGCCCCTAACCTTTAAATATAGACAAAAACGGG
>CAZNCM010000464.1:0-2392 GCA_964571155.1 uncultured Lyngbya sp. | reverse complement strand
AATTGTCAAATAATTGGTCAGCTTTTGATCAGAGTTGTCCAAAAAATTAGAAGAATTTTCCCAACTGTATTAGAACAGCAACGCAAGCGAGTTATGATAATTGAGGATTTTCAGCAGACACCAATCGGCTTATGGCTTTGCAACTGCGCGTTTATGTTCCCCCCCATCCGTTGGTTAAGCACTGGCTTTCAGTGGCTCGTGATGTCAGTACCCCCTCTGCAATTTTTCGTTCTGCGATGACAGAATTAGGGCGATGGCTCACTTATGAAGCGGTAAGAGACTGGCTACCGACCCTAGAAACAACGGTGCAAACGCCTTTAGCGGAATGTCCAGCGACTTATGTCAATCCCCAAGTTCCTCTGGCGGTGATTCCGATTTTACGAGCGGGATTAGCGTTAATGGAAGGTATTCAGAGTGTTGTACCGATCACTTCGGTTTATCATTTAGGGATGGTACGCAACGAGGAAACTTTAGAATCAACTTGTTATCTCAACAAACTCCCTCCTAGTTTTGATCCTCAAACCCGCGTCTTGATCAGTGAACCGATGTTGGCAACAGGCGGAACCATCATGGCAACGATGGAAGAATTGACACAACGGGGAGTTAATCCAGAGTTCACCCGAATTGTTTCGATTGTGGCGTCTCCTCCGGCGTTACAACGGTTGAGTGTCGCTTATCCTCAGCTGAAGGTGTATACGGCGATTATTGATGAAACGGTGAATGAGAACGGATTTATTGTACCCGGATTAGGGGATGCTGGCGATCGCACCTTTGGAACTTAAGTTCTAAGAGTTGTCTCTGACAACGGTAAAATGAGGGTATTGAAAACAGAAAAGTTGATATGAGCAATCGAGAAGGGTTTACCAGTGGATTAATGATTGGAGCGACTTTGGGGAGCTTGATTGGTGGCGTTTTGGGGGTTGTCCTCACCTCACGAATATCAGGTGAGAACTTGAACAATCAGTTGATGGAACCGAAAAAAGCAAAAAATAAATCCAATCAACCCGATGCTGAGAATATGGAAATAGCTCGTTTGAGTCTTGAGGATAAAATTGCTCAACTCAATCAGGCTATAGATGATGTTCGCCAACAGTTGGGAAGTGTTAACGGCAATGTTACCCCAGAAAATTCCGAATCGCTGCGAGAAGACGTTTGAGTCGGACGTTTGGCCGCAATTTCATCGAACCTAATCACACCTCAGATGTGATAAGATATCTATGTTCGGATAACTTTTAACGTTGAGTAGAAATTCAATAAAATTCTATGAGTTCCCCAATACTACTACTGGCTAATACCATAGCTCAGTTTTTACAAATTTATATGGTTCTAATCTTCATTAGAATCTTGTTAAGCTGGTTTCCCAATGTTGATTGGAGTAACCCGTTTTTCTCTGTTTTAAGTCAGTTAACTGATCCTTACTTAAATCTTTTTCGTTCAATTATTCCCCCCTTGGGCGGAATTGACTTTTCAGCGATTATTGCCATTTTTCTTTTGCAAATTGTGGCTGGAATTATCCCCGGAATTTTGTACAGTTTCGTTTAGTCGAGAGAGTCGGGTTGGGTTCAGATGATTCGTCACCCAGCCCAGATACTCATTCAAGGGATTGATTCAAGTCAGTTTACCGACCAATTCGACCTGTAAACCCAGAAGCTTTAAACTGTTCTAAGCTAAACGGGGGCTTAAGGTTTGTCGGAAAAGAAACTCTCAATTCAAAATCAGTAACACCCGGAGGAACTTCACTAATACTTCCGAGGCGAGTTCTGTTTTGCATGACTCGATTACCATTCGCATCGTAGATCCGACCAAATACATCAGCATCCACAACGTATTTTCCTGAAGTATTTTTGGCTTTTCCGACGATAATATAACAGTTTGCCCCTTGGGAAGAAAAACTAGAAATTATCCCTTCTGATAATTCAGGTGGACAGTCTTTGAAACCCAGATCAGAAATTTCCACAGGAATCAAAGCAAAAGCCGGGAGAGTCCAGAACCAAGTTACAAGACTAATTAAACCTGCAAGTAAAACACGGGGAAAGATTCGCGATCGCATAAATCTGACCATCTCGATTTGAACTCTAGCTTACCGCAGATCGGGGCGGATATGAAATCCTTAAATATTTACTACAGATCATCATCGACAGATCGGAAAAAACGCTTGCCTCTTGCCTCTGGAATTTGGTCACATTTTTTTTTTCAATTTTATCTAAAATCAATTGAGTATTTCTGTGAAGACAATTTCGGGTGATCGATTTTTTCGCGCCACTCACCTTGCAAAGTAAAAGCAGCCCAATAATAAGGAGATTTCCACTGAGTCTCCGTTTGCATCTCTAGTTGTAAGGAAGGTTAACAATTTCGTGATTAACAACTAAAGGTAAATACTCTTTTTTGAGTG
>CAZNCM010000463.1:1476-4152 GCA_964571155.1 uncultured Lyngbya sp. | reverse complement strand
ACAGGTAAATCACCGAAGAAAGGACGTAGTTTTTGGGCTGTCCAAGATTCAGTTAAGAGGTTACGAGCATCCAAATTGTGACCAGCTGACTGTAGTAAGGCTTTTTGCTTCGTGTTATTTTTACATCCGGGTTTTTCATAGAAAATAACATCAGCCATAATTTATACTCCTGGCATTTATCTGTAATTTACAATTTGTTCTTTCCCCGCACTATCAAATTCGATACAAATTTAGCTTTATATTAACTTTGACGTTCAAATTTACTAGGTTTATACATTGACAAAATTGAGGTTTTGTGTATGAATTTCACGTCTTCCAGCTAACCTGTGAGTATAATTGAAAACTCGGTCTGATCGCATCTACAGAAAGACTAACTTTATGTATTGGCGAGGGAGTCTTGAGCTTGCCATATTGGTATTGTGACTGGTTTTGTTGAGGTGAACTGGCTGATGTTGAAATATTCACGCTGCCAGTTCTATTTTTAAAATATCCTTCGCCTCTTGCTAACCCGACATCACTTGCTGATTAAATTAACGGAACCGCTCAATCCCTACATTCAGCTTTCTGCTGTCTTTGAGGTCTTCGTTAATCTTCTCAGTACCCAGACATAAATAAACAGCTTTATATTAAGAAAGATTAAAAACTGCTGAAATCCTTTACTGTTGCTTGTCTGTAGCAAAATTGCCTGACTTCACAGTTAACTTTAATTTTGTCCGACTACTTTATAAGTGCTTTATTTCTAGTGAGATGACCGAATAACCTTCCTAATAGAGTTTTCAAGAGAAACGTTACAGCAATGATTACCTAAAGAGTGAAAACTATTCTCAGACCTAAGACCCAAAAACTAAAATTCATATGAGATGCGGCTATACTGGATTGAGAGGCACATTATAGAGCTAATAATCGGTAATGGGTGTTAAAAAACTTGTAGAGCTGACCGATACTTTAGTGAGTGGTCGGACAGGAAATCCTTTGAGCTATATCCATAAAATGATCCTGACCGAATCGTTGCAGGAGACCCGGAAGACCTACGATCAAATCGCCCTTGAAAATGGCTACTCTCCAAGCTACCTTAAAAATGGAGCGGCTCCGAAATTATGGAATCTGTTGTCAGATCTCTTGGGTGAAAAAGTCACCAAAATCAACTGTCGTTTGATCCTCGAAAAAAAATTAATTAATTCAGTTGCTTTTAAGGAAAAAAACTTCAATAAAATCTCGGATAAAGTCAGTTTAGAATCTCCGGAAGGGCAAGTCCCACTCGCCTCTGAATTTTATATTGAGCGTTCGCCAATAGAGTCTATTTGTTATCAAGAAATTCAAAAACCTCGCTCTCTGATTCGCATCAAAGCACCGCGAAAAATGGGTAAAACCTCGCTGATGGTGAGAATCCTAAATTTTGCTCAAAATCAGGGATTTAAAACGATAAAACTTAGCCTCAACCGTGCAGAAAGTAAAGTTTTCTCCTCAACCGAAAAATTTCTTCGCTGGTTGTGTGCCAATACCGCCCGACAACTCGGATTAGATCCCCAACTTGATGAATATTGGGATAAAGATCTGGGGGCTTTAGTCAGTTGTACTCTCTATTTTCAGGGGTATTTACTCGAACAAGTTGACCGTCCGATTCTATTGGCTCTTGATGAAGTTAATCAGCTTTTTGAATATCCATTTTTGGTGCGAGATATCCTGGTACTGTTGCGATCTTGGCATGAAGAAACTAGAGATATTAGGGAGTGGGAAAAACTTCGCTTACTGTTAGTCAACTCAATAGAAGTGTATATTCCACTTGATCTTAACAAATCACCCTTAAATATTGGTTACTCGGTCGAGTTACCCCCTTTTACCTCTGAACAAGTTTTTGATTTAGCACAACGTCATGGACTGTATCTTTCTGCTGCGGAGTTATCACAATTAATGAACTTAGTCGGGGGATTTCCTTATCTGGTGAGATTAGCTCTCTATCAAAGTGTCTCTCAACAAATTGATCTAAAACAACTCCTCAAAACGGCAACCAGTGAGAGCGGAATTTATAGCCATCACCTCTACAATCAAGCTTGGTATCTCCAACAACATCCTGAGTTGACAATTTCCTTTCAAAACATCTTGATGTCTCAAACGCCTATCTCCCTTGATCAAGTCGAAGCCTTTAAACTCAAGAGTATCGGGCTAATTCATCTAGAGGGTGATCAAGCCAGAGTAAGCTGTGAACTCTATCGCCAATATTTTCAGTCGAGATGGGAACCTGCACTTCCGACGCACTCTAGAAGTTTTCACTGAGGAGAGATAGAAATTGCATAAGTTTGCTGGACTCAGAGATAGGTTGGGGTAGGTGTTCATCGGGGGTTTGAAACCCCTACCTCTATGTTTGAAACTCAAGTCGATTTTGCTCAAGTGCATCTCCTAGATCCAACAACTGGTGCTGAAATCCTCGATAGTACCCAATGGAGTGGATATTCTGAACCTTTGGTTCCCTCAATTCCAGACTCATTTCTTCTAGAACCAACAATTATTACTGAGACTTCTGACTTTAGCCTAGACAACAACTCAAATCTGATCGCCACTGATCCCTTGACCGGAGACAGCCTCACCAATACCTTTTTGCTTCCAGTGGTGGATGATACTCTCACGACAGCTCAAGATTTAGGCACAATAGAAGGGACTCAAACGGTAAGTGATTCT
>CAZNCM010000463.1:0-1466 GCA_964571155.1 uncultured Lyngbya sp. | reverse complement strand
ATCGCATCAACCTCAATACCGAAGGCGATCTTAACGTCTCTCTTGATGGTTTAACAGCAGATGCAGATTTAGAATTAATCGCCGATTACAATAGTGATGGTTTTGCTGACTTCAGTGAAGTGATTGATTTCTCCTATCAATGGGGAACCTTTTCCGACAATATTTCAGCAAACTTACCTGCGGGAACTTATTTTATTAACGTCATACAATATAGCGGTTCTACGCCTTACACTCTGACTGTCTCTGCAACCCCTACAACTGTTGTTGAGTCTGTTTCTGATTTTGATTCGACTCAGGGGTACGGTTTAATTAATGCTTCTGATGCGGTTAGCCGTGCAATTGGTTCTCCGGTTTCTTTTGCGGATGTTCCCGACACTGATCATCCGAACTGGGGACTCAATACCATTAACGTTCCCGAAGTTTGGAGTCAGGGTTTTACAGGTGAAGGTGTGGTTGTGGCGGTACTCGACACAGGCGTTGACTACACTCACCCCGATCTTGATGGTAGAATCTGGCAAAATATTGATGAAATTCCGAATAATGGGATTGATGATGATGGGAATGGTTATGCCGATGATGTCATCGGTTGGGATTTTATTTATAATGATGCTGATCCGATGGACTTTTTTAATCACGGAACTCATGTCGCCGGAATTATCGCCGCAGAAGCGAATGAATTTGGGGTGACTGGAGTGGCTCCGAATGCTCAAATTATGCCCGTACAAGTCATAACTGACTATTTGGGTGGAGTTGAAAGCGTGGCTTCCGGGATTTACTATGCAGTCAATAACGGTGCAGATGTGATTAATATGAGTTTGGGTTTTGAGGATAGCTTCTACAATGACCTGACTCCGCTCCAAGAAGCCGTTCAATTTGCAACAGAGAATGGAGTGGTCGTGGTATCATCATCGGGAAATGACTACGGGTTGTCACCAACCTATCCCGCTCAATACGCCACAGACTGGGGAATTGCTGTCGGCGCTTCTGACTTTTACAATTCTGTAGCAGATTTCTCCAATGATGCCGGGTTTACGCCGTTAGATTATGTGGTTGCGCCTGGTGCGGGTATTTATTCCACGACAGCCAACAACAATTATGATTATTTCTATGGAACTTCGATGGCGGCGCCTCATGTAGCGGGTGTTGCGGCGTTGATGTTAAGTGCAAACCCCAATTTAACGGTTGCGGAAGTTGAGCAAATCTTGACAGAAACCGCCAATGACTCTGTTTTGATTGCGTGAATCTGAGCGACTTGTTAAACTCAGACGCAGAGTGCATAGGCTCAAAACTTCCAGAAATAAGTATTTGTGAAGGGGAAAACCACTCCGAGTTCAACCCAATCTCTCTTACGGTGAAATAATGAATTAAATCTTTCAGTCTGTTCTCATTCACTATCGCCAACTCAAACTTAAATCTCAATGGGTACTGCGTCAAAATACTGGAAATTGGTTAAACTCACAAGTTCA
>CAZNCM010000462.1:0-4167 GCA_964571155.1 uncultured Lyngbya sp. | reverse complement strand
CAGTGAACTGGTACAATTTCGCAATCAATATACAATTGCCAAAAATTTAGAGATTGCAGGTATTATCAAACCCTACAACTTAGAACCCTACCAAAATGGCTACGTTTTGGTGATGGAAGATTTTGGAGGGATTTCTTTGCAGCAATTTACGCCAGGAAAACCCCTAAATTTAGAGCAATTTATCTTGATTGCTATTCAACTGGCAAATATACTACAACAGTTGCATCAAAATCGAGTCATTCATAAAGATATAAAACCCGCCAATATTCTGATTCATCCCCAAACCCAACAACTGAAATTAATTGACTTTAGTATTGCTTCCCTATTACCCCGCGAAACTCAAGAAATACAGAATCCCAACGTATTAGAAGGAACGCTGGCTTATATTTCTCCAGAACAAACCGGAAGAATGAATCGCGGGATTGATTATCGGAGTGATTTTTATTCTTTGGGTATAACCTTCTACGAATTACTGACAGGAGAATTACCCTTTCAATCCCATGATCCGATGGAGTTGGTACATTGTCATATTGCTAAATCTGTCCCCAATTTCGGAGAAAAAAAAAGACAACAGATCCCCAGAGTTATCCGTAAAATTGTGATGAAATTGATGGCGAAAAATGCTGAAAATCGCTATCAAAGTGCTTTGGGATTAAAAGCGGATTTAGAAACTTGTTTAACTCAACTTCAACAAATCGGTAAAATTAAAGACTTTGAAATTGCTCGGCAAGATTTATGCGATCGTTTTCTGATTCCTGAAAAATTATATGGTCGAGAAACAGAAGTTGAAGAATTATTAGCAGCATTTGAAAGAGTCAGTAATCCCCCCCATCCAACCCAAAGCGAAGCAACATCTAGCCTCCCCCTTTCCAAGGGGGACGGGAGGGGGATATCTTCGGGGAGAGGTTCGGAAATGATGCTAGTCGCAGGTTTTTCTGGGATTGGGAAAACGGCAGTAGTCAACGAAGTTCATAAGCCTATTGTTAGACAACGCGGTTATTTTATCAAAGGCAAATTTGACCAATTTCAACGTAATATTCCCTTCAGTGCATTTGTACAAGCATTCCGCGATTTAATGGGACAACTGCTGAGTGAAAGCGATGCTCAAATTCAACAATGGAAAAATCAAATATTAGAGGCAGTAGGGGAAAACGGACAGGTGATTATTGATGTCATTCCCGAACTAGAAATAATTATTGGTAAACAGCCAGCAGCACAAGAACTTTCAGGAAGTGCTGCCCAAAATCGTTTTAATTTACTCGTGCAAAAATTTGTGCAAGTTTTCACAAGTATTGAACATCCCTTAGTAATATTTTTGGATGACTGGCAATGGGCAGATTCCGCTTCCATGAAATTACTGAAACTATTAATAGACGATACAAAGTATTTATTAGTTTTGGGTGCATATCGGGATAATGAAGTTTCACCAGTGCATCCGTTTATCTTGACGGTGGATGAAATTATTAAATCGGGAGCAATAGTTAATACTATTACATTGCAACCCTTGAGTGCGACGGATATGAATCAGTTGGTAGCAGATACGATGAATTGCGAATTATCCGTAGTTCAGCCTTTAACTGAATTGGTATATCAAAAAACTAAGGGAAACCCATTTTTTGCCACACAGTTTCTCAAGACACTCCATGAAGATCGCCAAATTACTTTTAATTGGGAGCTGAAAAATTGGCAGTGCGATCTGACTCAAGTTCGAGCCTTAGCCATCACCGATGATGTCGTAGAATTTATGGCACTGCAATTACAAAAGTTGCCACTCGCAACTCAAAATATTCTGAAACTAGCAGCTTGTATCGGAGCTAAATTTGATTTGCAAACCTTAGCAATTATTAGTAATAATTCGCCAGAACTTGTAGCTACAATGCTATGGAAATCTTTGCAGGAAGGTTTGATTATTCCCACTACGCAAGTCTATAAATTTTTTACGGAATCTGACAACAGTATATCGGTTTCTGATACGACCGCTAATCCTACTTATCGTTTCCTGCACGATCGCGTTCAACAAGCCGCCTATTCTCTAATTCCCAAACAAGAGCAAGCGATCGCTCACTATCAGATTGGTCAATTATTGCTTCAGCAAGTTTCGCCTGAAGCTAGAGAAGAGCAAATCTTTGCTTTAGTGAATCAATTGAATTATGGAATTGCACTGATTGAAGACCAAACTGAACGCAATGACCTGGCGCAACTCAATCTTTTGGCTTGTCGGAAAGCTAGAGTTGCAACTGCCTATAAAGCGGCTGGCGAGTATGCTGAAATCGGGCTAAATTTACTCGGCCAACAAGCTTGGAAACAAAATTATCAGATGACCTTAAATCTGCACGAACTCGGCGCAGAAGTAGCTGCCCTTTGTGGGGAATTTGATCGGATGAATCAGTGGATTGAAACTGTGATTTCTCATGCTAAGACTTTCCTAGAACAAGTAAATGTTTACATCATCAAAATTCAGGCATTAACCTCACAGCATAAGTTTTTAGAAGCCATCTCGCTTGCCGAGTCAATTCTTAAACAATTAGGGGTTGAGTTTCCCCATGAACCAAGCTTGGAGGATACTCATCAGGCATTGCAGGAAATTAACGCCTCACTCGCCGAACGACCCATTAAGGATTTATTTAACTTACCCACAATGGTAGATGCTGAAAAACTAGCGATCGTGCAAGTAGCATCAAGTATTCTATCAGCTTGTTATTTAGTGGGTTCGCCCCTGTATTCCCTAGCGATCGCCCTACAGGTCAATCTATCGCTTCAGTATGGCAACAGCCCCATTTCAGCCTTCAGCTATGGAATGTATGGTGTTCTTGTTATCCAACTACTACAAGATATGACAGCGGGTAAAGAGTTTAGTCAATTAGCTTATCGTCTTGCCTCAGAACCGGATGCCAAAAATGTTCGCTCTACAACTTTTGCGATTATTGGCTTATGTTTACACTATTATCAACATTTGCAGGAGACTCTACCCATTTTTCAAGCAGGCTATCAAGCCGGATTAGAAACAGGCAATTTAGAGTATGTTGGATATAACGCCCATGGATTTTGTTTAAGTGCCTATTGTTGCGGTCAGCCTTTGACGGAATTAGAACTTCAAATCCGTGCCTATCGTCAAGAATTACTCAACTTGAATCAACTCGCGACAGCGAATTATTGCACGATTTATTGGGAAACAACCCTATTCTTGCTGGGTAATGCAGATCGGATTGAGCTTTCCTTTGAAGAAGTTGCCAAGGAAGATAAAATCGTCTCAGAGGCTCTTGCCTGTAACGATCTGATGCAAGTATTTACCTTCTATATGTGCAGGGCAATGTTAAGATTCCTTTTTGAAGATTTTGCTCTGGCAAATGCTGACATTGTTCGAGCTAGACAATATATAAAAGGGGGCGCAGGACGAATTGTTACAACCTTATATTTCTATGATTCTCTAATTGCTATTGCTACTGAGTCTTATTCTGCTACTAAATTAGCAGCGCAATGGCAACGAATAGACGATAATCAAGCTCAGTTGCAGTTTTGGGCAGAAAACGCGCCCATGAACTATTTGCATCAATGGCAGTTGGTAGAAGCAGAAAAATATCGGGTTTTGGGAAAGAAATCTGAAGCAATTGAGCTATATGAAAAGGCAATTGCTGGAGCCAAAACCAACGGATATATTCAAGAAGAAGCTCTTGCTAACGAACTGGCTGCAAAGTTTTACCTAGATTGGGGCAGAGTGCGTATCGCCCAAGACTACATGATTGAAGCCTACTACGGCTACACCCGTTGGGGTGCTAAAGCCAAAGTCGCTGATTTAGAAACCCGCTATCAGCAATTATTGGCTCCCGTCTTACAGCAAACCTATTGTCCTCTCTACACTCACGAAACTATTGCTAACTTAGGAACTATTACCTCCACCAGTTCTCGCGCTTCAAGTAGTAGTGCCTCTGTAGCCTTAGATTTAGCGACCATTCTCAAAGCTTACCAAGCACTTTCAAGTGAAATCGAACTGGAAAAACTCCTGTCATCGTTACTTTCAATCGTTATCGAAAATGCGGGGGCTGATAAATGCGTGTTTATACTGTCGCAAGACAATCGCCTGTTCATTAAAGGGTCAATGACTTTGGGAACAAAACCAGTGGTATTACAGCAGATTCCTGTTGAAGATAGTCAGGATATTCCCAGAAA
>CAZNCM010000461.1:3775-4202 GCA_964571155.1 uncultured Lyngbya sp. | reverse complement strand
TCAATGGATTCAATCGTATTGGGATCAGTGGTTTCGTCTGTTTGTTGGGCGTTGGGGTTCAATTTACTCAACCAACGATTTAACCCTAACGTTGCCATTCCTGACGGAGACATCACAACATACCCTAAACCAATGCAGGATAAGAGAAACAGCAACATTGAGCCAATTCCCACCGGGGTAAACAAACTCGCCGCCCAACTCCGTTGGCGACGCTTCGCCCGACGTTCTTCTAAGCTTTTAACCAGTTGTTGAGAAGATTCGAGATAGCCATCGGGTTCATTAGCATTGCTAGACGATGAAGTGAAAGGCGAACCCGATGAGTTGGCGTAACTAGGTTCTGACTGTAACTGGGTTTTGGGAGAACGAGGGGCGAGAGGGGCAGACCCCGGTAAAACCACCGATTCCCAACCCGATGAGGTTTGAGAAC
>CAZNCM010000461.1:0-3765 GCA_964571155.1 uncultured Lyngbya sp. | reverse complement strand
GACTGGGAAGAAGGCGGTGAACTGGGTTCTATATTATTTTCACCGTCCGAGACAGACAAAACTTCTGAGGGTTTTTGTGTGTAGGAATTAGAAGGCTTTTTAGCCGCCGTTGCGGGGGTTGTCTTGCGTCGATAACGTCGATATCGGGAAAGCTCGTCTTCGAGTTGAACATCTAGACTCCCTAAAACTGCTTTTAAAGCCGGTTGCAGGGAATCTGACGATTGAGAACTATTGACGACAGAAGATTGACTCATTCGGGGAACTCCTCGCTGTTTTTTGATGTTAATGATCGCTTGAAATTAAAATTAGCAGCTCTTTAGGGCTGAGTTTCTTTACTAATGTTTCAATCGCTAAATCAGATTTTAGATTGTTTACAAGTTCAGCTTTTAACTCCCGAACAGCAGCAGTTTCAATCGATTCTCGATGTTTGGGCTACTGTTGTCGGTCAACGGGCGATCGCTCACACTCGGCCGATTTCTGTCAGTCGGGGAGTTTTGAGGGTTGCGACTTCGAGTGCCACGTGGTCACAACAGCTCACCTTTGGGCGATCGCAAATACTTCGACGGTTAAATCAAAGACTTTCTAATCCTTTGAATGATATCAAGTTTTCTACCGCTCTGTGGCACAGTCAATCTGATTTGTCCACATCGGATGATCATTTAGCTGACCAGACCCAACACCATCCCAGTTCCGTGACAAATCTTCCGCCGGCTTCGACTTCCACACTCTCAACTCAGGGTTCCTCTGCTACGGTTACGCCGAAGACGGCTTTTCAAAATTGGGCAGAAATGATTCAACGGCGATCGCAATCTTTACCTGAATGTCCCTGTTGTCATTGTCCAGCCCCGACCGGAGAATTGCAGCGTTGGTCTGTTTGTGCGATGTGTTTTAGTCAACAACGCCTTCATCCCTAGTTTGGGATTGATTGGACATCGGTCTCAGGTTTTTTGGGTCATTCTCTGGGAAACAACCCTTACCGAAATGACTCTGACTTTCTACCTGAGAGAGTGTCTGATCCCCGGATTTATATCTGTCCCCGGATTGAGATTTTATCTGTCCTATTTGACCATTTATTCTATCTAAAGGCAGATGTACAAACCTCTTTTCAGCATTTAATTTTTCTTTTATCTTGAGGTGTTTGGCTTGATCCCCATCTATTTTACCTTCTTATTGAGCCAATCTCTCTTGATTTACAGTTCTCAATATTTTAGGGTTTAATTGTATCTGTTTATAAACCAAATCTAAAATAAATATAAAATTTAGTTGTGACACGGGGATCGCTCAAACTCAGATAGAATAATGATTGATCGATAATTAGTAGAGATCGCTCGATCTAGGAGAATAAAGAGTATCAAATGGATTCACACAGGAGAACCTCATGGAAGCCCCACACACTTTGACCTCATACTGTCGCTGCTGCCAACATTACACACCAGAAGGCCGAAGAGGTGGACATTGTAGCCAGCTTCATGCTCCCGTTAAAGGGGGTTGGAAAACTTGTCACTTAGCGATGCTGGCATTTTCCTCTTGGGAAGAAGCCCAAAAAATGGTTATTTTACCCCAGACGACTGAAGCGGTCCCCGAAACTGTTCCCGTTGCGGTTTAGTCTCCGAAATGAAGCCAGTTACAAATTAAATCATTCTTTTTTACGAAGTCACTAAGGACTCAAAAAGTAACTATCAGTCTCAATTGAGAAACAGAAGTTCTTAACAGGTTTGAGTTTCAATCAAGTTCTACTTTAAAAAAACAAATTTTTCACCCTCTCAGGTCATTTACTCTCAATTTTCACCGATTCAAACTTTTTCTGCTAAGAACTTCTGAGTTCAATATTTTTTAATTATTCTAAGGAAGCCAAGGATATTGACGGAAATTCGGCTTTCGTTTTTCCAAAAATGCTTGTTTTCCTTCTGCACCCTGTTCAGTCATATAATACAGCAATGTGGCATTTCCCGCCAGTTCTTGTAACCCTGCTTGACCATCACAATCTGCATTAAATGCCGCCTTTAAACACCGAATTGCTATCGGACTTTTCTCTAAGATTTCGGTTGCCCATTGAACCCCTTCTGCTTCTAATTGTTCAACGGGAATTAACCAATCCCATTTCTAATGCTTGTTCGGCGGTATATTGACGACAGAGGAACCAAATTTCCCTCGCTTTTTTCTGACCCACAATTCGTGCTAAATAACTCGCACCAAACCCCCCATCAAAACTCCCAACTTTTGGCCCGGTTTGCCCAAAAATTGCATTATCTGCCGCAATGGTGAGATCACAAACTAAATGTAAAACATGACCCCCACCAATGGCATAACCTGCCACCAAAGCAATCACAACTTTCGGCATTGACCGAATTAATCGTTGTAGATCTAACACATTTAAACGAGGAATTCCAGCATGATCAATATATCCCGCTTCTCCCCGCACGCTCTGATCTCCACCGGAACAAAACGCATATTTACCATCTGTATGTGGCCCCGCTCCAGTTAGCAAAATTACCCCAATTTGATTGTCTTCGCGAGCATCACTAAACGCATGACAAAGTTCATTCACTGTCTCGGGACGAAAAGCATTTCGTTTGTGGGGACGATTAATGGTAATTTTAGCAATTCCATCTGCTTTGTGATAAAAAATATCTTCGTAGGTTTTCGCCGTTTGCCATTCTATAGACATTGTTTAAATTGTAGTAATTAAAAACTGTAATCAATTTCTAGGATAAGAGTAGAGTGTGAACGTTTGACTTCCTGCTTGAGATTCAAAAAGTAACTCTAAATCAGTCTGACTCCATTCTCCTTTCTTAAGAGAGCACTAAATCTCCTGAACCGCTGATAACTTCACCGATTTGATAGGCTGAAATTTTGCAGGATTCAAACCATTTTATCGTTGCTTGTGCTTGCTCGGGTGACACAATCACCACATAACCAATACCCATATTAAACGTTTCCCACATTGCTGTTTCATTTACCTTTCCGGTTTGAGCAATCCACTCAAAAATGGGGAGGTTTGGCCAACTTTTTGAATCGATCCGAATCGATTGATCTTTGCCTAAACAACGGGGTAAATTCTCAGGTAAACCGCCTCCGGTAATATGTGCCATGCCATGAATGTCTAACTCGGATTGTAACGCTGTTAAAACAGGTTTAACGTAAATTTGAGTCGGCGTTAAACACACTTCTCCTAAAGATTGACCTGCAAATTCCGGCGGACATTCAGACCAACTGAGTTGGCGATCGCTGACGATTTTCCGCACTAAACTAAATCCATTGCTATGAACCCCACTGCTGGCGAGTCCAATGGCTACATCCCCCAGTTTCACCTGGGAAGAATTGAGAATCTGGCTTTTTTCCACAATTCCGACACAAAATCCGGCGAGATCGTATTCTCCAACCGGGTAAAATCCCGGCATTTCTGCGGTTTCTCCCCCAATTAAGGCACATCCGGCTTGTTTACAGCCGCCCGCAATTCCTTCGACGACTTGGGCGAGTTGTTCGGGGTTGAGTTTTCCTGTCGCCAGATAGTCTAGAAAAAAGAGGGGTTCGGCGCCGCAGGTGAGAACATCGTTGACGCACATCGCCACGAGATCAATACCAACAGTTTGATGATGGTTGAGTTGGGTGGCGAGTTTGAGTTTGGTTCCCACGCCATCGGTCCCCGAGACTAATACTGGATGTTTGTAGCCGGGAGGAATTTCAAAGCAACCGCCAAAACCCCCTAAACCTCCTAGTACCTCTGGTCTATAGGTTGATTGACATGAGTCGCGTATACGGTCT
>CAZNCM010000460.1:0-4211 GCA_964571155.1 uncultured Lyngbya sp. | reverse complement strand
TTGGCCGTTGCTGATTTTAGATCAACCCGAATACTACACCCTGCCTTTAGGAGTTGCCAAATTAGCCGGAACCTTCTCTTTCGATTGGCGTTTGGTAGCTGCGGGATCAGTAATTTCGATAGCACCCGTTTTGTTGTTATTTCTGTTGCTCCAACGCTATATCGTACCCACAGATGCCGCCACAGGAGTCAAAGGATAATACCGTCACAATACCGTTTTCCGTGACTTATCGAGCCGAAAAGACCCCTTTCGGATAAGCAATACGTTTGTGGTTGACTTGTTCCCAAACCCGCACAAAAACTTCAGCAATTTTTGCCATATCTTCTCGGCTGAGTCCAGAGTCTACCAATTGATTATCTTGCCATCTCGCCCGGAGAATTTTATTCACCATTTGTAGGGCTTCTTCGTGGGTGGCATCTTTGAGACTTCGCAACGCCGCCTCACAAGAATCAGCTAACATCACAATTCCAGTTTCCTTCGACTGCGGACTTGGCCCATCGTAGCGAAAATCTTCCTCTTTCACCGTAATTGTCGGATCTTCTTTTGCTCGTTGTTGGGCTTGATAATAGAAATAGGCAATTAGCATTTTCCCTTGGTGTTCGGGAATAAAAGCTTGAATCGCCTTGGGTAAACGACAACGACGTGCCATCGCCAACCCTTCACTAACGTGTTTTTTGATAATTCTGGCACTTTCCCAGGGATCATTAATTTCGTCGTGTTTGTTTGGCCCTCCCATCTGATTTTCAATAAACCCAAGCGGATCGTGCATTTTCCCAATATCGTGATACAGAGTTCCTGTTCTCACCAGTTCCACATTACATCCCAAAGCTTGAGCCGCCGCTTCTGCTAGGGTTGCCACAAACATCGTATGTTGGAACGTGCCAGGAGCCTCCGTTGCCAAGCGCTTCAGCAGGGGTCGATTGGGGTTCGCCAGTTCCGCTAACCGAATCGGTGTAATTAAGTCAAAGACGTGTTCTAAATAAGGGCTTAATCCCAAAGCGACAACACTCCAAGCTAACCCTTCAAGAACTTGTAAGACCACTTGGCGCAATAGAATAAACCAAATCGAACTCGCCGTTGTACCGACAACCGTTAGGGTCACGAGCAGATAAACAGTCCCTTGAGCTAACCCAACTGCTCCCCCTAGTAAAGCCAGTTCTTCTCGCGATCGCAATTGTCCGGCTAGTAAGCTTCCCAAAAGCCCCCCTGCTGCACTTGCCAGTAGAGGAATCATCTCAATTTCCAAACCAATTGGAATCATCGCCGAGAGCAAACCCACAACGGTTACACCCACCGCCGAACCGTAGAAGCTACCTGCTAATAAACCCACTGCGGGTAAACCCGTCGAAGGGACTTTTAACAGCACCAGCAAAGGGGTACTTAAAGTCAGTAACAACAGCAATAAATAGTCTCGGTGGCGAAGACTCGGCCGAAATCGCCTTCCTACAAATAACACAACCACAACCGCCCCACTGACTAGAGCGGCAAAAGCCAGTAAACCTTTCCAATTAATGCCTCGTTCGCTCTTGTCAAAATGATCGAGCATCACGAACTCACGTTGAGTAATTTTTTCGCCCTGACGAACAATCACATCGCCTTGACTAATCGTGACAACCACCGGATCAACACTTTGAGCGGCGAGTTCAGCCCGAGTCCGAGTGGAATCTCGATCTTCAATCAAATTCGTTCGCAAAGCGGTTGTGAGCAACTTTGCCGCAAAGTCTTGAGATTCGGTTGGTAGAGCTGTTTTGACCTGAATATTAACCGCTTGTTGTAAAATCTCGGTCGGTAATCCAGGGGCAATACCCTGACTCAGCATTTCCTTTGCCACTTGTAAGATCCCAACTTGAGTTTGCTCCCAAGTTTGATCGGACCAGTCGAGCAAAGACTGATTATAAAAGCTCGTTTTATCTGAAGGAAGCTGTTTAGAAAAGGTTGTATAGGCTTTAGCATAACGCTTGCGAGCATCATCAATATCCGTTACTAGAGCAGCAAACTCTTGAGGAGAGGCTCGTTTTCCATACCCTCGGAGTTGAGCAAATGCTTTCCAGCGCAGTTGATCGGTTCCTTCTTGTTGAGTGGATGAAAATTTGCCGCTATCGGTTGATAAGCTCCCAGAGGTACTTAAATTGAGTTGGGGTTGCACAGTTGTTTGTTCGACTTGCGCGAGTAATTCGTTCCATTGCCACTCTGGTATTCTTCGCAAGTAGGATTGGACATCTGTTGATAGTGTCCCTGAGTCAAGGAAGGGGAAGGGTCGAGCCAGATCTCTGACCACATCACCTTGAGCGAGTACGGTTTCGATTCTCTGATTAATTTCTTCGTTGACCAGGGGATTAGGCACCAAGACAGGAACGACGCCATAGAGAGCCTCTTTACGTCTTTCTTCTGTGGTTTTCATGTCAGTTAGTTCTGCATCGGTCGGCGCTAAAATCGTTTCCGGAGCCTCCCGGCCAACGGCGAGTTTGGGTTGGTTGTAGAAGCGAACACCCATCACTCCTGTTAGCGAGATAATCGCCAAAAACAGTAGTGCTGGAGAACCGGCTTGAGGAGACTTAGGTGATTTGCGCTTGAAGTTTTTAGAAGATGTCTGTTGGCCTTGAGACTCGTCAGACGACGATCCAGGTTGGCGTTGCTGCGAGCGATCCGAATTGCGATTTTCAGCCCGAGTCAATGGGACTCGCAACGACGAGCTGTGAGTACGGCTACGAAGCCGTTCAATCTGCCGTGTGATTAACTGGAACGTGTTCATCTATATCGAAGCTAGATTCTAGAGTGCAGCCGTGTCATATCAATTCTAGAGTACAGATTTCTGATTTTGGGATACGATCTTTATGGACAATAACTTAATATACTGTACCAATCGGAGTGTTCTCGACCGGGTAAACCCTTTCAGCTTCAGGGATTTACGAATTTAGGCTAGATTTTTTAGATCTGAGGTGGACGAATTACATTGGGAGCCGCCACAGCCAGGGTTGAATCCGTTTCTAAGAATGGATTTGCTGTATTATAAACCCCAGACCAAACTGCGAATAGCTCTGTTACCTTTTGGAGAATTTCTCCGACTGACTGTTTCCGGGTGTTTGATGGGGTTTCTGCCGAAATTATAGGTGAAGATGATGAAGTTGTCGTTGTTTGAAGTTGCAGTCGCCAGGAGAGGGGAAAGCTAGAAATACTGTTGTAAGCACCAGACAATACTCCAGTCAGTGTACTCACCATGGGAGTTAATGAATCGAGCTCAACCGTTCGCAACAAGGCGATCGCCGGATTGTGGGGTGTACTGACAAAGCTGTAAAATGCAAGGGCTATCGGTATTGTATCTGGTGAACCGACCCAGATCTCATCTGTTTTAGAGTCAATCGCGAGTTCCCGAGAATTTTTGAGCAGCAACTCTCGAGCTGTTTCTAAACTGACCCTTTGTTCCACTAAGCTCTGAACCTGTTGCAACTGCTGATGCAGATCGATTTGCGGATCAAGATGATTCAGGAGAGTGGGAATTAGGGTTGGGGGATCAAGTTCTTCCTTTAATGCCAGTGCGATCGCCAAGTTAAAGACAATGACAGCCTGTTCTAAACCCTGACAGGAGGGGGATTCTTGCCAAACTTGTATGGCTTCGAGAAGTTGCTGCTGGAGTTGAGCGGGTTGCTCGTGAAACAATAAGGCGATCGGTACGGTTGCTACAGCAACTTCTGCCAAAGATAGGCGATCATTACCCAAGGATTGTTGATTTTGTTGATTTTGTTGATTTTGTTGATTTTGTTGCCATTCCTGCCAACTCTGATTCCAATCGGCTCGTTCCAATCCCTGGCATCGAATGAGGCTACGAGTCATTTGAATCACAAGACTCTCGTTGTCGCTTGAAGTGAATTGTTCATCCTTTTTCTTGGATTCACATCCTTTCAACCGATACTGCTTTAAGTTTAGCAAAGTTTGGGAATCGTGATTCACTTTTTGGGGAGAAGTCTTGGAGAGAAAGACAGATTTTTCGGGGGGCAATCTTCTTAATCGACTGCCAAAAGACAAACCTGCCATTGCTCCTTGAAACCGACTGAGCAATGAGTATTGCATCGATTACTCTCCTTACTCAGCCTTGGCTTGAGAAGACAGATCTCTCTCAAGCTGCATTGTCTGGCGGAGATGTCTGATTAAAGCTTGCAGTCCCAGAATATAGCTGTCCGCACCAAAACCACTGATTTGTCCTAAAACAACAG
>CAZNCM010000459.1:824-4226 GCA_964571155.1 uncultured Lyngbya sp. | reverse complement strand
TTTTTGATGCTCCCATGGGGAGTTTATTCTGGCTTTATGCTCGTCGTCGCCAGTTTGTCGAGTCTTTTTCAATTCGTCAATTGTTTGCTGAAGCTGAAGCGGTGGATCAACAGTGGCTTGATATGCTAGAAGCCGGAGCGACTGACCCCAAGAGTCGATATGCGGTATTTGCCTTTTTAGCGGGGTTTTGGCGAAAAGATTATGAGTCAGCGATGGCGGGGATTCAAGAACCGACGTTAGTGGCGATCGGGGAAAAAGCTTCTAGTATTAGCCGCAAAGGGATTTCTGAGACACCAGAACAACGCGCTCAAGCTTATCACAAAGGATGGCCAAATGGTCAGTCTCGAATTATTTCGGGTCGAAATGTCCTCCCTTACGAATCAACAGAGGACTTTATTGATCTTGTTGCCAAGTTTTTTCGGCTTATTGTTGAACATAGAGATTGTAAATAAAGCCATGGATGTTTCAATCCCTAGTATGCGTAGAAATAGCGAAGCTATTTTTGAGCCAAGTAAGACATTGTATGGAGAGAAGTCACATATCCTTGTCCTCCCACCCGATCTCTAAATACACAACGGATCGTCTGGAGCCACGGGATTCCAGATGTCCTCGGTAGGAGTGCGGCTTTCCAAAATCTCCAACACTGCAAAAATAAACTCATCCTGTTTCAGCCCCTGCACCTCTGCCAACTGCTCAAAAGCCTGGTTCGTCAATTCAATTGTGGACAGCAGATCAAACTTCCAACCCTCTGTTTCCTTGACAAAACGAAACTTAATCCCCGTCGGCTCACCGTTGCTCACCACCTCTGCCTGGGCTTCCTCTCCCTCAATCGTTACCTCTCCCACATCCAGTTTCATCACGCTTTCTTTACCAATCCATCCCCGATCCACGCTATAAACGACCACTTCCCGATCCGACAGTTCCACCAGTGTTTCCGTTGGCACGCGAAATCGCATCGACAGAATCTGTACCCGGTTGACCATTGATTCTGCCTTGACTGTTTCAGCCGACTCGCAGACTGCTAATTTACGCATTTCACCGTAGTAGTCAATCGTACTCTGGCTCAACTGGTCTACAGCGCGATCACCAGAACTGGCCAGGATTGCACTTTTGTAATCTGCGAATACTTGCTGGACGGTATTAGTATCATCTGCCACAGACCCAGGAGCAATTGCCAAGTTCAGGAGTAAGGATTGCAGGGTTCCCAGGGCTAGAATCGAAGCCCGTAGTCGGTTAATCTTCTTCATCAGCCTCACGCTTATCAGCTTTGATTTTTTGTCGTTTGAACCTCTAAAACCGAATCGGAGATTACGGTTTCAGATTCTCAGGAAATGTTTACAAATCCTGCATTCGATTTTTTAGGCACTGTGCCTAAACTAAGGTTTTTGCTAGATTTGAGGAAAGGTCAAAACTCAACAGTGAGAACTATTTACTGTCTTCCTAACTCTCCTCAAGGATGAATTTGTTTAAGAATGACTCGCAAACGATCATAGTCATCTCGTAACACAAGACTTAAAGTGCGCCCTGCTTCAACGAGCCAAGATCGATCGCAATTTCGCAGTTGATAAATATGACGAATCGCCGCAGCAACCAAAGACTCAACAGGGGCTTGATTGACTTGCAGTAAGGTTCGCAGAAAATCAAAT
Source organism: uncultured Lyngbya sp. (assembly GCA_964571155.1). GTDB lineage: Bacteria > Cyanobacteriota > Cyanobacteriia > Cyanobacteriales > Microcoleaceae > Capilliphycus. Next base: position 2,580 of record CAZNCM010000459.1, on the reverse strand, counting down.
TCCTCGCTAAAGTGAATAATATCTGTCGATTCGCAGTGGTAAACCGCCTGATGAATTTGCGGAGGACGAGGGGGAATATATTGATAAACCAAACCTCGGCGGGGTTCAATCCCGTTATTACCCGTAGCCGGAGTTTCAAACCCGATAATCGCCGCTCTAAATTCAGTTTTCAGCATGGCAAAAATCTGCGGTTGTTCTTCCCGTAACTCTTGCAAGGATAACCCCAAGGCTCGCGCTCGGTGTACCGAATCAATCGGACTGGTGGTCACATGATACACGATCGCATAAATCTGATTACCCGACTCCTCATCACTCGATTTGATCCAACTGCCAAACGGAGGCATAATCGGGAACGTCAGATCTTCAGATTCAAGACATTGAGCTAAAAATTCACAGGTTGTCGTCTCAATCACCTCTCCAATATGACGGGGATGACGAGGAGTGGTACTAAATTGAGGAAAGGGAAGACGCATGAGCAAATACCCGGCAAATCATTACAGACAGGCAGGTAGAGGACTGTTGAATTGATCCTGAACCTGCCCGATTTTATTATTTTTTCTTCGCTTTCCGTCCGGCTGTCGCATCAACGGGTTCGATCTCAGAAAGTCGAAACGTGACTAATTTATCCCAGTTTCCCCCTTCAAACAAAACCGCAACTTTTCCATCGCTAATCCGTTGCACCTGTCCTTGAAAACCGAAGTAGGTATCACTTGCATTAATGACACGAACTGCTGAACCGGGGAGAATCATTGCTTTATCCTAAATTGATCTCTACATTCCTCAGTCTACAGAAAATTCGAGAATTCGGAACAGCTTTAAAGTGATTAGATTTTTTGCAACAATCGTTAAGCAAGAGCCGCAACAGAGACTTTCGCCGCAATTCGTTGAGCAATGGCCATTAACTCGGTCGCCGCAGCAGACTCGGGATGAGCAATGACGATGGGAACTCCATTATCACAGCCTTCTCGCACAGGCATTTCTAGAGGAATTCCGCCTAAAAGGGAAACACCAAGTTCTTTCGCCGTTTTCTCGCCCCCTCCCGAACCAAAGATGTCATATTTTTTCTCCGGGAGATCGGGCGGGATAAAATAACTCATATTTTCAACAATTCCCAGGATAGAAACTCCCAGTTGTTGGAACATTCGTAAACCTTTGCGAGAGTCCAGAAGTGAAACCGTTTGCGGTGTCGTTACAATCACAACACCAGACATGGGAACCGCTTGCACCAGCGTGAGTTGAGCATCTCCAGTTCCCGGTGGCATATCCACAATCAGATAATCAAGTTCGCCCCATTCGACTTGGTAAAGAAACTGACGAATAATCCCATTTAGCATCGGGCCACGCCAGATCACGGGTTGATCGCGATCAATCAAAAACGCCATAGAAACCAACTTAACACCATAGTTAAAAGCCGGTTCTAAGACTTCACCCTGTTTGCCCTGATGAACCATCACTTGATAGTCTGAAAGTCCCATCATGGTGGGGTCATTGGGGCCGTAGATATCCGCATCAATTAGCCCGACTTTGGCACCCATTTGAGCCAGAGCAACCGCAACGTTAACCGCAACGGTACTTTTTCCCACTCCCCCTTTTCCACTCGAAATGGCGAGAATATTCTTGACCCCTTCTATGCCCTGGCGATCCGGTATCGATTTCTGTTGGGGAGTTTCAGCCGTGACATCAACTGTAACTCGTTCGACTCCCGGAAGTTGCTTGACTGCTTTTTGACAATCTTCAACGATGAACTCTCGTAACG
>CAZNCM010000459.1:0-814 GCA_964571155.1 uncultured Lyngbya sp. | reverse complement strand
TGGTGAGAACCAGGGTAAAGCTGACATCACCTTGATTGATTTCGATATTGCGAATCATATTCAGTTCGACCAAACTTTTCTGAAGTTCGGGATCTTGTACGGGTCGCAGGATTTCTAACACAGAGTTAACATCGAGGGAATTTGACATCTTGATTTTTGATTGAATAAGCCAGATCAATTGGGGTTGCTGATCGCATCGGCTGCGATTTCCTCCCTTCTCTATTTTTGGGCAGAGCCGGAATAATTAAGTTTTGATGACGATATTTTAACGAAAAGATACAATCTCCGAAAGCACAATTCACTCAAAGATCAAAGAGTTGACGCGATCAGGTTAAAATAAAAATTCGTGAGATTAACCTATTGACCAAGTTGGGTTAAAGCTCGGATGATTAAATCGCTTGGCAACGAGCAATGGTTTAGCAATCACGAATGTTTAGGAGCGGTTATGACAGCTTCGAGAGTATCTGAAAAAACAAAAATGCCGAATCCGCCAGGGGCAGACTCCCAAGCCAGAGTCAGCCAATTTATGAAGCAGATTCAAGATGAAATTTGTCAGGGTTTGGAACAGCTTGATGGTAAAAGCAAGTTTCAAGAGGACTCCTGGGAACGTCCAGAAGGGGGCGGGGGTCGTTCTCGTGTACTTCGCGATGGTGATGTCTTTGAGCAAGGGGGCGTGAATTTTTCGGAGGTTTGGGGTAAAAATTTACCGCCTTCGATTTTGGCTCAACGTCCGGAAGCTGAAGGTCATGGATTTTACGCCACAGGCACTTCTATGGTGTTGCATCCGCGTAATCCCTATATTCCAACCGTGCAT
>CAZNCM010000458.1:1901-4247 GCA_964571155.1 uncultured Lyngbya sp. | reverse complement strand
GCTCAAGCCCAACTGATTCAAACCGAAAAAATGTCAAGCTTAGGTCATATGGTAGCAGGAATCGCCCATGAAATCAATAATCCGGTTGGTTTTATTCATGGAAATATTACCCCCGCTTCTGAGCAAATTCAAGATTTACTGAGTTTAGTTTATCTTTATCAAAAAAACTGCTCTCAACTTATTCCCGAAATTGAAGCAAAACTTACAGAAATTGATTTAGACTTTATTGCAGAAGACTTACCTAAGTTACTGGGATCGATGAAAATGGGAACCCAACGAATTAGAGAGATTGTCTTATCTCTACGAAACTTTTCACGCCTTGATGAAGCGGACATTAAAAGATCTGATCTTCACGAAGGAATTGAGAATACGCTTTTAATTTTAAATCATCGTTTCAAGTCAAACATTGAACTTGTAAAACAGTATGGAGATATCCCGTTAATTGAATGTTATCCGGCGCAACTCAATCAAGTGTTTATGAATATTATCGCGAATGCCATTGATGCTTTAGAAGCGGTTAAAATTCCCCGAAAACCCCAAATTACCATTGAAACTCTACAAATCAACGCTGAAGAAGTTCAAGTCAGAATTCGAGATAATGGCTTAGGAATTCCCGATCACATTAAACCTAAACTTTTTGATCCTTTTTTCACGACTAAAGAAATTGGCAAAGGAACAGGAATTGGGCTAGCAATTTGTTATAAAATTATTGAAAATCATCACGGAAAAATTGACGTAGTTTCTGAATACGGTCAGGGCGCTGAGTTTATCATTACCCTACCGATTTTATCAGAAAAACTGTCACAACACTCCAGAAAATCAGAAGTTCTTAGTCCATTTCAACGAATACCGTAACCGCCGCCACCGCAATCAACATCTCATCATTTTTATCCTCAAGTTCTGCGATCGCTCGTCCTTGTACAACCATACCACCCGACTCCAGTTTAAGGGTTTTTTGACCAAAAGGTAAAACGGCTAAAACCTGATCAGATCGAACTTGTTCGGGATAGGGAACCGCAATTTGTACCTCGACAATCATCTCGTTTGGATGACTTAACCCGGCTACCTCCCAAACTCCCGGTAAAGCGTTATGAGCGATAGCATTACGAACCGCCCGGGCTGCGGCGACAGTGGGTTCTTGTCCATGTTGATCAATCCCCATTCCCATTTCAATAATTAACCGTTTGCGAGCCATAATTTAAAGATAAAATAATTTTAATTCTTTACTGGTGAATTTCTCCATTCGGCATAATTGCCCCATGTAATTGTACGCCAATCGTTGTCGCACTACTAAACTCAACCCGAGTTAAATAAGCATAACTCAAATTGGCGTTGCGGAGATTAGTTCGCGCCACCGACGCATCGGTAAGATCAGCTTGAGTTAAATTGGCGTTACTCAAATCTGTGCGGGTTAAATCGGCTCTGACTAAGTTTGTACGGCTTAAATCTGCACCCGAGAGGTTGGCACTACTGAGCTTAACATCGGGTAAAATCGAATCACACAATTCTACACCCGGAAGTTGAGCCTCGATTAAGATTGCTCGTTCTAGTTTCACCTTTCTTAAATTCGCCCCAAGGAGTCGGGCGCCGGATAAATCGGCTTCGGTTAAAAAAGCTGATTGAAGATTAGTTTGAGTCAGGTTAGCTTGCTTCAAAATCGCCCCTCTGAGAACCGTTTCCCCTAAATTCGCCCCTCGGAGATTAGCGCGAGTTAAGTCAGCACCCGTCAAGTTAACGCCTTGTAAGTCAGCGCCCCGCAAGTCAGCCCCCCGCAAGTTCACCCCGTCGTAGATGCGACGTTCATACCGCAAGTTCGCCCCCCGTAAACAAGCGCCTCGCAAGTCAGCGCCTTGAAAGTTGACTCCTCGTAAATCAGCTTGAATCAGGTTAGCATCGAGTAATATTGCTAAAGAGAGATTAGCTTTGCGAAAATCGGCTCCTTGTAAAACGGCACCGTGAAGATCTGCATCACTGAGGTTAGCACCGCTAAGATTGGCTTTATTGAGGTATGCTCCACTGAGTTTAGCGCTGGCTAAATTAGCTCTGGCGAAGTTGACACTATTGAGATAGGCGAAAACAAATTCGCTTCCTTGTAAGTCGGCGTGATTGAAATTGGCATCGATCAAATCCGCAGCGTTGAGATTAGCATTTCTCAGATGAATATCTCGGAAATCTCGTTCTCCTGCTTGATATCGGTTTTGCAGTTCAGTGACATCCATCGAATTTAAGTTTTAAGTTAATTGTAGGTATATTCTTGTGTCCAGGCGATAGATTTTGTCCCTGTTTTTCGTCCATAGATTTTGATGGTTTGAATCGATTTAATTTTCAGAAAAATTAATTTTTTGT
>CAZNCM010000458.1:0-1885 GCA_964571155.1 uncultured Lyngbya sp. | reverse complement strand
GCTGTGGTTTCTGACTCGGGAATGGGTTCAGCCGTGATCACAATGTGTAAACAACGGTTTTGAGATTTGACTTGAGTATTAATTCCCCTGGGTTTTAGGGATTGATTAATCAGTGTGGCGATCGCTTTGGGGTTTCCCTGTCGAGCGAGTTCCATCATTTTTTGTTGAGAAAGATCGAGAGTTTGCTCAAATTGTTGTTCATGGGTATCGAGTTGGTCTAATGACGCTTGTAATTCATTGACTTTGAGACTAATGACGTTGAGTAATTCTTGTAAAGCGTGTTTTTTTAAGTCAGAACGTTCTTTGGGGGGGAGATTTTTAAAACAGAGATCTAAAAGGTTTTGTAATTCGTCCCAGGTTTGATTAATCGGATATATGGTTTTTTTTATACTTTTGTTGACAATGCGAGTGATCTGGGATTCTAATTGATTGTTGAGATTAACAAGTTCTTCGGTTTTGAGTTGGGTTGAGATCAAGTTAGATTGAGTCAGGGAAAGTTTTTCACTGATAAAGCTATCGAGGTTGGTATTCTCTGAGGATGAATTTAAGGGTGAGTTTAACTGAGAATTAGCCCGATCTGCTGGAATTAAGTTGGAGTTTTTTAAGCGTTTACTGGTTGTTTTATTTTCACTTAATTCATTTTCTTGATTGAAATTTTTGGGTAACTTCTGAGTGGTTTTTTCTGGCTTTTTTGTATAGATAGGTTGTAAGGCTTCTAGGACTAATTCTACCGTTTTAATATTTTCATCTGGGTTTTCTAGATAGTTTGCCATTTTGATGAGATGATTTTCCAAACCTGCAAGACTGGAAAAGTTGTGAATAAGCTGTCTGAGTAAATCATCTAAACTGTGTAACTTGAGTTGTGACCAATCTTGAGTATTAAAATCAAATTCTCGTTCTAAGGTGGAAAACAGTAAAATTTTTACCCGTAAAGGGTTTGTATACTGCATAATTCTCCAATGGGTGGAATGCCTGACCAAACAGGTAAGAGTTGACAGAGAATTTAACTCAGAATAGGGGGCTGTTCGTTCTGAACCGGAAGACCCCGAAGATGGAGGAGAATTAGAAATCCGCGTTTGAGATCCTTGAAGTTTGGGGGGCTGAAGTTGATTTTCTACATACAGTTCCCCCATTAGTTCTAGAATTTTCTCAACAATCAGAGTATATTCTGATTTTTTATTGATCTTTGATAAAATTCGTTCTAAAATATTAGCAAGATTGTTAGAGGTTTGAGTTTTCCAGTACAACTCCTGGACTAAATCTTTGATGACAAAATCATTCAGACATTTTTGATTATTTTCCCATTTGCCTCGACAAGCACAAATCATCACCTTTTTGATGCGATTAAGATTAACATCTTTTTCTAAACTTGTAATAATCTCATCCAACTTTGATGTATTGGACACCTTCTCCTCCTCTAGAAACAAGAATTCAACAAGAAATCTTTCTTTATACTTATTCCCAATCTAGAATTCAGACCATGATACAAAAGTTAAAGTTAAACACAACTTTGAGAGGGAATGGAGAGTGAAAACAATTCAGGGAGTCAGATGCCAAGGTTCAACAGATCAATTTCAGCCAGTCACCCCGGCTGTAAAATTCCCGATAGAGTGCGCCAATTTCACAATAACTCGTAATCGCCGACTAACCGATGACAACGCTTGGGTTTCACGATCCCTTACCTCATTTTAAACGGGAATCTTCCCTTGGCTGATTTTTCTAGGCTTATACAAACTGGGGTACAGCATTGGCACTTTACCCCCAGCAAGCCAACTGATCGGACACCAAGTTTAGATCAAATGCGACACCGCTTTAGACATTTGCCATCACACCCTGATAGACTCGTTGTGTAACCTCTGCCAAGCGTTCCATTGCTTCAACAATT
>CAZNCM010000457.1:1235-4251 GCA_964571155.1 uncultured Lyngbya sp. | reverse complement strand
CCAATTTTCCGCCACAGTATTGTAAAGAAATTCAGGAGTTTTGTCCAGTCAGTACGGTGAAAACTCCTGATGACGTTTCCAAACAAGAGGATTATCAGCATCGATTTAATACATTTGAAAACAAATGTAAGAAGCTGAAAACTCCTTGCACTAAAGTTTGGTGTTTACCCTATGTAAGACCAAGTTGGCTTACTTATCAACGCCTATGATGATTAGTCGAGACTATCTCGTTCAAGAGTTTGTTCATCTTGTCGAGAATTACTATCCTGAAGCCGGAAAGGTTTTAGATTTCTGTTATGTGAAAGTCCTTGAATGCTATCTCGAACGTTCAGGCCGACAATTCTACTATCTGGGGATTTACTACCCTCAAGAAAGAAGACGAGAATTTCAAGCCCAACAACACGCTTTCAAGGACATTTCTGAAAATATGGGGTTGATTGAAGTGGTTTCTATTAATGCAACCCGCCTGATTCGTGACCCCATGTCTAAACTCAAAAAGGACAATCCTAAATTTTGGTTAGAGTTGTATTGGATTGCAACTCAACATCATTTTATCGCTAACTAACCTTAAAATTTGAAGGGAGGTTATCTGTTGTGATTGTTCTTTATTTGTGTTTATCAATCTCTGTCGTTGCAGCGATCTTGATGAAGTTTATTGTTCCTGACGAAATTCATCAAATTTTGGTTGTTTTATCAGGATCTATGATTCTAGCTTGGGTGTTTTTATTAACCCCATTCTCGATGAAACTTCTGATTTCTCTTACTCTATTTGCGATTTGTCAGCGAATTTACGAGATCACACTTAAACCTTAACTTCACAGTTTGCATTTTCTCATAGGATAGACTCCGTGTTTAATAAATTTAGACACGGGGTTCTATTATATCAATTATATGGTTTGAGTTTATCTTAATCTCTGTAAAACAGAGTACCTCAACCAACCCAGCAACTTCAGTAGTCTAATTAACAGTTTTCTCTATCAAAAGGTTAATTTTTAATAAAATCATCCCCAAACCAATCACCCTAATTAGGGTTTTGATTGACCTTGTTTTTGTTCCACCGACTCGATACTTTGACGAGCGGCTTTTTCTCCTTCTGTATCTCCGGCAGCTTTCAGCAATACTAACGCTTCCTGGAAACTTTCTAACGCTTGAGGATACTCACCCAACCCCTCATAAGCCTCTCCAATCTTCTTGAGGATTGCTCCAGTTTTAGCTTGATTTTCAAGCTGCTTATATAACGATAATGCTTGTTGATAGATTTGTAAAGCCTGTTGATATTCACCCTGCTTATAGTAGACATAACCCAATTGATCTAAAGCTTCAGGGAGTCTGCTGCTGTCTTCAGCTTTTTGTGCGATATCAACGGCTTTTTGATAAGCTGTTAACGCTTCAGTAGGTTGTTCCTGGGCTTCATAAATTGTACCAATTAAACCATAAACCCGAGCCGCATTATCTTGATCTTTTATTCTTTCCAACAAACCCACTGCTTGCTCAAAATACACTAAGGCTTGAGTATTATCACCCAATTTCTGATAAATATACCCCATATTACTCAACAACCTCCCTACACCCGCTTGATCTCCAATTTGACGGCGTAACGCCAACGCTTGTTGATAAATTCCAATTGCTTTTTCAGTATCTCCCCGACTAAAATAGAGCGCACCTAAATTATTCAACGTGCGACTTTCATCTCGTAAATCTCCTACTTGTTCACGGTAAGTTCTCGCTTGTTCATAATATTCAAGAGCTTGTTCAAACTGACCTTGACGAGTGTACACTGACGCAATATTATGTAAAGACTCACCAATATTTTCAGGATCTTGAACCGATTGAGCAATTGTCAATGCTTCCTGATGTAACTTCAAAGCCTCAGCATTTTTATCGGTATTACTATAGACAAATCCCAACAAATTCAAACTACGACTCACCCCAATTTTTGCTTCTTGACTGTTCGCTTCCTGCTGACGATAAATCGTCAAAGCTTTTTGGATCGCTTTTTCAGCTTCGGTATTTTCGCCCATATTCGCGTAAACATCACCCAAATAATTCAGCGTCGCCGCGACTTCTAATGAATTTTCCTGCTGTTCTTGACGAAGTTCTAAAACCTGTTGAAAAGTGTCTAAAGCCTCAGTAAATAACCCTTGTCGAAATTGTTCAATTCCCGTTTCATATAATTGTTCGGGATCAGCTTGAGAATCAGATTGAGAGTCATTGCGATCGCCAGGTTCTTCTCTGGGGTTAGAATCATCTCCAGGTTGAGAAGGATTTGGAAGCAGAGGATTATTGCGATCGCCAGGTTTCTCTGTTGGGCTAGAATTATCGCCCGGTTGGGGCTGACTCTCAAACAGAATATCATTGCGATCCTGAGATTCTTCTTCTGTTGTCTGAGGACTTTCTATCATCGGTTCTTCAGTCGGAGAGTTCTCCTGAGTTGGCGAATCTTCCTGAACGAGAGAAGGGGAAGTTTGAGCGAGAACGACAGAACTTAAACCCTTAGAAAAATCCCAAGGAAGCAGCAAACTCAATCCCAAACTTAGACTCGAAACCGGAATTAAAAACCTCAAAACCTTAGAGATAAAAACCCGAGAAAAATGGTTAGCCGATTGAGAATGAGAAGGTTTAATCAACATAGACTTAAAAAGATTAAAAAGCGAGTGTATATTTAAAGTCTGAAATCGAAACTTAAAATCGAACCCAAAAATCATTATCATAATTGATAGCAAGGGCGAGGCTAGAAAAACCGTTCACACTGGATGTCAGAATGAGCCTTTTCTCCAAACCTGCCTATATCGTGCAACATTCTACAAAAGCGGGCTTTCTCATGTTCACTCAAACCATAGATGCTATTTTAAACCGTGCTGATGCCCAAGAGGATATTTCAGCAACAGAAGCCGTGGTCTTACTCCAACAAACCGATCCGACAATCATCACAAATATCCGGGATCTCAGCGACAAATTGCGCCATCAACAAGCCGGAGATACCGTTACCTACGTGATTAACCGCAATATCAATTTT